>JAEUHV010000583.1 GCA_016794485.1 Planctomycetota bacterium
CGGCGCGAGTCGCTCGACGAGGTCTCCGGCATCGGGCGGGATCGTGGCCAGCGCGTCGACGAGCGGCTGCAGCGTCGCCAGCTCCGCTTCGGCCTCGCCGAGGCGCCGTTCGGCCATCGCGCGGCCATCGTCGAGCGCGCGCGCCTTGTCGTACAGCGCCTTCGCCTGCACGACGACCGGCTTGCTCGGATCGAGCTCGAGCGAACGTTCCTCGCCGTCGCGTTCGGGGTCCGGAACGCGCATCGACGCGGCCCCGCGCGGCACCGTGTGCGCATAGGCGAGCATCAGGTCGGCGCGGTCGCGGTACGACTGCGCGCGGGTCGTGTCGGCGAGCTGCTGGCCGATGCCCTGGGCCTTGGCCTTCGCCTTCTGCAGCGCGCGCGTCGCGGCGCGGACCAGCCCTTCGTGTTCGGCCCGGCCTTCGGCGTACAGGTCGAGCGGCCGGAAGTGCGCGTCGATCGCCGCGAGCACCGGCGCCGCGAACCGCGGCGGCGGTTCGTCGCCACGCGGCTCGGTGCTCGGCGGGGGCGGGGAGTACGGATCGTGCAGGCGCAGCGTGCGCACGGCGGTTTCGACCGTGCGCGACAGTACGAGGGCCCTTCCCTCGGCGTCGAGCAGGGCCCACAGCCCGCGCGCACCGAACAGCTCGACCACGAGGCGACGGTCGCCGTTCGCGGTCGCGAAGTGCAGCGCACAGCGGCGTTCGCCGGCGGCAGCGGCCACGTGTACGAGGCGCGCGCCGGCGAGTTCCTTCTGCAGCAGGTCGCGGGCCGGGCCGCGCGCGAACGCCGTGGTCGGATAACGCGTCGCAGTCAGTGCGATACGGGCGCGGGTGCCGCCCGGCACCAGATGCAGGAACACCTTGGCGCGGCCGGCGTCGCGTGCAGCAAGAACCAGCAGCAAGTCGTCGGCGCCCGTCGGAACCGCGAGCGGGATCGCTTCCTGCACCACGGCATCGCGGTGCTGCTGCAATTCGACGCAGGCCGCCGCCAGTTCGGCGGCGGTGAGTCCGCGTAGGGCCTTTGCCGACGCGGCCATGGCGGGCTACTTCTTCAGTTCTTCGACCGGGTCGTAGGCCCAGTTCATCGCGGCGTAGTCGTACTTGACGACGCCTTCGGGGAAGAACAGGCCGATCTCGCGGGTCGCGGCCTCGGGGCCGTCGCTGCCGTGCACGAGGTTGTAGCTGCGGCTCATGCCGAAGTCGCCGCGGATGGTGCCCGGCGCCGATTCGCGCGCGTTGGTCTTGCCCATCAGGTTGCGGCACACGGCGATCGCCTCGATGCCTTCGAGGACCATCGCCACGACCGGCGAGCAGGTCATGAACTTGACGAGGCCCGGGTAGAACGGACGTTCCTTGTGGGCTTCGTAGTGCTTGGCCGCCAGTTCGGGCGTGATCTGCATCAGCTTCATGGCGACGATCTTCAGACCCTTCTGTTCGAAGCGGGTCAGGATCTGGCCGGCGATGCCGCGCTGGACGGCGTCCGGCTTCAGCAGGATGAGGGTGCGTTCCATGGATTCTCGCGAAAGTAAGAGGGCGAACATGCTAACCACGCGCGGTGCACTCGCCGCAGGCTTTTCCCGCCCGTGGCGCACGGCCGGGCTCGCCGTCGCGATGCTGTTGGCCGGATGCGCGGCGGAACGCGAGACCACCCTGTCGCGGGCGGCACGGCAGCGCGAGGTGGGCGAACTGCGGGCCGAACGGCAACGGCTGGAGCAGGAGCGGGTGGTGCTGGTGCGCACGCTGGCCGAGCAGCGTCGGGCGATCGCGGCGGCCAAGACGGACGTCGTCGACACAGCGGCCGAACTGCGCGCGACGCACGCCGCGTTGGGCTACGACCTCGCCCGGCTGCAGCAGGCCGAACGCGACCTGGCCGAGGCGCGGGCGCGCGCCAGGCAGATCGAAGCGGACCTGGCGCCGCTGCGTGCGCTCGAGGCGGTGCTACGCGACCAGGAACGGCTGCGCGGCGAGGCCGCGGCGAAGTCGGGGGCCGTTGCGGCCGAGCTGTCGGCGTTGCAGCAGCAGGCCGCGGCACAGGAAGCCGAGTTGCGGCCCAAGGTCGAGGCGCTGGGCAAGAAGCTCGAAGTGCTGAAGCAGCTCGGCGTCACCGTGGCCGCGGCCGAAGCTGCGATCCTGCAGGCGGCGGCGGCACTGGCGCCGCCACCGGCGGCCAAGGAGCCGACCCCGGCGCCGGCGAAGAAGTGACGGGCGGCCTACGGCCACTCGTGGTGGAACATCTGGCCGGCGGGTGCGTCCGTGCGTTCGAACGTGTGCGCACCGAACAGGTCGCGCTGCGCCTGCGTCAGGTTCTGCGGCAGCGACGCCCGGCGGTACGAATCGAAGTAGCTGAGTGAAGCGCCCATCGCCAGGGTCGGCACACCGCGTTCCGCCGCCAGTGCCACGACCTTGCGCCACGCCGCCTGGTTCTTCACCAGGAAGCCGCCGAGTTCCGGATCGAGCAGCAGGTTGCCGAGCTTCTTCTGCTTGCCGTAGGCCTGCTGGATGCTGCGCAGGAAGCGGGCGCGGATGATGCAGCCGCCCTTCCAGATGCGCGCGATCTCGCCGAGGTCGAGACCCCACTTCTTGTCGGCGTCGGCGGTGGCGAGCAGGTCGAGGCCCTGCGCGTACGAACAGATCTTGCTGCAGTAGAGGGCGTCGCGCACCGCGTCGAGCAGGGTCGCGTCCGGCTTGCCGGCGGCCGGGCCCGCGAGCTGCTTGCTGGCGGCGACGCGCTGGTCCTTCATCGCCGACAGGTAGCGGGCCTCGACGGCCGCGTGCATGGTCGGCGCCGGGATGCCGTAGCGCAGTGCGATCTCGGTGGTCCACTTGCCGGTGCCCTTCTGGCCGGCGCGGTCGACGATCACGTCGACCATCGGCTTCTTCGTCTGCGGATCGGTGGCGCGCAGGATGCGTGCGGTGATCTCGATCAGGAAGCTCTCGAGGAACGTCTTGTTCCAGGCCGTGAACGCGTCCGCCATCTGCGTCGCGTTCATGCCGAGCACGTGCTGCATCAGGTCGTAGCACTCGGCGATCAGCTGCATGTCGCCGTACTCGATCCCGTTGTGGACCATCTTCACGAAGTGCCCGGCGCTGCCGGTGCCGATGTGCGTCACGCACGGGCCGTCGTCGACCTGGGCGGCGATCTTCTTCAGGATCGGTGCCAGTTCGTCGTACGACGAACGGTCGCCGCCCGGCATCAGGCTCGGCCCGTTCAGGGCGCCTTCCTCGCCGCCGGACACGCCCATGCCCGTGAAGCGGAAGCCCTTCGCCGCCAGTTCCTTGACCCGGCGTTCGGTGTCGTCGGGATGGCTGTTGCCGGTGTCGACGATCAGGTCGCCCGGTTGCAGCACCGGCAGGAACGTGGCGATCGTGTCGTCGACCGGCTGGCCGGCTTTGACCAGCAGGATCAGCTTGCGCGGCCGCACGAGCGACGCCGCGACTTCCTGCGGGGTCTTGGCCCCGACCATGCGCCAACCCGGCTGGCAGCGCGCGAGGGTGGCCTCGGTCTTGTCGTAGGAACGGTTGTAGACCGTGACCGGGAAGCCGTTGCGGGCGATGTTGAGGGCCAGGTTCTGGCCCATCGTGGCGAGACCGATGACGGCGATCTGGGAGGTTGCTTGCATGCGGGTGACCGGGCGCACCACTCTAGCCGCCCGCCACGGTTCTCCCGACAGCTTTGTCGCGATGGCATCGACCGGATGGGCCGATGCGCGCGGGTCAACGCCCCGTGGGGGTCGTCGGCGCGGGGGCGGGTGCGGCCGCGCTGGCCGCCTGGCGCGCCAGCCACTCGGGCCACTTGCGCGGGTCTTCGCCCGGGTCGTTGTCGGCCAGCTGCTTCAAGGCCTGGCGGTAGCGCACGAGGATCGTGCGGATCTCGATCGTTCCGGCGACCGTCACGTCGAGCACCGAGCCGCTCTGCAGCACGTCGATCTTCGGGTCGGCGATGAACGCAGCCTGGGCGACCTCCACGTCGAAGTCGCGGATGTAGGCCTGCTGGTTGATGATCGCGATGTGGCCGCGGTCGCCGTTGGCGCCACCGCCGCCGGCCGGCACGAGGCCGGTGCCCGCCCGTGGCGCCGCCTGCACCAGCAGCGGCAGCGCTTCCGGGCGGCCGAGCCCGCCGAGCGCGTCGGCCGTGCGCATGCGCACCTTCGCGTTGGCATGTTCGAGACCCGCCGCCATGTAGGCGATGTCGTCGCCGTCCGCCGTCGGCCGGGCCAGGGCGATGGCGGCGTCGCGCACCTCGTCGCTGCCGTCGAGGATCGCGGTGCGCAGCACGAAGCGGTCGTTGCCGGCCAGGGCGCGGCGCTGCAACGAAGCCAACGCGACGATGCGCTGGCGCGGTGCGGTGTTGCGCCGGGCTTCGTGGCGCAGGTCCTGGTCGGCGTCCGGCATGCGCACCAGCAATTCCTCGATCGCGGCGGCCTTGCCGGGTGACGTCGCCGCGTGCACGCCGTCGAGCAGCTTGTGCACGCGCTTGCCGACGGGAGCCTGGCGAAGGGGGCGCGGCAGCAGTTCGGGCTCGAGCCGGGCCAGGAAGTCGCGCACCTGCCGCTGGAGTCCGTCCGACATCGGCGCGCTCCCGGTCTTGGCCAGGGCGCGGTCGAGATGGCGCCACAGCTCGGGCTCCAGGCCGTAGCCGCGCGCTTCGATGGCCAGCTGCAACTGGCTCCAGGTGGTGTCGGGCAGCGCGCGTTGCCGTTCGGCCAGCTTCTGGCGCAGTGCGGTCTCGTCGAGGTGGCTCTTCACTTCCTGTGACTGCACGACGACGACACCGTCGCGCGTGGCCACTTCGAGGGTGTCGCCCTTCTTGGTGACGCTGCCGACCAGGACCCGACCGTCGTGCAGGCGCACTTCATCGGCGGAGGCGGCTTGGGCGAACGCGAACAGGGCGAGCAGGGCAACCAACCGGGAGCGGGGCGAGGGACTGTGCATGCGGTGATTTTCGGCAGGGGCGGCGCGCGGGGACCGGCGCGCCGCCGGTAGGATCGGCGCCCGAAGCATGAACCGTACCGCAATCGCCGTCGCTGCCGCCATGGTCGTCGTCGCTGCCGGGGCGGTCGCCCAGGAGTCGGCTCCGAAGCCCGCTGCCAAGGCGCAAAACGATCCCATCGCCGAGCTTGTGGGCAGGATGCGCGCCGCCGAGCAGGCCTGCAAGAGCCTCGAAGTCGAGCTGCGGACGCTCGCGGTCTGGCCCGACGGCACGACGATGCACACCCACGGCACCCTGCGTGTCCTGCGCGGGACACAGCCTGCCCTGCACACGCGGTTCGAGTTCCGCAACGACGACGGGGTGCGTGGGCGATCCGAATCGGCGCAGACCGCGACCGGCATCGTGGTGTTCGAGGACGACGGCGTGTTCGGCGAAGTGTGTGTGCAGATCGACGCCAAGACCGCGGCCGACCTGCGGTGGGCAGGCGAGGTGCTCGACCAGGGCGACCTGCCGGGCATGCGCGACCGTCGGGCCGAGGCGCCGCTCGGCAGTGCGATGCTGGAATCGCTGCGCGCGCACTTCGATCTGCAGGTGGACACGGCCAAGGACCGCAGCGGGGTCGCCGGGACGTGGCTCAGCGGCAAGAAGAAGCCGGGACTGGACAGCGAAGGAGGCGACGTGCCGACCGCCGACACGGTCACCGCGTTCGTGCGGGCGGCCGACCACGCCTTGCTCGAGGTGGTGCACAAGGCGGGGGAGCAGGTGGTCCAACAACTGGTCGTCGAGCGGCTCACGGTCGATGCCGACCTGCCGCCGAGTGCGTTCGTGGTGCAGACCAACGGCCTGGTTCCGCGGCCGCTGGTGCAGCACGCCCCGCTGGCCGACCAGGTCGAACAGACGCTGCGGCAGGCCGAGGCCAAGCGGGCCCGGGCGCTGGCCGAACTCCAGGCGAAGGACGCGAGCCTGAAGGACCAGAAGCCGGAAGTGCGGCCGAGCCGACGCTGACGGGTTCAGCCGAGGTCTTCTTCGGCGGGCGGCGTCTCGAGCAGTTCGAGGCCCTGGTAGCGCGACTTCGCGTAGTCGATCTCGAAGTCGGAGTGGAACAGCGCGACGAAGCGTCCGACTTCGTCCTTCACCACCATCGGCAGGATCTCGAGCACTTCGTCGGTCACGTTGGCGATCCAGCGGGCCCGGGTCCACTGCTTGCGATCGAGGCGCAGTTCGACGCCGTATTCGTTCTCCAGGCGCCACTGGAAGACCTCGAGCTGCAGTTCGCCGACGGCGCCCAGGATCGGTTCGCGGGCGCCGAAGCGCGGCCAGAACACCTGCACCACGCCTTCCTCGCCGAGTTGCGCGAGGCCCTTGCCGAAGCCCTTGGCCATCGACGGCTCGCGCGGTGCCACCTGCGCGAAGATCTCCGGCGGGAACCGCGGGAAGTTGCGCACCTCGAAGCTGGGCCCCGAACTCAGCACGTCGCCGACGCGGAACATGCCGGGGTTGATGAGTCCGATCACGTCGCCGGGGAACGCTTCCTCGATCGAGATGCGCTCCTGGCCGAAGAACCGGTGCGGGTGCGACAGCCGCACTTCGCGCGACAGGCGCAGGTGCTTGGCCGCCATGCCGCGCTCGAAGTGCCCCGAGGTCACGCGCAGGAACGCGATGCGGTCGCGGTGCATCTTGTCCATGTTCGCCGCGACCTTGTAGACGAAGCCGCTGAAGAACGGCGCGTCGGGCGGCACCGTGCCGTCGACGGTGGGCAACGGGCCGGGCGGTGGCGCGATCTCGAGGAATCGCTGCAGGATGTTCTCGACGCCGAAGTTCACCAGTGCGCTGCAGAAGAACATCGGCGAGATCTTCTGCTGCAGGAACGCGTCCATCGTGAACGGCTGCACGCAGGTCTCGACCATCTCCAGGTCTTCGAGCAGCTTGTCGTGCGCGCGTTCGCCGAGTTCTTCGCGCAGGGCCGGATCGTCGGGGCCGGTGGCCTGCACCAGGGCCTTGGTGGCGTTGTGCGCGGTGCGTTCGAACACGAACACCTGTTTGTCGCGCAGCGAGTAGACGCCGCGGAAGCCGTCGCCGCTGCCGATCGGCCACGTCGCCGGCACGATGGTGATGCCGAGCACCTTCTCGACCTCGTCCATCAGGTCGAGCGGCGCGCGCGCCGGGCGATCCATCTTGTTGACGACCGTCACGATCGGGATGCCGCGATCGCGGCACACCTTGAACAGCTTGATGGTCTGCGGTTCGACGCCCTTGGCGCCGTCGATCAGCATCAGCGCCGCGTCGGCGGCGACCAGCGTGCGGAACGTGTCCTCGCTGAAGTCCTGGTGGCCCGGCGTGTCGAGCAGGTTGACGCAGTGGCCCTGGTACTCGAACTGCAGCGCCGAGCTGGTGATCGAGATGCCGCGCTTCTTCTCCAGCTCCATCCAGTCGGAGGTCGCGGAAGCGCCGCCCTTCCTGGCCTTGACCGAGCCGGCTTCGCGGATCGCGCCGCCGTACAGCAGCAGCTTCTCGGTCAGCGTCGTCTTGCCGGCGTCCGGGTGCGAGATGATCGCAAACGTGCGGCGGCGCTGGATCTCGTGCGCGAGGTCGGGCATCTGGGGGCGAACAGAGTAGCGACGGCGGCTGTGTTTGCGAACAGCGGGCCCGTCCCTTCCGGCTCGCGCGATTGGCGCTAGCGCAGGTGTTCGCGCAGCAGCGGGTCGGCGCGCAGGCCGTCGAAGCGCGGCGCGGCGAGCTCGGCAGCGGTGGCCCCGGCGGCGCGGGCGGCCTGCAGCGTGGCCAGGGCCTCGGCGCGCGCCGGTTCGGCCACCGTCGGCGTTGCGGCCGCCAGCAGGGCTGTCGCGAGGTCGGCCAGGGCGAGGCCGCGGCCGGCGAACAGTTCGCGCGCCCGCGCCGCCGACCGCCCGAGGCCGGCCGCATCGCCGGCCTGGGCCAGGCAATGGAACCCGCTGGCGGCGGTGGCGACGAGGCGCCGTTCACTGCGATCGCTGGGGTTCTCGGCGTGGGCGCTGGCGTATTGCTCGACGGCTTCGCTGGCTGCCCGCGCCGCCGCGGACCACTCGCCCGCGGCGCGCTCCAGGTCACGGCGGATCACCCATGTGTTGCCGCTCATGACGGCGACCATCGCGTGTCCGGTGCCGGCCCGCTCGTTCTCGGCCGCGAACCCGATGCCCTCGTCGAGCGCCTGGCGGCCGCGCGCGAGCCACCTGGCGCGGTTCGGATCGTCGGGTGCGAGCGACGACAAGAGCTTCGCCACCGCGGTGCCGCATTCTTGTCGTCCGATCCAGTCGAACGGCGTGCCGGGGGGCTCGGGACCCATGCGGTGATGTTCGTCGAGGAACTCCATCGCCAGGTCGACCGCACCGAGTGCGGCGTGGGTGCGCATGGCGAGCAGCAGCAGTTCGCGGTGGCGCGAGTGCCAACGCGCCTTGGCCAGGGTCTGGTCGCGGAGCGACAGGCTGTCGGCCAGGGCGCCGTCGACCGCCGTCCGGCCCTCTTCGACCAGCCCATGGTCGAGGAGTTTGCCGACGAACATGCGCTGCAGTTCGAGGCTGCGGTTCTGGAACTCCGCGCCACCGAACGACTCGCGCCGCAGCTCGTCGGCGAACGCTGCGGCGGCGCGCAGCGATGCGAGCGCGGCGGCGGAGTCGCCGCGGGCTTCGTCGACCAGCGATTGCAGCCGGTGGATCTCCAGCCGGTGCGGGCGGGCTGCGCGCTGGGCCTCCGGGGTCGGCATCGTGTCCAGCACCGTCTTGGCGTGGCGCAAGGCGTCGGCCATCTCGTCGAGGTCTGCGTCGCGGCCGAGGCGACGGCTCTCGTGGTGCACGAGGGCGATGTTGGTGCAGGCGATCACGGCTTGCCGCCGCAGCGCCACCTCTTCCGGTGCCACGGCCAGTGCGGCGGTGGCGGCGGCCCGCATGCTGCGCAGTTCCGCCAACGCCCGCGGCATGTCCTTGCGGCCCAGCCACGCGTTGGCGCGGTGGTTGTGCAGTTCGATCATGGCGGTGCGGTAGACCACGATCGACGGATGGTCGGCGACGAAGCGCGCCAGCGTCGGCTCCAGCTCGCTGCACAGGTCGATCACTTCCTGGCCACGTTCCGCCGAGTCGAGGATGCCGACGAGATGCAGCGTCGCGCGGGCGCTCGGCCACTCGTCGCGTTGTGGATGCGTGCGCCGCAGTTCGATCAGGGCGCGGGTCTTGGCGAGGGCGTCGTCCGGCCGTCCGGCGAGACGCAGCAGGTTGGCGCAGTCGCCGCCGCTGCCGATCCGGATGGACAGCAGCCCGGCGGAGCGCGGATGGCGCTGGGCGAGCGTGTCCACCAGCGCTTCGGCGGCTTCGGCATCGCGCAGGGCGGCCGCCGGGTCACTGGTCGCACATTGCGTGGCGCGCAGGGTCCGCAGGCGGATGCGCAGGCGCAGGTCGCGTTCGTCGAGGGCGGTGTCGGCGACGTCGGCGCTCGGGATCGCCAATGCGGCGTCGATGACCGCGAGGGCTTCGCCGTTGCGGTTGCGGCGGTCGTGCAGCGTCGCGACGATCGTCAGCGCGTTGCGGCGCAGATGGTCGCGCAGGGCCGGCGCCAGGCTGTCCGCGGCCGGCGTCGCCAGTAGGTCCAGTGCCTTTCGTGCCTGGGTCTCGGCTTCGTCCATGCGGCCGAGCTGCTGCTGCATGGTCGCCAGCCGGATGAGCACGTCGAT
>JAEUHV010000043.1 GCA_016794485.1 Planctomycetota bacterium
TGGTGTAGACGACGAAGACGACGGCGTCGGCCTTGTTCAACACCGGCGCCAATTGCGGAAACGCGAAGCCCAGCAGCGACAAACCGGCTCGCCACAGGAAGACGTGGCCAAGCACGAAGAACGAGAACGCGAGATGCGGCAGGTAGCCGCGCCCGGCGCCGAGGAACACCAGCCGCTGCACCAACGCCAGCGCCGGTACGAACAGCAGATTGAGCAGCTGGCCGTACTGCAGCGACACGCGCAGCCCCGCTGGCACCTTCGCCAGGTCGACGCCGGACAACTGCCACGCCACAGCCAACCACCACACCGCGCACGTCGCCAACGCGTAGCGGAACGGCGCGACGAAGCCGACCCGCTGGCCGTCGAGGTAGCGCCGCACCATATCCCCGGGCCGCCGGCTGAGGCCGAGCACGGTGCGCAGCAGCCGCGAGTCGAGCGACGTCAGCGCATCGACCGCATCGGCCACGGCATCGCCGAGTTGCAGGCCGAGGCGACGGTTGTCCTGGCCGCAGGCGTGGCAATAGCGGCCGTGACGAACCGCTCCGCAGTTTGGGCACGCACCGTCGGGTTCGGCCATCGCCGCTCAGGGTATGCGAGTCGGCTGGTGCTTGCCGGGGGAAAATGCGGTCATCGCGGCGACCGCTACGGCCGCACGATTCGCGTGTGCACCACGTCGCCGACGACGTCGAGCATCCGCAACGCAGGCACCCGCGCCCTCGGCAGCGGCAACCAGGAACGCGGCGCGTACTGGTACGCGACTGCCGGCGTGGTCCAGACCGGAGTTCCGGCCAACGCGCCGACGAACTCCTGGTGCACGTGGCCGGTGACGATCGCGAGCGGCGGTTTGGCTGCGAGCACTTCACCGAGCTGCGCGCGGTCGCGCACGAGGTCCTTGTCGAGCCACCACGTGCCGACGCGCACGGGCGGATGGTGCAGGAACAAAAGCCACCGCCCCACCATCGCCGCCAACCGCTCGCGCAGCCAGTGCAGCTGCGGCGCGCCGAGTTCGCCGCGCGTGCGCCGTGGCACGGTCGAGTCGAGCCCGACCAACGTGAGGCCCGGCAGTTCGTCGGTGAACGACAGCCACGTGTCCGCGCCGGGCCAATGCCGTGGAAACGCCGCGCGCAGCCGTTCGCGCCGGTCGTGGTTGCCGGGCAGCAGCCGCACGCGATCGCCGAACGGGGCAAGCCGCCGGGCCAGCCGCTCGTAGGCTGCGGACGCGCCGGAGTTCGCCAGGTCGCCGCTGAGCACGAGGCGGTGGAACGGTTCGCAGGCGGTGGCGGCCGCGAGCGCGAGGTCGAGGTTGCGTTCGACGTCGCGGCCCCACACCCGGCCACCGGCCCGGGCGGGCAGATGCAGGTCGGTCAGCTGCAGGATGCGGAGCGGCGGGGCAGCCACCCCCACGACCCTAGGGCCCGGCCGGCCGGCTCGCTATCCTGCTCCGCCCATGTTCGTGCCGCAGCGCAAACCCACGGTCCCGGTCCAGGTCGGCAACACCACGGTCGGCGGCGGCGCCCCGGTCGTCGTGCAGTCGATGACCAACACCGACACCGCCGACGCGGCGTCGACCGCCGAGCAGGTCGCCGAGCTGTTCCTGGCCGGCAGCGAACTCGTGCGCATCACGGTGAACACGCAGGAAGCCGCCGCCGCGGTGCCGGAGATCCGCCGCCGCCTGCAGGACCGCGGCCTCGTGGTGCCGCTGGTCGGCGACTTCCACTACAACGGCCACCTGCTGTTGCGGAAGCATCCGGCCTGCGCCGACGCGCTCGACAAGTTCCGCATCAACCCGGGCAACGTCGGCAAGGGGGCCAACCACGACAAGAACTTCGCGACCATGGTCGAGTGCGCGAAGGACCACGACAAGCCGGTGCGCATCGGCGTCAATGCCGGCTCGCTCGACCAGGAACTGCTCGACTCGCTGATGGAAACCAACGCCAAGGCGGCGGTGCCGCTCGACGCGACCTCGGTGTTCCTGGAGGCGATGGTGCAGAGTGCGCTGCGATCGGCGCACGCCGCCGAAGAACTGGGCCTGCCGCGCACCCGCATCGTGCTGTCGTGCAAGATCAGCCGCGTGCAGGAACTCGTGCGCGTCTACCAGGCCCTGGCCGACCGCACCGACCACGCGCTGCACCTCGGCCTCACCGAGGCCGGCATGGGCATGAAGGGCATCGTCGGCTCGACTGCGGGGCTCGGCATCCTGCTGCAGCAGGGCATCGGCGACACGATCCGCGTGTCGTTGACGCCGGAGCCGGGCAGTTCGCGCACGCAGGAGGTTCGAGTCGCGCAGCAGATCCTGCAGGCGATGGACATCCGGCCGTTCCTACCGCAAGTGACCGCGTGTCCCGGCTGCGGCCGCACGACATCGAGCTACTTCCAGGAACTCAGCCAGCAGGTCGAGAAGTTCCTGCACGCGCGCATGCCCGAGTGGAAGAAGACCAGGCCGCAGGCGGCGTCGCTGCAGGTGGCGGTGATGGGCTGCGTCGTGAACGGCCCGGGCGAGAGCAAGGCGGCGCATCTGGGCATCTCGCTGCCGGGCACCGGCGAGGCGCCGCGCGCGCCGGTCTACGAAGACGGCGTGCAGGTCGGAACGCTGGAAGGCCCGAACCTCGCGCGCGACTTCCTGGCCCGCATCGAGGCCTACGTCGCGCGCATGCGCTAGGCGCTGTCGACGCACCGCCTCGCCCGACGTCAGCGCGGGCGCCGCACCAGGTCGATGTCGGCCCACAGGCTGTCGAACTGCGCCCGGTTGATCGCCGGCGGCAGCCGTTCGGGTTCGAGCCGGTCGACCAGGTGGGCGTGGTGGACCAGCGCGTTGCGGGCGCCGTCGAGGTCCCCCTGCCGACGCAGCAACCGCGCCTTCGCCTGGCGGGCCAGCAACATGTGCGCGAGCGCTTCGTCACTGGCGCGGTCCGACTCCCACAACGCATCGGCGAAGCCGACCCAGGCGGCGACCGAACTGCCCGCGAGCGCGAGGTCGTTCGCCTCGGACGCCAGCGACGCGAGGTAATCGTGGGTCCTGATCGCCAGGACGAGGAACGGGCGCCGCGACGGCTGCTGCCGCACCGCCTCGGCCGCCATGGCCGCACCGCGCTCGGCATGGCGCCGCAGCGTCGCCGCATCGAACGGCCGGGCGGCGGGCTGCTGCCGGCCGTAGACCACCAGGTGCGCCAACGCGCTGCCCAGATGGTAGGCCCGCAGCCCGTCGGGATCGGCCGCGAACAGATCCTCGGCCAGGTCCAACCGCCGCTGCGCCAGGGCGAAGGTCCGGGCGAACTCGCCGCGCGCCCAGGCGGCACCGCCGAGCCGTTCGAGGCTCCAGCCCAGTTCATCGCGCTCCGTCAGCGTCGCATCGGGCTGTGCTGCCGCCGCCTCGAACACGGCGTGGGCCCGAAGGTACGAACTCTCGACCGCCTGCGGATCCGTGGCGGCAGCGAGGTCGCCGAGTTTCACCAGGGTGCGGGCGTGGTAGATCGCCACGTCGGGCCGCACGCGTGCCACCCGCTCGAACACGCCGATCGCCACGCTGCGGTGCCGCTGCGCCGCGGCGGTGTCGCCGCCGCGCAACGCGAGGTCACCGGCG
>JAEUHV010000057.1 GCA_016794485.1 Planctomycetota bacterium
CGCCGGTCGTCCGACGTCGAGGGCCAGCTGCCATCCCGCGATGAGGTCTCGGGTGGGCACTTCGAGCAGGAACCTGCGGAACGACAACGCCAGCGGGCCACCGTCCCGTTCGGCCAGCACGCCCGGACCGCCGCTGGCAACGGCACTTCCCTGTTGGCCAGGGAGCCATTGAGGCAGGGCCGCCAAGGCGCCGATAACCACGGGCAGTGCGCGGAGAAGGGCCGGACCATCCGGCGAGTGTGTCTGCCGTCTCCGCGAGAGGAAGCGCATGTCGAACGGTGAAATCCTGAGCGAAGCCGAAGTCGAGTTCCTGCTCAATGCAGTGGCCGACGACGAGCCGGCACCTGCGCCACAACCGTCTGCCGACGCCGGCGAAAACGTCACGATGCGCGGCGATCTCGAGCAGATCAACCTCGCCGACATCTTCCAGACGCTCGGAATGTCGAAGATGGAGGGTGTGTTGCGGCTGCGCAACCCCCTCGCCGAACGCGATGTCCTGGTGCGCGACGGCCACGTGCGCATCCTCGTGCCAAACCGCATGGCCACCCGCCGCCTGGGCCAACGGCTGTTGCAGGCCGGGCTCGTCAACGGCGAACAGCTGCGCGCGGCGCTGCAGCAGCAACGCGTCGACAAGTCGCCGCTCGGCGAGGTCCTGGTCGCCCAGGGCTCGCTCACGCGCGAAGCGCTCGACGACATCCTGGCCGGACAGATCGCCGAGGACCTGTTCTCGCTGTTCACCTGGCGCCACGGGTCCTTCGAGTTCTGGAAGGGGCCGCCTTCCTCGCCGGCCCAGGAGCAGGCCTTCGCCGGCTGTCCCGAGTTCGAGATCAACAGCCTGCTGCTCGAAGTCGCGCGCCGCTCCGACGAGTGGCAGAGCATCCTCGACGCGATCGGCAGCCTGGACGACGTCCCGCAAGCACTGGCCGACGCGTCCCGACCGTTCGAGCCGAACGAACTCCACCAGCAGGTGCAGTCCGGCATCGACGGCCGCACGAGCTACCGCGAACTCGCCGAACGCACCACGCACGGGCTGTTCGAGGCGGCGCGGGCGGCACGCGACCTGGTGCGCGCCGGCCGCGCCGCAGCCCTCGAAGAAGGCGCGATGGTGGCACTCGCCGGACAGGTTGCCGACCAGGGCGACAAACGCCGAGCCCTAGTGCTGCTGCAGACCTTGCGCGACCGCTCCGGCGACCGCGCGCTGGGCATCCTCTCGGGCATGGCCAGCGTGCTCGAGAAGGTCGGCGAGCGTCGACTCGCGGGCACGATGCTGCTCGAAGCCGCGCAACGGCAGATCGACCCGACCACGGCACTCGACCTCGCGCGCAAGGCCCGGGCGCTGTCGCCCAACGACGCCGGCCTGCTGAGCTTCCTGCGCACGGTGCTGGTGGCGCACGACCGCCCCGACTCGAAGGAACTCGAGAAGGTCACGCTCGACCTGCTCGATGCGATGCTGGCCGCCGACCTGCTGCCGCAGGCGATCGAGATCGTCGAGGACGCCCGCCGCACCGGCTCGCTCGGCCCGGCCCACCTCGCCCGCGAAGCCCGCGCCCGGCAGAAGTCGCACGACATTCCCGGTGCCGTGAAGGTGCTCGAAGAACTCGCCCAGCTGCACGACTCCCGCGGCGAGAAGAAGGCGGCCACCGACGCGTGGGAAGCCGTGTTCAAGCTCGACCGGACGCGCACCGACGTGCGCAAGCTGGTGGCACACCGGCGCCGCACGCGGCTCGGCAAGTGGATCCGACTCTCGGCGGCAGCCGCGGCCGTAGCGATGCTCGGCACCACCGGGCTCGTGCTCTGGCAACAACAGGCGTTCGACAGCGCGGTCACCGCCGCCGACGCGGCGATCCAGAAGCAGCTCGAAGGCGGCGACCGCCGCGCCGCGCTGGCGATCGTCGACGGTCTCGCGCAGCAACTCGGCGAATGCGAGGCGGTCGCCGACCTGCGCGGCCGCGTCGAGTTCGCCGAAGCAGCGGAACGCACC
>JAEUHV010000096.1 GCA_016794485.1 Planctomycetota bacterium
CGCGGCGAAGTCGAGCAGGCGGCGGAAGCCGCTGCGAGCCGCTGGACGATCGCGCAGGGCCCGGATGTCGACGACGATCGAGTCGTACACCGACAGTTCGGCAACCGCGAGATCGACATCGCTCAGCTGCGACCAGGCGACCCCGAGGCCGCCGACGCCCAACACTTCGGGCAGCGTGGCGTCGCGACTGCGCAGCAGGCCGACGCGCAGGTCTTTCGGAATCGCGACGTCGACCTTGTGCACCGGCAACTCGACGCGATTCGCCCCGAGTCGGATGCGCAGCACGTCGGCACCCGGGACACGATCCTTCGGCGCCGCCACGTCGAAGGCGATCCGGTCACTGCGCTGCGTTCGCAACGAAACCGAATGCCGATCTTGGGCCACCACGTAGCCCGCAGGGCCACGGACCTCGAGTTCGCCCTCCACCGGAAATTGCGAATTGCGCACGACCCCGACGCTGAACTGCACCGACGCACGCGCCGACGGCAGCAGCAGCATTCGCGGTACGACTTGAAGCTCGACCGGAGCGCGCTGTTCGACGGGGATCGGCAGCACTACCGGCACTTCGGTGCCCTCCACTGCCGCCAGGAACCGGAGACGCACGGGAGGAACGAAACGCTCCGCCTGGAACCGGGCAGCCATCGGGTCCTCGCCCCCACCTGTGCTGTCCCCACGCGGCACCTGGACGACCACGGTGGTCCGCTCGGCGGTGGTGAACGGTGGTGAATCGAGATCGGGCAGGGTGGCCGTCACCCCATCGAGCCCTTCGACCCGCCACGGCGGCGGGGCGCCCTTCACCGTCAGGACTCGCACCGAAACGTCGAGGCTCTCGCCGGCAACGGCAACGACTCCTGGCGCCACGTCCACCTCGAATTGCACACCCACGAATGCCAGCAACAGCGCCTCGAGGGATGCGATGCGTCGCTGCAGCCGGATGCGCACGTCGGCGCGTTGCGCGACGTCGGCCAGCGTGCGCAGTTCGGCGAGCACGGTGACCATCTCGGTGGCGACGGCGTCGTCGCCGTTCCGCACCCGCAGGGGAAGTTCACGCCGCAGCCAGGTTTCGAGTCCCTGCGCACGCGCGGCGGAACCAGGCCATCGCTCCGCGTCGAACACGCTTGGCAAGCCGAGCGGTCGATCCGCAGTGCTGGGCACCTTGTTGGGGAACTGCGGCTCGAACCGAAGCTCTCGTGGGAACACGGTGTCGATCGGAGCGGGTGCTCCAGGGCTTCGGTGCGCTTGACTCAGGACGTCGTAGGCGAGCCGTCGGAGGGAGAGGCCAGTGCCTGGATCGAGACGATCCGCATCGATCCGCACGGCATCGGCAGTGAGCATGCTGCCAGAGCCGAGAAGGAACATGCCGATGGAGTGTGGTTCGTTGCCATCCGCGAAGTTCGTGTCCGCCGCCATGCGGATCGCGGCAGGCAACAATTCGACCAAGGCCAGGTCGTGGCCATGTTGCTCCTCGGCGTGGTGGGTCGTCATGACCGCATCCGGTCGGATCCGGCGCAGCATGCTCGCCAGATCCAGCAGGGTCGCCTGCCTCCCCCACTCCGCAAAGGCCTCGTCCGCGGATCGCCGGTAGCCGAGGTCGGGCCGGTTGAGGTGCCAAACCTCGACGCCATACGGGCGGCAACCCGCTACCGCCTCCAAGGTCCTTATTCGCTCAAGCGAATCTCCAGACTCACTTCCCTGGCTGTTCTGTGCGCCTCCACCGCGCGAGGCCAGCAATACGTCCACCCGAAATCCGAGGGAGCGCCGCAGCCACGCCATGGGCAGCACATAGCGATCATCGGGGTGTGACGCGACCAACAGGACCAACGCGTCGGCACCGACATCGCGCAATGCCTGGTCGGTCGCCAACAACCCAACGCCGCTTCGAACCTCCGGACCCGCGACCGGGATCTGACTCGCTGCGGCCGCAACGAGTGCCAACCCGCAGCCGACGGCCATCAGCAGGCGCATCAGACGCCCAAGGACAAACGGTTGGCCAGGACCTCCGGCAGTCCAGCCTCGCGGATCTTCCTCTGGACGCCCGCGATGTCGTAGTGCACGCGCTTGACCCAGGCCATTTCCAGGTCGGTATCGACGAGACCGTAGGCTGCCCGAGGGTCTTCGTCGCGTGGCTGGCCAACACTGCCCACGTTCATCAACACCCGATCGAAACCTCGAAAGGAAACCTCGATCTCGGACTGTTGCGGCACCTGCACCGGGTGCGGGTCCGCAGCGTTCCGCATGTAGATCGCTGGAACGTGCGAATGGCCGACGAAGCACAAGCGCGTGTCTTGCTGCTCCAGGGAGTCGGTCGCCTCAACCTGGCTGATCACGTAACCAAACTGGTCAGGCATGTGCAGGGAGCCATGCACAACGGTGAACGGCGGTCGCTTGACGACCAGCTCCAGGCTGCGCAAAAACTGCAGGTCGCTGGGCCGCATTCGGGGCGTGGTCCAGTGGATCGCGGCACGGGCAAAGTTGTTGAAGTACGAAGTATCCAACAGGCCCAGCACGGCGGCATCGTGGTTCCCCAGACAGGTCACACAGCCAAGTTCGCGCACCATGTCGATGCAGACGGAAGGCTCGGGTCCATATCCAACGATGTCCCCCACCTGCACCCAGGTGTCGACCTGGTCGCGCCGCAACGCCGCGACGACCGCACGAAGCGCCTCGGCATTGCCGTGAATATCGCCGAGGATACCAATTCTCATTTGCCGCCTGCAGCTGTCTTCAGGGCTGGAACCAAAGCCGCCACCGTGGCCGCGATACTAGCGGTGAGCCACGACCAGGAACAGCCATCGGACCGAAGTCGTGCTCCCAAGACGGCGGCAAGCAGCACCTGAACCAACACGTTGAGGATGCTCGACAGCGATGCTCGGTTGTTCGTGGCAGCGGACAGCGCCACGCCGGCGTTGGCAAGCCAGAAGCAACCAGAGGATCGGAAGAACTCTTGACCCTCCCATGACTGGCGACGAACCCCATCGACAACCAACGGGATCAACGCCTGCACGGTCGCCAACGACAACGTGAGCAGGACCGCCGTCGCGACCATCGTCCACCGGTTGCGGCTAGCCGGTAGTTGAAGACCAAGCAACAGGAGCACGGAGGCGCCGCCAAACCAACTCGCGTCCCCAACCAGGTGAACCCCGAAAGTTCGCAGCAGCAGCGGTTCTTGCACGGCCGCGATTGCAGAGAAGCTGACCATGGCCGCCCACGGCAACAACCCTGCGGAGCGCAACGCCACAACCACGTGAAGTCGGACTTGGCGGAGGCTCGGCAACACGCTGACCTGCGACTGCTGGAACACGGCAGTAGATTTCCAGTTCTCGGCGAGTCAGCAGATAGCTACCATGCCTGAAGCAACGCGCCAAGCATGAGATCTCGTGCTTCGCGAACGAACTACACGGGCGGACTGTGCGATCGATCGCTTTGGCAAACCAGAAGGGCGGCGTCGGCAAGACGACAACGGCGATCCATCTCGCCCATGGCCTTGCCCTGGCAGGCCATCGGGTGGTGTTGTTCGACCTGGATCCGCAGGGCAACGCTACCGTTGCCGTGCAGGCGATGGCAGAGAACGCAACCGTGGATCCAGAGCTGTTCGGATTGTTGCGGCTAGATTGCGGTTTGTGGCTGCTGCCGAGCTCTGGCGCAGCAGCGGCGAATCGTCAGGCGACGATCGACGTCGGTCGACTGCAGGATCTCGTGCGAGAACTCGAACCAGCCGTCGACTGGCTCGTAGTCGACTGCCCACCACGGATGGACGAGTGGGGTTGGGCCGGGGTACAAGTCGCGGACGAAGTCGTTGTGCCGGTGCAGGCTGAGTTCTTCGCCATGCACGGTCTGTCCCAGATGCTCGAGTCACTGGCAGCAGCGTCGAGCCAGTTTCCCGGCAAGGCTAGATTGCGCGGCGTGCTTCCGACCATGGTGAACTACCAGGAGCCCGTTTCGCTCGAGATCTTGGCCGACCTACGGGTCAACCTCGGGAGTCGGTTGCTCCAATCCGTTATCGTGCGGGATCCAAGCCTGGTCGAAGCCGCAAGCTTCGGTCGCTCCGTGTTCCAACACAGTCCGTTCTCGAAGAGTGCTCTCTGCTACGCCGAGCTGGTGAAGGAGATTCAGGATGGTTGATCGTCGTCTTGGTCGAGGTCTCGACTTCTTTCTCTCGGGAGGCAAGACACCTGCCGCCCAACCCGCGTCAACAACCCCACCCTCGGCAGTACCCACGCGGGAGGTGGAGCAGCGACAAGCCGGCGACGAGGTCTTGCAGGCGGAGGTTGCGAGCCTTGTCGTCAACCCTTACCAGCCACGCAAGGAGATCCACGAGGCTGAACTTGCAGAGTTGGCGGAGTCGATTCGCGCAAGTGGCATTCTGCAGCCAATCCTGGCACGCCGTGTCGGTGACAAGCTGGAGATCATCGCGGGGGAGCGTCGATGGCGCGCGGCGCAATTGGCCGGCCTGACCAAAGTGCCCGTCCTGGTTCGCAGTGTCAGCGACCAAGATTCCGCGGTGTTCGCGTTGGTTGAGAACCTCCAGCGCGAGGACCTCAACGCGATGGAGAAGGCGCAGGGCTTCAAGCTTCTGCTGACAACGCTGAACACGACCCAGGAGGGTGTCGCCAAGAAGGTCGGGCTCGACCGCACCACGGTGACCAACTTCCTTCGCCTGCTCGACCTTCCCACTGAGGTGCAGGCGCATGTTTCACGTGGAACACTGTCGATGGGCCACGCTCGGTGCCTGCTCGCCCTGGGTGACAACGAGACCATCACGCAGGTTGCGGACGAGTCGATCAAGCAAGCTTGGTCAGTACGCGCCCTAGAAGCCAGGGTCAAAGAAGCCCTCGAGGCGTCGAAGGGACAGCCGGCGGGAACGGCGGGCAAGTCCAAGGCCAGGCCGGTTTGGCTGAACGAGCTGGAAGAGAGCCTTGTCGAGGCTCTCGGCACCCCAGTGCAGATCCGCTACGGCCGAAAGCGCAGCCAGATCATCATCGACTGTGGCGGCCGGGAGGAGTTCGAGCGCGTCTTCCAACGCCTCAAGAACGCGTAAGCCAAAGGCATCCAGCTGGAAACGAAACGAGGCGCCCATGGGCGCCTCGTTCATGTACGGAGCAAACTTGGGTGGCTACTTCACGACCGTGACCGAGGTCACGCGGATGTTCTCGCTGGGTCGGCCTTGGCCCTGTTCTTCTTCCGTCGCGGTCATCGTCGACTCGCACACCTTCTTGAGGTTGTCGATGCCTTCGACGACGAAGCCGACGATCACGCGTTCTCCATCATTGGCCGGTGCATCATCCAGGTTGATCCAGAAGCGGTCGGCGCACGACTTTCCATCAGCTTCGGCACGCGCCGAAACCGCCCCGGCGAAGTGCGACAGGGTGTTCTTTTCGATGTCGAGCTGGTTCTTGCTCGGCTCGGTATCCGACCACTTGGTCCGGTCATCGTCCTTGGTCGATTCGAAGCCAAGGTGCAGCTCATGGGGGCGCTTCGAGTTCTTGGTGGGCCGGCGAATCTGGTCGATTGCGATGCCCTTCCAGAAGCTCCCTTCTTGGCTCGCCACGAGCTTCAGGATCGCCTCCCGGTGCTTGGCGGCCTCCGGCATCAGGGCCATGACGAACGACGTGTTGTTCGACAGCTCCCACTTCAGCTTGGTTGCATCGGCCGGCACGGCGACCTTGGCGAAGTGCGCCGGCGCCTGGAAGGCCTTTGCAGCAGCAATCTCTTCCCGCATCCGCTGGACCTGGCTTCCCGCCACCGCCGGCTTGAACTCAGGCTTCTTCTGGTCGTTGGGCTTCGGCTTGTCCTTCGACTTGTCCTTGATCTCATCACGCGCCTGGACCGGGTGCGAACTCGACTTGACCAAGATGTGGTTTGGGTAGGCCTTTTCGAGGTCGGCCAGCGTGGCTTCCGCGGCCGCCCAGTCCTTGTCCTGGACCGCCTTCCGAGCGATCGCCAACATCAGGTAGGGCTTCACAGAGGCTGGCGCCGTGCCGACCGCAGCTTTCAGCTTTGCCGAATCCACCGTCGCCAAGCAATCGGTGGCGCTATACCACGACTTCGATTGATCGGTGTAAGTCGCCTCAATTCCAAGGCTTGTGTAAACCTCCGTGAGCGCGGCGTCGACCTTCTTGCCTTCGTAGTACTGCCAAGCGTATTTGGCTCCGAGGGCGCCGACTACGACCAGGAGGATGACGGTGAACAGGGAGCGCCACCGTTCCCAGAACAGCTCGATCTGGCTAGGGGCCTGCGTGCCCTGGGGCGCGGTGGTGCCGGAAACGGTCGGCGTCGGATTGGCGGACATGCTGATCTCAGGAATTACTGGCGCGAGTGGTTGGTGGTGTAGTCGACGACCATGGTGGTCGACCCTTCGGCCCGAGTGAACGCATACTCGGCTCGGTAGATGCCGCGCTCGAAGCGGAGGCGCAACCCCGCCTCCTGGGTTTGCTCGTCCTGGACCTTGGTCCACTTGTGCTGCGGCATGCGCTCGCGCACGTAGTTCGCTGCGGCAGCCACGTCGATCTGGCCGCTGTAGACGAAGTGCCCCTGGCGCCACCCGGATTCATCGCGCGAGTAGCTTTCGTTCGCTTCATCGCGCAGGCGAAGCCCAGAGGGAACCACGACGTCCTGGAACTGGACGGCCGAGGCCCCGGCATCGTTGGGATCGGTGGCACACGCAGCGAACAGGCAGCTCAGCGCGCCAAGGGCCGAGGCTCGGAGCAACGACATGGTTCTTCGGTGGGTAGTCTGGGGAAAGGGGGCGAGAGTCTAGCTCGGCCACGTGAGACAGGCAACGCCGGCGAAATCAAGGTCCAACTTGCCAGTGGCAGGGGGCAGTTCCGCAGCGCCTGGGCACCGCCTACACTCCGCCCGCCCTGACGCCGCCGCGGCGTCTGGAGACGCCCACGCATGCGCGCCACCCACCCGACACGGCGGAACGAACTGCTCGAGCGCGCGACGCTCGTGCTCAACCGGTCGTGGCGGCCGGTACACGTCACCACGGTTCGTCGGGCCCTGTGCATGGTGTTTCGCGAAGCGGCGCGCATCGTCTGCCCCGAGTCGCTGTCCACGTTCACGTTCGAAGAGTGGATCGAACAGCCCGTGCCCGATCCCGCGCGCGCCATCCGTTCGCCGAGCATCGCCATTGCCGTGCCCGAGGTGGTGCTGCTGGCTCGATACGACAGGATCCCGTGCCACGAAGCGCCGTTCACCCGGCGCAACCTGTTCCTGCGCGACGACTACACCTGCCAGTACTGTGGCCGCCGCTGCACCACGGACCACCTCAGTGTCGACCATGTCCTGCCACGCTCCCGCGGCGGCAGCACGTCGTGGGAGAACTGCGTGCTGGCCTGTGTCGGCTGCAATGCCCGCAAAGCCGACCGCACGCTGAAGGAAACCGGACTGCATTTGTTGCGGCCACCTGTTCGGCCGCGCTGGACGCCGTACTTGAACCTCCGCCCGAGCCAGCAGATGGACTCGTGGGCGCGCTTCGCACCCGAGCAAAAGCGGCGCAGTGCCAGCAGTTCCTGATCGCGCGACGTAACCGCGCAGCCACGCACCCACACGCACCGAGAACCTGATGACTTCCTTGCTCCGAGTAGTGTTCGTCTTCTTCCTTTGCTTCACACCCTGCTTCGCGCAAGCCGCGAAACTGAAACAGGAACTCAAGGCCAAGGAGACCGCGGCGAAGAAGGACCCCGAGGCGATCTACGCGGTCGCGAAGTGGGCTGCGGAGAAATCGCTGCTCGACGACGCCAAGCGGCTCTACCAGGCCGTGCTGAAGGTCGCGCCCAACCACGAGGGTGCCAACGAAGCCCTCGGCAACCAGAACGTCGAAGGCAAGTGGCTGCCGGCCAAGGAAGCCGAGGCGCTGCGAAAGAAGGTCCAGGCTGCCGAGTTCGCCGCGAAGGGCATGGTCGACATCGGTGGCGTCTGGGTCGAGAAGGAGCTGGTCGACGATGCCAAGCGCGGCATCTTCCATCACGAGAAGGAGGCCGTGACGAAGGAGGAGAAGCTGCAGTTCCAGGCTGGCCGCGTGCGCCATCCCGACACCGGCGAGTTCATCGACCAGCGGCACCTCGAGAAAGCGAAGGGCGGCTACTACCAGATCGGCAGCGACCGCTGGGTCGACGTCAAGGAGGCCGACCAGTTCCACAGCGAACTCAAGCGCCCATGGCTCGTGCACGCCAACCACGGCCTGATCATCAGCACGCTGTCGCTGGCGAAGATCCAGGAGCTGCGCGTCTTCTTCGACCAGGGTGTCGACACCGTCGCGGTGCTGTTCGACGGCAAGATGCCCACGCCGGGCAATCGGCCGGTGGTGTGGATCGCCGCCACGGAAGCGGAATACCGCGAACTCGGCACCGCGTTCGGCGACGGCGCCGACGCGGCCGGCATGTTCCTGGTGGTGGAGGAGCGTCCGTTCTCGGTGCAGTACATCGGCGACACGCGTCCAGCCATCGTGATGAACGAGAAGGACTGGGGCTCGCGCTACGTGCGCCACGCCGCTGCGATGGCCTACGTGCACGGCCTGTCGGTCGACTCCGGCGTCGACCTGCCGATGTGGTTCGTGCACGGCGTAGGCAGCATGACCTCACGCTTCCAGACCGACGGCGATGCCGGCTTCCTCGGCCGCGCGCACCAGCAACGAGGTGGCGTGCGCAACATGAAGGGCTTCTTCAGCGGCTTCGCGATCAGCGGCGACATGGAATCCACCGCCATCGCCTACAGCCTCTACCAGGCTGGCCTGTGCCTCGCGTTCGCCACCAAGGGGGGCGAGGCAAAGGTGACCGAGGCCTACCAGGAGTTCGCCGGCCTGCTCACCGGGAAGACCAAGGGCAACGCCGAGAAGGCGATGACCAAGCTGCAGAATGCACTGATCGAGCACGAAGCCAAGATGGGCGCCTACCTGCAACAGCTGGTCGCCAAGGCACCGCAGTAGCGCGCCGATCGCGCCGATTTGGCCCCGATGCGACCTCGCCTCCGACGGGGTGCATCGGGTAGGACTCCGCCCTCCCTGGCCCGCTCGACCGGCCGGACCGTAGTGGCCGCGACAGGACCGGGACAGGGACCGTCCACTACGGACGCCAGCCCCGCAGCATCCGTGCGGGTGCCCTCCAACCCAGAACCAGATCCCATGAAGTCGCTCCGATTTGCACCGGTGGCCGTGTTCGCCTTGTTGGCGCCGGTCGCAGCCCAGGGTTCGATCCTGCCCTACCTGCCCAAGGACACGATGCTGGCGTTCGCCGCCCCGGACCTGCCGATGTCCATTGGCGACTTCGCCAAGATGCCCCTGGCGAAGATGTGGGCCGAGGAGGAAGTGCAGAACTTCCTGGCCGACGTCAAGGAGATGGCGGCCAAGCAGTACGCGGAGGGGCTGGCCCAGGCGAAGCAGATGCACAAGCAAGGGGCTCTGCCGGTCGATCCGGACGACCTGCTGAAGCTGCGGTTGAACGGCGGGGCTTTCGCGATGACGCGCCTCGAGTTCAAGATGGGGGACTTCGGCCCCTCGCCGAAGATCGGCATCGTCGCGCACCTCGACTTCGGTGAGTCGGCGCCGGTGTGGAACAAGTTGATCATGACCGGCCTCGGCATGCTCGAAGAGCGGGCCAAGGACAAGATCGTGCGGTCGGAGTCGTCGATCGGCGACGTCAAGGTGATGTCGTTCATGCCGCCCGCCGAGTCGGGCGTGCAGATGGGGCTCAACCTCGCGATGGTCGGCAACGGCCTCGTGCTCTGCACCCTCGCCGACGACATGAAGGAGATCGTCGCGGCGATGAACGCGAAGACGCCGATGCTCGGCGCGACCAACCTGTACCTCGCGACCGCCAAGCACGTGACCACGGCCGGCGCGGAGTGCGAGATGTTCCTGCGGCCGGAGCCGATGATCGACTTCGCGCTGTCGATCGTCCGCATGGGCATCGAGCAGGGTGAGATGGACGGCGTCGACATGGAAGGCGTCGTCCGCGCCGTCGATGCGATGGGCCTCCGCAACCTCGGCGCCATGTCGATGGCGAGCAGCTACGTCGACGGCAAGTGCGTTTCGCGCACCTACAGCAGCACGGGCAAGCCGGACCCGACCGTCAGCGTCAAGACGATCGACACTTCGTTCCTGAAGTGGGTGCCCAAGGACGCCGTCAGTTTCGGCGCGGGTTCGATGAACCTGATCTCGTTCTACGACACGCTGGTGAAGGGGCTGCAGGCCTACAATCCCGAGTTCGCCAAGCAGACGCTCGGCCAGCTGAGCAAGCTCGAGGAGCAACTCGGCTTCAAGGTGCGCGACGACTTCTTCGGCTCGCTGGGCGACCACTACATCCAATGGTCGATGCCGATGGGCAGCATCACCTCGCCGCCCGAAGCCGCGTTCCTGATGAAGGTGAACAACGAGGACAAGCTCGTCATGGTCCTCAAGAACCTCGCCAAGCTGACCAACGGCATGGTGGAGATCGAGGAAGGCGAAAAGCGCGGCGTGAAGGCCTACCAGGTTCGCGTCAACTACGACCCCGGCCAGGGCATGGGCATGAACCCGTTCGACATGATCCAGCCCACGTTCGCGTTCAAGGGCGGCTACATGGTCGTCGGCTTCACCGCGAGCGACGTGAAGCGCGTGTTCCAGCGCATGGATCGCGAGGACGACCCGAAGGGTGACATCCGCAGCAACAAGGAGTTCGCCGCGGTCGCCGGGTCGATCCCGGCTGGCGTCGACAGCCTGTCGTTCACCGATTGGAAGTCGAACTTCGAGAGCCTCTACCAGATCGGTACCGGCCTGCTCGCGTTCGTCCCGATGGGCGAGGACATCCCGATCGACATGTCGCTGCTGCCGGACTCCGGCACGCTGAGCAAGCACCTCTATGCATCGGTCGGCTACACCAAGACCGATGCCCTGGGCTCGGAGTCGGTGACGGTGAGTCCGTTCGGCCCCGAAGTAGGCATGCTGTTCGGCGCGGCCCTGGTCGCCGGCTTCAGCGCGTTCGGCGTGATGCGCACGCGCGGCTTCTGATCGACGCCGCCGCGCTTTCCTGCGCGGCCATGGGCGAGTAGGAAGCGAGGCCATGCACCAGGCTTCGCTCCTCGCCCCGGTAGTCCTGCTCGCGACCCTCGCTGCGCAATCGCCGGAGCCCCTGCGCTGGCTCGACCTCGACGGCGACACCGCGCGCCAGGTCACGGTTCGACGCGAGGCGGGAAAGTACCTCGGCCATCCGACCACGGTGCTGCTGCCCGACGGCAAGACGATCCTCTGTGTGCATCCGGAAGGACACGGCAAGGGGCCTATCGTGCTGCAGCGAAGCAGCGATGGCGGGCGGACGTGGAGCGGGCCGCTGCCGGTGCCGGAGAACTGGGCGACCAGCCTCGAGACACCCACGATCCACAGGATCGTCGATCGCGCCGCGAAGGCACGTCTCGTGTTGTTCTCCGGGCTGCATCCGATCCGCAGCAGCATCTCCACCGACGAAGGTGCCACGTGGACGCCGCTGGCGCCGATCGGCGACTTCGGCGGCATCGTCGCCATGGCGAGCGTGGTAGCCCTCGCGAACGGCACGCACGCCGCGTTCTTCCACGACGACGGACGCATGTTCCGCCCAGGCGGCAAGAGGTCGCAATTCACGGTGTACCAGACGATCTCGGCCGACGGTGGATTGACGTGGCAGAGCCCGACCGTGGTGTGGACCGGCACGGACCTCGACCTGTGTGAGCCGGGAGTCGTGCGTTCTCCCGACGGCAAGCGCCTGGCCATGTTGCTGCGCGAAAACAGCAGGAAGAGGGGCGCGCATCTGTGCATCTCCACCGACGAGGCCGTGACCTGGTCGACGCCGCGCGAACTGCCGCCGGTCCTCTGCGGCGATCGCCACGTGGGCGGCTACGGCCCGGACGGGCGCCTGTTGTTGTCGTTCCGAGACATGAGCCCGACGAGCCCCACGCGTGGCGACTGGGTTGCGTGGGTCGGCACGTTCGACGACCTCGACGCAGGCCGCGACGGCCAATACCGCGTGCGCCTCGCCCGCAACTGGCGCGGCACCGACTGTGCCTACCCTGGCGTCGAAGTTCTGCCCGACGGCACGTTCGTGGCGACCACCTACGGCCACTGGGAACCGGGCCAGTCACCGTTCGTGCGCAGCGTTCTCCTCCGACTCGACGAACTGGATGCGCTGGCGCAGCGGCCGGCGCCGACGTTCGACCGCCCGTCCGAGGCGGTGGTGCCCGTCGCACGCGCCGGAAAATGGGCGCAGCGCCACGAGGCGGACATCGCCAAGGCGAAGAAGGGCAACCACCGCATCGTGTTCCTCGGCGATTCCATCACCGAAGGCTGGAACGGCGCCGGCAAGGAAGTCTGGGAGGACACGTGGGCCCCGCGCCAGGTCCTGAACGCGGGCGTGGGTGGGGACCGGACCCAGCACGTTCTGTGGCGGTTGGACAACGGACTGCTCGAAGCACTCGCGGGCAACGGCAACGACGTCCGAGCCGTCGTGGTCATGATCGGCACCAACAACAGCAACGGCGCCGACCACCCGGCGTCCGAGATCGCCGATGGAATCGTCGCCGTCGTGCAGCGGCTGCGGCGGGGCCTGCCGACAACGAAGGTGCTCCTGCTGGCGGTCTTCCCACGCGGCGAGCGACCGAACGCCCAACGCGACAAGTGCGCCACCGCCAGCCGTTTGGCGTTCGCGACCCTCGCTGGCGATGCGATGGTCCAATGCCGCGACCTCGGACCGACGTTCCTCGGAACGGACGGCACCATCGCCAAGGACATGATGCCGGACCAGTTGCACCTGAGCCCGGTTGCGTACCGTCGCTGGGCCGATGCCATGCTGGCCGACCTCGATGCCATGGCGAAGTGACAAGCACGCCACGTTCCCCGGGGTTGTTCCGCCCGCAGCGAAGGGCGACGATCCGGCCCGCACTCGTGCGTAGCAGACACACCATGAACACGATCCCTACCGCCGTCGCCGCCATGGCTTTCTTGTCCTGCGCGCTGGCGCAGGATCCGCCCCCGAAGCCGCCCACGCCGCAAGAGGCGAAACCGCTGGCTCTCGGCGATGCGCTGCCGAAGGGCCTGTCGTTTCGCACGATCGACGGCAAGGTGCAGTCTCTCGACGACCTGCGCGGCAAGGTCGTGGTGCTGCACTTCTGGTCGACGAGCTGCCCGTACGAAGTCGCCGCCGAGCCCAAGCTGAACACGCTCAGTGCGCACTTCGCCGACAAGGGCGTGGTCGTGCTCGGCGTCGCCGCCAACGCCAACGAGATCGGGGCACCGCCCGAGGCGAAGGAGTTCGAGACCAAGGACGCCGACAAGCTGCCCTACGGCAAGCTGCGGGCCAAGGCCGCGGAGAGCAAGGTCAACCACGCGATCGTGGTCGACCAAGACGCCAAGCTCGGCACCTTGCTCGCAGCCAAGACGACACCGCACTGCTTCGTCTTCGACAAGGAAGGCAAGCTGCAGTACCAGGGTGCGCTCGACGACGACGGCTCGGGCAAGAACGCGAACCCGACGCGCTACGTACACGACGCAGTGACGTCCCTGCTGGCGGGGGAGAAGCCCGGAGTGCAGACGACCAAGCCCTACGGTTGACGCACGAAGTTCGCGCCCGGTCAGGGCGCCCGCAGGAAGTGATGCGAACGAGCGGCTGCGGTCGCTCGTTCTGTTTCATGGCCGCCCAGTCGCGATTTCTCGGCGGATTCCGTGTGGTTTTCGCGCGGTCCATTCCGCTGCAACTCTCGTGGGCACGTCGTTGACTGCCCAATGCCACCGCCGATACTGCCGCTCCCCTCGCTTTCCCTCGTTGGAGAACCCATGACGATCCTCCGCGGAGTCTCCGTGTGCATGCTGGCATTGTTTGCCGGCTGCGACAGCAAGGTCACCTCGACCCTCGACCAGGACACCCTGACCCGAGTCGAGACCCTGACCGACTGCTTCCCGAACCTCTACCGCTTCGCCGATTCGCTGCTCGAAATCGGCCAGACCTGGCGCCTGGGCAGCAGCACCGCGATCCCCGACCCGACTGGACTCACCTTCACGATCAACGGCGGCACCAGTGTCGACGTGACCTACGTGAAGGACGGCGTCACGATCGCAATGACGATCCAGTTCTACAGCCCGACCGGAGCACAGCAGACGCTGAGCCTGGCCGGTGCGACGCTGAACGCCGTCATCCAGGACGCCGCCGACGAACTGCGCGACAACTTCCCGGGCGCCGACCCGTTCATGGTCGGCGACTACACGATCAGCGGCGGCGGCATCACCGCGAGCGACTCGCTGACGGGCATCATCGGTGGCTCGACCAACCAGAACGAACTCGAAGAACTGCGCACGACACTGGCGAGCACCTCGATCAGCGGCGGGCCGCCCACCGTGGATTCGGCGAGCATCACCGACAGTGGACCGCCGTCCTGCGTGCTGACGTTCACCATTCCGAGCCTGTTGACCGACGAAACGCCGACGCAGGAATACCCGATCGGCACCGTCACGATCAGCGTCACCGGACCGGATGCCACCGTGACCGGCACGATCACATTCGATGGCAGCGCCACGGCGGTCATCGACATCGACGACGTGAACGGCACGTTCAACTTCAACGTCGACACCCGCACCGTCACCTTCGTCCCGTGAACCCCATGCGCACTTCCTTCCTCGTCGCGGCAGCCCTCTTGTCGACGCTGCCCGCATGCTTCCAGTTCGAGGTCACTGCCCAGGCCGCATACGCCCAGATGGCCGTCAGTGGCGACATCGGCTACACGTCGGGCAGCGGTGCTGCAGTCGCCCAGGACGTCGAGAGTGCCCTGGGCCTCGGTGACGACCAGGGCGTGCCGTACGGCCGCATCGCACTCGACACGGGTGTGCCCGTCATCGCCGTTTCCGGCTTCGCGATGGAGGACTCCGGCACCGGCGTCCTGTCCGCGAACTTCGGTGACGTCGGCGGCATCCTCGCCAACACGCCGGTGCGCAGCGATCTCGAGCTCGCCAACGCGAAGATCAGCTACGCGTTCGACATCTCGCTCGGGCCGGTGAGCCTGCAACCGGGCATCGCCGCGAACTACTTCGACATGACGGTCGAAGTCGCCGACCTGATCGGCATCGCGACCGAGACCGTCGAACTGAAGGCGCCGCTGCCACTCGGCTTCGTGCGCGCGGAGATCGATCTCGGCATCGTCAGCGCCGTCGGCGAAGTCGGCTACATGTCGATCGACGTCGAGGACGTCGAGACGTCGTTCCTCGATCTCGAGGCTCTGCTGATGGTGCATCCGACGCCTCTGCTGAACGTGTTCGTCGGTTACCGCAGCATGGAGCTCGAGGGCGAAGGCGACATCGACGGCGACTCGTTCGACACCGATCTGAAGATCAGCGGCTTCATGGTCGGCGGCGGTCTCCGCTTCTGAAGCACGGTTCGCCTGCGCGGCGAACCATGCTCGGGCGTCGTTGCACCGCGACGCTGGTCGTACGGCAAAAATTGCGTCGGACCGAACGCGGCCAGGAAATGTGCCGCGCGCCAGGCAGGAAGCCGTCCTCCGTCGAGACGAGCGTTGGCCTCGCTTGGTGATTCGCGCCATGCGAACCTCGCTCCATTGATGCCGGCATTTCGCGAACCACTGCGGACCAGCGCATCGCGAAGCCATCAACGTGGTGCAAGAGCCCACCTGGACGATCCACGGATTCCTGGCTAGGTTTGCCCAGGTCCCAAGCCATGCAGCAAGGTGCCATGGCTTTTTCCCCAAGGTTGGAAGTCCCTATGAAGCTCCTCTCGTCACTCGCCCCTGCGATGTTGTGCGCCGTTGCGGTCGCGCAGTCGCCGTTCGTCTACAACCCGGTTGCACCCGTCGGCTACTACGGCTGGAACTCGCCGCCTCCGATCACGACCGTGATGATGAACCTCACGGTCACGAACCAGGTGACCCTGCAAGCGATCGCGACGCCGCTGCTGTCGCCGGTCGGCCAGCAAGGCACGCTCGAGATCTACCTGACGAATCCGGGCATCACGACGTACGTCGGCAACGAGTTGATCGCGGCGAACTGGTCGCCGGCGGCCTCGGGCCAGATCATCGGCAAGGGCACCACCGGCACGCTGGCCGGTCTGGAAGCGACCTCGTGCCAGGCAGTCCTCGGTTCGGGCCTCACCTTGAACCCCGGCTCGTACGGCATCGCGTTCCGCTACGTCGGTGTCACCCCGCTGCTGGCCGCCGTCGGTGTGCAGCAGACCATCGCGAACGCGGACCTGTCGATGGTCGGCGGCGCGCTGCAATACACCCCGTGGGGCGCGCTGAGCGGCGCTCCGACCGCGGCCGGCTACAACTCGTGGGCCTGGCGCGGCCAGTTCATCTACCAGCCCGGCGTGTTCCCGCACGCGTGCGCCGAGTCGTCGCTCTACGGCGCCGGCTGCTACAAGGTGTCCGGCTCCTGCTACCAGGAGTGGACCGACAGCACCCCGGGTGGCGCGGCTCCCGCGGCGGCCACGGCGCTGAACACGCGCCAGCTGACCTGGGTCTACACCGGTGCTGGCTACACCATGATTCCCGGCACGGGCGCCTACCTCGCCCCGAGCGGCACGGCCGTGTCGCTGCCGGCCACCGACGATGGTGAAGCCGCCATCACGCTGACCACGCCGTTCCCGCACCTCACCGGCGCCGCGGCGCAGCTGTTCGTGCACTCGAACGGCTATGTGTCGCTCGGCACCAACAACACGCTCAACAACGGCAACCTGAACTACGTTCCGGAGCCGAACGGCCTGCTGACCGCGACCAACACGGCGTGGTGGTGCTGGCACGACTACAACCCGACCGAGGCCGGCAGCGGCCTGATCGTCTGGGAAGAGATCGGCGGCATCGTCTACATCACGTGGAACGGCGTCGAGAGCTACCCGACGACCGCCGTCAACCCGAGCACGATGCAGTTCCAGTTCGACACGTCGACCGGCAACGTCACCTGCATCTACCAGTCGATGACCAACATCGGCGGCTCCGGCTTCCTGCAGGGCGACGACACCATCGTCGGCTACTCGCCGGGTGGCGATTCGCCGGACGCCGGCCCGTTCGACATCACCACGCTGACGTCGATCAACCTGCCGGCCGCGGAAGCGTTCCCGCTGCAGCTCAACATGACGGCGCGCCCGATCATCGGCACGACCGTGAACCTCGACACGACGCGTGAGACCGGCCTGAGCCTCGGCGTCAACTTCGTCAGCGTCGTGCAGATCCCGGCCCCGGGCTTCGACCTGGGCATCCTGGGCATGCCCGGCTGCGCGGCCCTCGTCGACATCAACGCCGGTGTCGGCAACGTCATCTCGAACCTGGGTCTCCCGGGCCTGAGCATGTCGGTCGCGTTCCCGCTGCCGAACAACCCGGCCTTCGCCGGCCTGACGATCCACAGCCAGTCGGTGTGGCTCGACCCGGCCGCCAACGCGTTCGGCGCGCTGGTCTCGAACGGCCTGACGATGGTCCTCGGCAACTTCTGATCGAGGTCCTCGCTCCCCCGAGCGAACGTGCCGGCCGCTCCCGCCGCGAGGTGGGGGCGGCCGGTGTCGTTTCTGCTCATGCCGCAGCGGCCTTTGACCGTTCCTTGACAGGTCGGCCACGGCATCGCCTAGCTTCGCTGCATCGTCCCGCGCCACGGAGTACCGACCCGCCGCTCTCCAGCGATCCTCCTGGTCGCGGGTGGTGGCATGCTCGCCGTCCTTGGATGGCTGCTGTGGCGCAGCGCCGCCATCGAGACTGAGCTGCGGGCAACCGAGCTCGAACGGGCACACGCACTGGCTGAACGCGTGTTGCACAAGGCAGCGGGGTCGCGCGTGCTGTTCGCAGCCCTGCCCGACGACCAGAAGGCGGTGCAGCGCGCCGACGGTTCGTTCGTACTCGACGACGTCGGCTGGCTCGACCAGGAAGCCTCGCCCCTCGACGTGGACCCGGTGGTCGACGACCGGCTCGTGCGCGCCGCGCGGGCCGAGTTCGGCGACGGGGATCCCGGCGCGGCGCAGCGCGCGTTCGACGAGCTGCTCGCCGCACCGCTGCTCGAGGCGGTCCGGCTGCGCGTATTGCAGGCGGCGTACTTCCAGGCATCACGCGCCAACGCCAACCGGCGCGCCGCCGATTTGCTTGCGGAGTTCTCACGCGCCGTCGCCAGGCTCCGGCCCACCGACCTCGGTCGACCTGCGCTCGCGCGTGCCGCCGCCAGCATGTACCGGATGGTCGACGTCGTAGCGGCCGACTCGAATGCTTGCTTCTTGCCGCCCGACCTGTTCGCCGGCCTGGTGGACACCGTGCACGCCGCGGGCCAGCGCGCGGCGCACGAGACGATCGTGCAGCGCCGGGGAACGATCGCTTCGATCCGTTCGGCGACCCGGTCCCAGCTACTCGCGCCGCCGCACGGCGCCACGACCGGGGACGCGACCCACCTGCTGTGCTGGCACGCGCGCGACGACGGTGGCCGTGACCTCGCGTGGGTGACGCCGGCGCAGTGGATCAACGCCCTGGACCACGCAACCCACGCCGACGCCTTGCCCGCGCTCGGCGGAGCCTTCCGCTTCGTCGCCGCGGCGGACACCGCGACCACGTTCGTGGTGCCCGGAGTGCGCGGCATCGAACGGCCCGATCCCGGTTCCGTGTGGCTTCGACCAGGCCTGCTCGGCGCCCTGCTGCTCGGGCTCGCCGCCGCGTTCGCGTTCGCCGTGCGCTGGCAACTGCGCGCCGCCCGCGCCGAAGTCGCCGCCGCGCGCACGCAATCGGACTTCCTCACCACGGTGACGCACGAACTGAAGACGCCGCTCGCCGCGATCCGCCTGCTCGGCGAGATGCTGGTCGAAGGTCGTGCGAAAGGCCGCGAAGGCGACTACTACCGCATGCTCGCCAGTGAGGCCGACCGCCTGTCCGTGCTGATCGAGAACGTGCTCGACCTCGGCCGCATCGAACGCGGTGACCGCGCCTACGACGTGCGGGCGCTCGACGTCGGCGAAGTGGTGCGGGAGACGCTGGCGATGTTCACGCCACTGCTCGAACGCGACGGCGGCAAAGTGCAGTGCGCCGACCTCGGTGCAGCTCCTGCCGTGCAAGCCGACCGCGCCGCACTCGTGCAGGCGCTGGTCGCCGTGCTCGACAACGCCCGCAAGTACGGCGGCTCGCCACCGGACCTCGAAGTCGCGATGCGTCGCTGTGGCGACCAGCTCGCGATCGACATCCGCGACCACGGTCCGGGCGTGCCCACCGCCGAACGCGACCGCATCTTCGAACGGTTCGTGCGCGGCGCCGCCCATGCGCACGGCAGCACGCCCGGCGTCGGCATCGGCCTGCACCTCGCCCGGCGCCTGCTGCGCGCCACCGGCGGCGATCTCGTCTGCACCGACCCACTGGACGGCGGCCCCGGCGGCTGCTTCACGTTCCGGCTACCCCTGGCGAACCCCGCATGAGCTTCCGCATCCTGCTCGTCGAAGACGACCGCACGTTGCGCATCGGCCTGTCCGACGCGTTGGCAAGCGAAGGCCACACCGTCGTCGCCGCCGCCGACGGCCACGAGGCGCGCGCGCTGCTGCGGGCGCAGCGCTTCGACCTCGTCGTGCTCGACGTGATGCTGCCGGGCCCGAGCGGGCTCGAACTGCTGCGCGAACTCCGCGCACGCGACGGCGACACGCCGGTGCTGCTGCTGACCGCGCGCGGCGACGAAGGCGACAAGGTGCTCGGGCTCGAGCTCGGCGCCGACGACTACGTGACCAAACCGTTCTCGCTGCGCGAACTGCTGGCCCGCGTGAAGGCGATGCTGCGCCGCCGCGACCGCGGCGACGCGGCGTTGGTCGAACAGTTCACGCTCGGTGGTGCGCGCATCGACCTCGCGGCGTTCACGTGCGTGCTAGGCGGCGTCGCGCACACGCTGTCGCCGAAGGAAGCCGGCATGCTGCGGCTGTTGCGCCAGCGTGCCGGCCGCGCCGTCGCCCGCGCCGACTTCCTGCGCGAAGTGTGGGGCGGCGTGCCGTTCGTCGGCGACCGCACGATCGACACGCACATGCTCAACCTGCGGCAGAAGGTCGAAGTCGACCACAAGGCACCCCGGTTCCTGCTGACGGTGCACGGCGTCGGCTACCGGCTGGTCGAGTCGGGCGAGCCGCCAGCCGCTGCACCTTGACCTTCGCTTGACACCGAACTGACCGGCAGCGGACCGGACCGGACCGCGCATTCCTTCCCATCGGCATCATGAAGACGACGACCCTCGTGTGGACGTTCGCGGTGTGCGCCGGTGCGCTCGCTGCCCAGACCCAGGAACCGCGGCAGCCGACGCCGAGCCAGGAGATCGCCAAGATCGTCGCTGTGGAGGAACAGGAAGGCGACCTCGCCAAGGCCGAGAAGCTCTACCGCGAAGCGCTCGCCGGCACGACGTTGTCGGCCGAGGCGAAGGAACTCGCGACGCTGCGGCTCGCGGATCTGCTGATGCGGCTCGGACGGCGCGACGACGCGAAGAAGGTGATGCAGGCGTTGGACGGCGGCAAGGGGGCCGTAGTGACGCTCGACGACGTGACGACCTCGAGCCAGCCCCAGGATCGGGAACGTGAAGCAACGCTGCGCGCGAAGGCGCGGGAACTGGTGAAGGAAGCGCACGAGAAGCGAGGCCCAACGGGGGCCCCTACCCTCCTGTTCGGAGTCGACCGTCACGTAGCCGAGCAGCTGCTGTGGATCGGGCAGCCCGCGGTGCCCGAGGTGATCGCCTACCTCGAGGGCCTGCCCAAGGCGAACGGCTTCCACCCCGACCTGGCGCGCGGCCTCGCGGCGTTCCTGTGGCGCGTCGGCGGCGACCAGGCCAAGGCGTTCCTGCAGCAGACTCCCGGCAACGACATGCTGCGCGGCATCGTCGCCAGAGGTGCGAGTGCTTTGAAGGCGCCGGACATGCTGGCGATCGCCGAGACCTTCCTGCGCCTGCCGGATCCTGGGCTCGCCGAAGCCATGCTGGACAATCCCCAGGACGGCCAGCCACTGGCGGGTCGCTTCGCGCCCGAGCTGCTCGTCGAGGTGATGGGCCAGGGCAGCGTGTCGCAACGCACCTGGCTGCTCGAACGGTGCACCACCGGCATCGTCGCAAAGACGCCGAGACTGTTCGACGTCGTGCGCGCGGCGATGGCGAGCACCGAGCCGGCGCTGGGCACCGCGGCGCAATCGCTGTTGACGAGTGAACGCTTCCGCAACGATCCGGACGCCATCGAGATGGTCCTCGACGCGTTCGACAGCCCGCTGCTGCGCGATCGTCACCTCACGTTCCCGAACGATCGGGTCGTCGTGAGCGCCGAACGAGCGCGGCGCTGGCTGCCGAAGCTCGAAGCCTGCGTGCAAGCTGCCGGTCCATATCGCGACGATTTCCGCAGCCGGTGGATCCAGAGTCTGCTGTCGATCGTGCACGAGCACACCGACGCGTCGGCACTGCCGGGCATCCTGCGCTGCATCGACCTCGGCCATCCATGCGGGTGGCTGCTGAAGGGGCGGTTGACGAAGGACAACGCGCGCGACGCGTTCACCAGGTACGACCGTATGCCGGCGAAGCACCGCGACAACTTCCTCGAGCCGTTCGGCGAGATCGACCTGCCCGCCGAGATGTTCATGGACCTGCGCACCCGGTTCGACGCATGGGTCGCCGCCGAGCCGAAGATCCGCACGTCGGTCGCCCGCATGTTCCAGCAACCGATGGTGCGCACCGGCAACCCCGACGTCGCCGCCTGGATCGTCACCGAGTGGCAACACACGTCCGACGAAGATCGCGACAAGGACCGTTGGGCCGTCGATGCGATGCTCGAACTCGCGCGCCGCACCCAAGCACCACAGGTGCACGCGGCGCTGCGCACGCTGGCCAAGGCCGAAGTCATGTTCCCGGACCACCGCGGCCAGGTGCTGCTGGCGCTGCTCGCGATGAAGGACGACGAAGCCCTGGACCTGACCCTCGCCTACGCCGCGGAACCCGCGCGCAGCAAGCACCCGTTCGGCGGTGACGACGCGTTCGAAGGCAAGCCGATCGTGTGGCTGCTGCTGAAGGAGCCGAAGCCGCCGCATCGCTACACGGAAGCCGAAGTGCTCGGTCTGCTCGAACGCATCGGCAAGACCGGCGCACAGTTGCTCGCTCCGTACGAAGTGCAAGCGGAGCGCTTCGACGACCGCATGCTGATGGCCTTGGTGCGTTGCCAACCGATGGCGATGCCGATCCCTCACAACAGCCGCGCTGCCGCGCATTGGACCCAGGTGGTGATGGACCTCGTCGCTGGGCGCGACAACAAAGGGCCCTTGGCCGATTTCGCGCGCGAAGCCATCGCCCGGGACGCCATCGGTCGCGCACTGCTCCCGTTCGCGCGTGTTGGCACCGTGGTCGCGTTCGCAGAGACCATTCGCCCCCTGCTCCAGGAACCGGACGAGGCCACTGCCTACCTCGCTCTCGACAAGCTGCTGGGCGCCGGGGTCGAAGTGGACCTGATCAACCTGTTGCAGAATCGCAATGCATCTCTCCGCAGCCGGGCATGCTCCGAACTGAACTCCCGCAACCGGGAGATCGGCATCGAGACCTTGGCGAAGCTGCTCGCCGACCCGAGCCATGACGTGCGCGACGCCGCCTGCTGGTACGCCAGGGATCGCGCAGTGTCTGGGGCGGTTCCCGCACTGCTCGCACTCCTTGGCAACCCCGACAACAGCAAGAGCGCCACCGAGGCCCTGACCCGGATCCGCTTCATCCACGAGCAGCAGTCCTACTGGGAACGCATCACCAAGGGCCTCGACGCGTCGCCGGCCAGCGCCGCCGAGAAGCTGCTGCTACAGGCCAAACCCGGCGAGCCGAAGGACCAGCGCCTGCTGGCGATCATGTCGCTCGGCACCCTCGGCGCGCCGGAAGCGCTGCCGTTCCTGATCGACTGGGTCAAGGACGCCGACGCAGACGTCCAGAAGGCCGCCAAGGACGCGATCACCCAGATCCACCTGCACCCACGGAAGTGAAAGTCGCCGCAGGCCGGTGCCGAATCGGGGGAGGCTCGTATCATCCGCGCCCCCGATGCAAGCACGTATGCGCTGGCTCACCTTCGTCGCCTTCCTGTTCGCCCTGATCTCGCCGCTCGCGGCGCAGGACGGAACACTGACCCTGACCGCTGCGTTCGAGCCCGCCACCGCCAAGCCCGGCGACAAGGTCGTGCTGGTGCTGTCGTGCGACGTCACCGAAGGCTGGCATGCCTACGGCACGCTCGAGAAGACCAACCTCCCGGTCGGGCTCGCCCCCGAAAACGTCAAGACCGCCGGGCTCGAGCTCGATGGTGCGGCGCAGGTGCCGCCGGGCATGCGCAAGATGGTCGGCTCGCTGGCGACGTTCCCGCTGCCGAACCAGTTCAGGGTCAAGCAGCCGATGACGGTGCCGGCCGGCATGGCCGCCGGCGAGATCACCGTCACCGGCGACCTCGACTACAACATCTGCAACGAACACGGCTGCCTGCCGCCGGACAAGGTCGCGTTCAGCGCAAAGCTCGTCGTCGCCGCCGCGGCCGGTGAACAGCCGCCGATGCCGACGACGACCAAGCCCGGCCTGGAGATCGCGCCCGGCGACAAGGTCACGATCGCGGCGAAGTTCGATCCGGCGACCGCGCGCGCCGGCGAAATCGCGAAGCTGGTGCTCACGGTCACCGTGCACGACCACGAATGGCACGCGTACGGCTCGCTCGAGACGGAGCAGTTGCCGGTGGCGTTGCCGCCCGACAATGTCGACGCAGGTCCGCTCGAACGCGTCGGCGACGCCGACGTGCCGCCCGGCGAACCGGTGCAGAAGGGTGGCAAGACGACCCATCCGCTGCCGCCCGTGTTCGAGGTGACGCAGGTGTTCCGCGTTCCCAGCGGCACGAAGCCCGGCACCATCGACGTGTCCGGCGCGCTCGCCTACCAGATCTGCAATGCGAACGTGTGCGAGTCACCAGCGCAGCTCGACTTCGAGGCCAAGCTCGCCGTCGAAGCCGGTGAGCCGCGCGCCGATCGCCTCGGCACGGCGGTAGCACCACCGAAGACCGTCGAGAAGAAGCCCGCCGACCCAAAGCAACCGGCGCAGAATCCGTCGACGAACGGCGCCGAAACCAAGGAGCCGGAGAACCCGTACCTCAACTGGTGGGTGCTCATCGTCGCGTGCATCGGCGGCGCGTTCTTCGCCCTGGCGATGCCGTGCACCTACCCGATGATCCCGATCACGTTCAGCTTCTTCACGAAGCAGGCGGAGAAGCGCGGCGGCAACGTGATGAGCCTGGCGCTCACCTACGGCGCTGGCATCGTCGTGATGTTCGTACTGGTCGGTGTGCTGCTGGCGACGGCGATCCAGGACATTGCCAGCCACTGGCTCACGAACGGGGTCATCGGCGTCGTCTTCCTGCTGTTCTCGTTCTCGCTGTTCGGCTGGATCACGCTGCAACCGCCGCAGTTCGTGCAGAACCTGGCGACCAAGGCGAGCACGACCGGTGGCTACCTCGGCGTGTTCTTCATGGGCGCGACGTTGGTGATCACGTCGTTCACGTGCACGGCCCCGATCGTCGGCGCCATCCTGCCCGGCATCGCCGAACTCGGCTACGCCCGCGTCGCGGTGGGCATGGGCGTGTTCGGTTTCACGATGGCGGCCCCGTTCGTGGCCCTGTCGCTGATGCCGACCAAGGTGAAGGCGCTGCCGCGCTCCGGCGAATGGATGGAGACCCTGAAGGTCTCGCTCGGCTTCCTCGAACTCGCGGCGACGCTGAAGTTCGTATCGAACGTCGACCTCGCGCTCGACTGGCAGGCGATGCCGCGCGAGCTGTTCCTGCTGCTGATCGTCGCGATCTTCCTGATGTGGGCCGCGTACCTGTTCGGCATCCTGCGCAAGGCCGGGACCGCCAACGAAGGCGTCGGCAACGGCCGCATGGCGACCGGCATCACGGTGGTGCTCGCCGCGACCTACCTGCTGTTCGGCGCGATGGGCTACAAGCTCGACTACTACATGACGGCGTTCGCGCCGCCCTACTCGGCGCCGATGGTGGCGACGCAGTCGCACGCCAGTGGCGCGTCCGAGAAGAACCCGACCACGCACACGATCGTCAAGGACGACGGCGACCGCGCCCTGGAGGTCGCCAAGGCCGAAGGCAAACTGGTCCTCTACAACTTCACCGGCTTTGTTTGAATCAACTGCCGCGCGATGGAAGACGACGTCTTCCTGCGTCCGGCGGTCGCCGGAACGATGAAGAAGGACTTCGTGGAGGCTCGCCTGCACGTCGACCTGCAGAAGCACCTGACCAAGGAACAGTTCGCCCGCAACAAGGAGCTGCAGAAGCAGTTCACCAAGAGCCGCGCGATGCCGACCTTCGTGGTGGTGGATCCGCAAACCGGCAAGAAGCTCGGTGAGGCGCAGCCCGAAGGACTGACGCCAGGTACGCAGACCGAGAACTGGGGCAAGTTCCTCGGGCGCATGATCGAAGCCGCCGGCCGCAAGCCGTGATCAGGCTGCGGTGGGCGCCGACATCGGCGTCACCGCGCGCTCGACGATCTCGTTGCCGCGCAGGACCCGCAGCCGCCGCACCGTGCCGATCGCCGTGCGTGGCAAGCCGGCGATCAAATCGCCGACGCTGCGGATCGCGCGCTCGTCGAGCGTGACCAGCAGGTCGCCCGGCTGCACACCGGCCGCCGCCGCCGGCGAATCGGGCGTCACCGCCGCGACCGCCAGCGCGCGCGGCGACGGCAGGCCCAGGCGCCGCGCGATCGTCGGCGCCAGTTCGACCCCATGGACGGCGACGCCGAGCCAGCCGCGCACGACCTTGCCGAACTGCTGCAGTTCCGGCAGCACGGCACTCGCGGTCGCAGCCGGCACCGCGAAGCACAGCCCCTGCGCCATCGGCAGGATCGCGGTGGCGATGCCGACGACGCGGCCGTCGACGTCGAGCAAGGGCCCGCCCGAGTTGCCGGGGTTGAGCGGCGCATCGGTCTGGATCACGTCCTCGATGGTCTGGCCGCCGGGGCCGGGCAGCGCGCGGCCGAGCCCGCTCAGGATGCCCGCGGTCACCGAATGGGCGAGGCCGTGCGGACAACCGACGGCGAGTGCGAAGTCGCCGACGCGCAGCGCATTCGAATCGCCGAGCGCCAGCGGCACTTCCTGCGCATCCGGAACGCGCAGCAGCGCCAGGTCGGTCGCGGGATCGCTGCCGAGCACGTCGACGACCGCGGTGCGTCCGTCGTGGAACGTCGCTTCGATGCCCCGCGCCTCGTGCACGACGTGGTGGTTCGTCACCACGAGTCCGTGGTCGCCACACAGGAAGCCGGAGCCGGTGCCACCGCGACCACGGCCGAGGACGCGCAAGTGCAGCACGGCCGGCCGCACGCGCGCGACGACGGCGGCGATCTCATCGGACAGCGAACGCAACACACCCATGCCGCGGCTGTAGGCCGGCTGGCCGGCGGCGCAAGGGTCAGCGCTGGTAGCGGCAGACCTCGACCGCCCAGACCGCGTCCTGCTTCCAGACCTCCTTCTTGTCCTTGTCGAACTCGCGCACGCGAGTGTTCTCGGCGACGACCGTGTTGCCGTTCGCGAGGCGGTCGGCGTCGCTCGGCGACGACAGCCCTGCGAGCTCCCACACGATCTTGCCGTCGGGGTCGTACTCGCGGACCGAGCCTCGGTTGCGCAGGACGACCAGTGTGTTGCCGTTGGGCAGGCGGTCGGCGTCGTGCGCGTTCGGCATGTCCCTCAATTCCCAGACCGTCTTGCCGGTGGTGTCGACTTCGATCACGCGGTCGTCGAGCACGTCGCAGATCAACGTGTTGCCGTTGGCGAGCCGATCGACGTCGAACGGGCGGATCTTCTGGTCGAACGTCCACACGATCTCGCCCTTCGGGTTCACCTCGATGACGCGACTGGCGAACGTGTCGGCGATCAACGTGTTGCCGTTCGGCAGGCGATCGGCGTCGTACGGGTTCTTCAGGTCCTCGAAGGCCCAGACGATCTTGCCCTCGCGCGTGCGTTCGCTGACGCGACTCACCGAGAACTCGGTGATCAGCAGGTTGCCGTTGGCGAGCGGGGCGACGTCCCAGGCGCCGAAGATCTCGTTGAACTCGAGCGTCACCTTGCCCTTCTCGTCGTACTCACGGATGCGGTTTTCGGAGTAGTCGGCGACCAGCGTGTACCAGGCCAGCGGTGCTGGCGCCGGAGCCGGCTTGGGGTCGGACTTGGCGGGTTTCTCTTGGGGCTTGGGGTCCTGCTTCGGCGCGGGATCCTGCGGCTGCGTGACGACGGCCTTGCGTTCGTCGGCGCGGATCCACGCGACCGCAGTCACGACGCCGATCCCGACGACCAGCATCGCCGCGGCCAGCCAACGCGCCGGCACCAGCGCTTCGCGCCGCGCTGCGAACGGCGCGGCCGCGGGCGCGCGCAGCAGCAGCTTGATGCGTTCGGCCAATGCGGGACTCGGGCCCGTGCCCGCCACTTCGTGCAACAACGCGTCCATCTGCAACTCCTCGGCGCGCTCGCGCGCGTCCGCTCGGGGATCCTGGTTCATGACTGCCGCCTCCGTTCGACGCAGGCGCGCAGCGTCTGGCGCACGCGCTGCAGCAGCGTCTTCACGCCGTTCGGTTCCATGCCTAGTTCGCGCGCCAGCTCGACCCGCGACCGGTCGCGCTCGGCGTGCAGGCCGTAGCTGCGTTCGACCGCGAGCCGCGACCGGCCCTGCAGCTCGCCAACGCACGCGCGCAGCGCCGCCAGCATGCCGTCGCCGTCGTCGTCGGCGCAGTCGCGCACCCACAGTTCGTCGACGGCGTCCGCCAGCTGCACGACGTCGTCACGATCGCGCAGGTGCCGCAGGAACAGGAACCGCGCCGTACGCCGCAGAAACGTCGCCAACGCCGCCGGGTCCAACCCGACGGCATCCCGACGCAGCACGACGACGAACGCTTCCTGGGCGAGGTCGTCGGCCAGCTCGGGAGCCGCGCCGAGCATGCGCAGGTAACGCCACACCCCATGCAGGTGGCGGCGCAACGTCGCCTCGACGTCGGCGGCCTCGGCCCAGGTTCGGGCCGGTGTTGCGGCAGCGGTCAGCGCGGTCATGTCCTTCAGTGCCACGAGGCCACCGAAGGTATTCGACGAAGTCGAAAAGTGCCGCGCCGGCGGTCAGTTGATCTGGCGCGGAACGGCGGGCTTGGCCTTCGGCTTGGCCGGCTTGGTCGCCGCCGCCGGGGCCACCGGGGCAGTCGGCACGCACCCTGGGCAAGCGGGTGCTGGCGCAGTCGCGGGCCCGGTTGCGCAGCACGCGCCGGCCGCGGCAGGCGCGTCGACCGGGGCCGGGGCATCTGCCGCCACGGCATTGGCCACTGCCGCCGGAACGGCTGCCGGGGCCAGGGCCGGAGCGACATCCGGCGCTGGCGCCGGGGCTGGCACCGACGCAGGGGCGACCTTGCCGACGGTCTTGTCGAGCACCGCTCGCCGCGGCGGCGCACACCGGCCGCCGTCCCCCGATGCACGCTCCAGCGCTGCCTGCACCCGGCTGCGCGAACGCGCCAGGCTGCTGCGCACGGCCTTCGGCGCCTCCTCGTGCAACGCCTGCGTCGCCGCGTCGAGTTCGGCCTGCGCCTTCTGCAGTTCCTCCGACACCGCCTGCTGCAGCCGCGCCTGGCCCTCCTGCCGTTCGTTCGCCTCGCGCTGCTGCCGTTCGGCCGCACGCTGCGCCTCGCGCAGGGCCCGTTCCGCATCGCGCTGGGCGCGCTGCATCTGCTGCTCGGCCTCGCGCTGCTGCTGCTGCGCCATGCGCTGGGCCTCGGCCATCGCCTGCTCCGCCTCGCGCGCCGCCTGCTGGTGGGCGGCCTCCATCTCGCGCCGCATCTGTTCGTGCTCGCGCTGGTGGTTCTCGTGGATCGCCGCCATCTCGCGCTCGTGCGCCGACTGCGCCTTCGTGAACGCCTTCTTCAACTGCTGCAGTTCGCGCCTGGCCTGGGCGAGTTCCTGCTCGGCCGTCTCGATGCGCGCGGTGGCGCGCTCCAGCGTCTCGACGGCGTTCTCGGGGAAGGACTGGGCGGGCACCGACAGTGCAGTGAACACTGCGAACAGGGCGCCACCGATCAGCGTGCGGGCGGACATGACTGCCTCCGGGGAGGTGGGAGGAACGGAACCACCGGCGACGTACCGGTGGCGAAGGGCGCGCATTGCACCGTGCCGCCGACTATTCCGGAACAGGAACGATTCCCCGACGCGGCGCTGCGTTGCCCGGCCCGAAGCCCGGCGTAGAGTGCGGGCCGGCATGCCCCTCCTCGTCACGGTCGCACTGGTGGTCCTCGTGCACCTGCAGACGGCGATCGGCGCGTGGTTCGGGGTCGGCCTGCTCGCCGACGACCACCAGATGGTCGGCTCGGCGATCCTGCGCCACGGCGTGCTGCCCGACGGCCGCGCCCTGCCGGCGGAGATCCACCGCACGTTCGCCAGCATGTTCGCGGTCGACCCGCTGCCGGCCGATGCCCCGGTGGCGCTGTATCGCCCGTTCCTCGACCTGCTGTTCTGGCTCGAGCAGCCGTTCTTCGGCATCGACGCAACCGGCTACCACATCGCCAATTCGCTGATGCACTGCCTCACCGCGGTGCTGTGGTTCGTGCTGGTGCGGCGCCTGTCGGGCTCGGCGTGGGCAGGCCTCGCGACCGCGGTGCTGTTCGCCGGCTGGCCGGGCCACTCCGAGGTCACGCACTGGATCGCCGCGCGCACGAACGTGATGTCGGTGTGCTGGCTGAGCCTCGCGCTGGTGGCCCACGACAACGCCCTGATCGCAGCGACGAAACGCGGACGCTGGTGGGGGCTCGCCCTTTCGGCTCTGGCTGCGGTGGTCGCGGTCGGCACCAAGGAGTCGGCGATCTTCGTGTTGCCGCTGGCCGGAGTGCTGGCCCTGGCACGCCTGGGCCCCATGCGCTCGTTCCCGGCGATGCTGCCGATGACGGCGTTGCTGGCGGCGTGGTTGCTGTGGCGCGCGCACCTGCTCGGCACCTGGGGCTCGGGCACGATCTACGGCTGGAAGGCCCACCGGATCGGGCTCGCTTCGTGTCTCGACTGGCTGCAGGTCCTGCTCGCGCCGGCGCACCGCGCCCACGTGCCGCGGCCCCTGGCCTGGCTGCTCGCCGCGCTGCACGGCGGCCTGCTCGCCCTGGTGTTCCCCGCCCTGCGCAGCAAGTCGCTGCGCACGCCGGCGGCGCTGGGCTTCGTGCTGCTGGCGCTCGGCTACGTCGCCGGCATCGGTCTCGAACGCCTCGATCTCGCGACCCTCGAGAACGTGCGCTACAGCTACGAACCGGCCCTCGGCCTGTGCGTGCTGTTCGGGATCGGCCTAGCCGCACTGCCGCGCCGCGTGTACCTGCTCGGGCTGGTCGCACTCGCCGTCGTCTACAACTTCGTGCTCGACCACAACCGCCGGCCGTGGCGACGCGTGTCCGCCAACTACGAACGCATGTGCGCCGAGGTCGTCGAGTTCGCGCGCACGCAGCGCGCGCCGCTGCGCGTGCTCGACGCGCCGGGCGTGCACGACGGTGCGTTCGGCTGGCTCAACGGCGTCACCGAGTTCCTGTTCTTGCAGTTGTCGGCGCCGGCCGGAACGGACCTGCGCGGCGGCATCGCCAGCACCGTCGAATGGCACGGCGTGATCCACGAACTGGCGGCCGCCGCCGTCCAGAAGCAGCTGCCGATGCGCACGTTCACCGTGCATGCAGGCGACGGCTCGCTGCAGCCGTTCACCCTCGACCCGCAGTTCCCGGCCCAGGTGTTTGCCGGCACGACCATCGCCTACGGCCGCCTCGCCTCGACGCCACCTGCAGTCGGCGGGACCTTGCCCGTGCAAGCGCTCGCGACGACGGACGCGCCGGTGCGCCTGCGCGCCGAAGCCGCCGTCGGCGACCGGATCGTGCGTTCGCCCATCGCCGAAGCGACCTCGACCCGCCCCGCCGTGCAGCTCGCGGTGCCGATACCCGTCGACTGGTCGTCGCAGCAGACCATCGTCGTCACCCTCGTGGTCGAACGCGACGGCACAGAACGACGGTTGCCGCTGGGCTCCACGATGGCCGAGCTGCGCTGACGCGCCGTTTCAGCGGCCGGTCAGCAACGTGCCGGCGCGCGCCTTCTGCCACCACTTCAGCTCGAGTTCGCGCACGCGCTCGGCAGTCAGCGGAACGGCCCGCGCCGTGGTCCGGACGACGTCGCCGTCGATCGACACGTTCGGCGCGAAGTCCTCGACGTAGCCCGGCGGCGGGTGCCGTTCGTGCGCCATCGATCGAGCCCGCAGCAGCATGTCGGGAATGCCCAGCGCCTCGTCCAGCGTCAACACGTGCGGCGTGGCCCGGGCATGGATCGCGAGCATCACCTCGATCAGGAAATCGGCGCCGGCGTCGGGCTGGTTCGCCTTGGCCGGATCGGCGCCGTTGGCGACCGCGACCTGCGCCAACACCGTGCGCAGTTCGGCCGCATCGAGGTCGCCGTCGTGGTCCGCGTCCGCCGCCGCGAACAGCGGGGCGAAATACGCGCGGTCGAGCACCGGGCCCGAGCGGTGCGACGGCGTGCGCGCGACGATCCGGTCGTTGAGGCCGTGCACGTCGAGGATCGCGACGTCGGGCAACGACCAGCCGACCACGCCGACCGCCGCGGCAGCCAGCACCGGCACTTCCGTCACGGGCTCGCGCAACTTCGGCTGCGCCGCGAACGGCCGCGAGAACTCCGCGAGGATCGTCGCGTGGTGCTGGCAGCGCAGGCACACGTTGTGGAACCGCAGCCAGGCCTGGTGCCGGTCGTAGAAGCGGCCGATCGGTTGCAGCAGGGCCGGCAATCGATCGGCGATCGCGACGAAGCCGTGGCTCGGCATCGGGTTGGTCCACGCGTAGTGCAGCCAGCCTGCACTCGACAGCACGCCGAACCCGGCGGTCGTCGCCAGCACGCCGCGGACCCCGAACAGGCGCGACGCCATCGCCGCCACGGCGAGTGCGGCCAGCGGCACCAGCTGGCTGAACACGCGCCATTCGAAGTGGTCGCCGCCGACCTTCACGACGTAGTAGCCGGCGTGGAACACCACGGCCGCGACCGCGGCGACCGCGGCGGGTCGGGTGCGGACCACCTGCCCGAGGAACGTGGGGCGACGCAGGTGTTCGCCGACGAGCCAGGCGAGCACCAGCACCGGCAGCGCCCAGGTGCCGTGTTCGAGCGCAAAGGTCGCCAGGTAGCGCAGACCCGACTCGGGCCACGGCTCGCCGATCTTGGCGTAGTAGGTGTTCGGCAGCCAGTCGCCGTAGTACGCGAAGTGCCACACGAACTGTGCGGCGACGACCGCGAGCGGCGCCAGACCGACGACGCTCGCCTGCAGCGAACGGCGCCGCTGCAGCCATTCGCAGCAAGCGACCGCACCGGTCGCAGCGACCAGCACCATGCCGTCGGCCCGCGCCAACGTCGCGAGCAAGGCCCAACTCGACCAGCCCAGCAGCCAGCCGCAGCCGTTCGCTCGCCGGCGGAACGCCCACACCACCCAGCCGACGAACCCGACGTTGAACATCGGCGTGTCGAGCCCGCCAGAGAACCACTGCAGGAACGTGCGGTTGCCGACGACGACGGCGACCACCAGCGCGCCGACCGCGAACGGCTGCCGGCGTCCGGCCGCGTCGCGCAGGCCAGCCGCGGCGAACACGACGATCGCGACCTGCACCAAACCGAGCAGCATCGAAACGGTGTTCACGCTCGCCGGCGGTTCGACCCCGAACCAAGCCCACACCGCCCACAGCAGCAGCGGCCAGCCGACGCCCGTGTAGCCATCGACGGGCGCGAACGGCTCGCGGTTCCAGACCAGCCCGTGGCCCGCGTGGGCATTGGCTACGTAGCGGAAGTGGATGAACGCGTCATCGCACAGGAAGTCGAGCTGGGAAGCACCGAACCACGCCAGCGGCAGGGCCGCCGCCAACAGCAGCCACCGCCAACGCGATCCAGGCGAGTCGAGGTCGGGCGCCACGTTCAGACCGGCCGCGTGCGGTGGGTGCAAACAACGGGTGGTGCCGCAAGCACTCGGATGGTCATGGCGAAACTTCACACGCCCGCCGGGGGACTCGCAATGGCGTCGATGGCAACGAATCCCGCCGATTCCGGATGACCCAGGCGGCCAAAACGACCGGCGGCGACGACGCCGACGAGATACCCTCCACGAGCCCAGCATCGCCTTGATCCACGGAACGCCCTTGCCGCCGGAGAGTCGCATCGCGGCCGACGCCATCGAACAGGCGCGCGGCCGCCGCTACGCCCTCGCACTCGTCCTTTGCTGGGCAGCGGTGCTGTGGTTCCTGGTGCCCCACGGCATCGGCACTTCGTGGCGCGAGTGCGAAACGCAGGCGATCGCCCGCAACTTCGTGCTCGACGGCTTCGACCCGCTGCGCCCGCGCGTGGACTGGCGCGGACTCACCGATGGGGCGGTCGAATGCGAGTTCCCGCTCTACCAGCTCGCCGTCGGCTCGGTGCTCGCGCTGGTCGGCTTCGTCGAGTGGCCGGGCCGCCTGCTGTCGTTGCTGTCGATGGTGGTGGGTGCGCTGGCGGCACATCGCCTTCTGGAGCGCCGGGCCGCACCGTCCGGAGCCCTCGCCGGCCTCGGTGTGCTGCTGTGCTGCGGCAGCGCGCTGATCCTCGGGGCCCGAGTGATTCCCGACGGCACGAGCTTCGCGTTCGGCATGGTCGGCCTGTGTCTCTTCGACCGCTGGCTGCGAACGTCGGCTCGTTCGGCCCTCTTGGCGGCGGCGCTCGCCGTGCTCGTTTCCAGCCTGCAGAAGCCGTTGTCGCTGCAGCTGGGCATCGTCATGTTCGGCTGGACCCTCGCGTGGGCACCACGCAAGGCGACGCACCCGCTGCTGTGGGGATCGTTCGCGTTGATCCTGCTGCCGGTGTGCCAGTGGCTGCGCCACGGCGCCGACCTGCACGCGGAGACCGGGCTGTCGTTCGGCGTCGTCAGCGGCGGCGACTCGAAGTTCCCCGACGCAGCACACCTGCTCGACCTGCGCACGCACGCCACGATGGCGTGGTCGCTGCTGGTGTTCGGCTGCTCGGCGTTCGGCATGGTCGGCTTCGTCGTCGCCCTCGTGCGCCGACGGCTGGGCCTCGCCGACTGGACCCTGCTGGGCGCCACCGCGCTCGGCCTGCTGGTGTCGTTCCGCTACAGCCACAATTTCGGCCTCGGCCCGCACTACCACATCTTCGCTGCGTTCGCGGGCGCCTGGTGCGTCGCGATCGCGTGGCCGCGGCGGGCGTCGCGATGGACCTGGCTCGCACTCGGGCTCGCGCTCGCGGTGCAGGGCGCGTGGCGCCTCAAGGACGAACGCGGCGTGCGGATCGTCGTCAACCAGCACCCGATCATGGCCGCGGCCAAGGTCGTGCAGGACCTGTCGAAGCCCGACGATCTGGTGGTCGTGCGCTCCGACAAGCCGCGCCTCGACAAGGAATGGCACAGCGGCAACAACTTCGAGGACCCGCGCCTGCTCTACCAGAGCCGCCGCCGCGGCTTCGCGCTGCCGATGGAGGAGTTCGATCCGGACCAGCTGGCCCGGTTGCGCTGGCTCGGTGCCCGCTTCGTCTTCGACCCGACTCCGGCCGCGACCTCGGCCGCCACGAACGAGTGGCTGCAAACCCACGCCGAACTGGTGCACGACACGAGCGTGCGGGTCTGGCGGTTCCTGCCGCTGCGCTGAATGCCTGCGGAACGCCGGGTCAGTCGAGCATCGCCGAGGCGATCACCGCCACGCCGGCGATGTCCTCCGCCTTGCAGCCGCGCGACAGGTCGAGCCACGGGCGGGCGAGCCCTTGCAGCAGCGGGCCGAACGCCTGGAAACCCGCCAGCCGCTCGGTGAGCTTGTAGGCGATGTTGCCGGCGTCGAGATCCGGGAACACGAACACGTTGGCGCGGCCCTGCAACGGACTGTCGGCACACTTGCGCGCGGCCACCCCCGGCACGTAGGCGGCGTCGAACTGCAGTTCGCCGTCGCTGGCGATCGTCGGGAAGCGCTCGCGGAAGCGGGCTGCCGCGCTGCGCATCTTGTCGACCTTGGCGTGGCTGGCGCTGCCGCGCGTGCTGAACGACAGGAACGCCACGCGCGGTTCCGTTCCGGTGAACCGACGGTGGTTCTGCGCCGTTGCTGCGGCGATGTGCACGAGCTGGTCCGCGTCCGGATCGGGCACGACACCGCAGTCGGCGAACGAGAGAACCTCGGGTCCACGCACCATCAGGAACATGGAGGACACGAGCGGGATCGTCGCCGCGGTGCCGAGGCAGAACAGACCGGCGCGGATCACGTCGGCGGTGGCGTGCACCGCGCCGGACACGCCGGCGTCGGCGTGGCCGAGCGCCACGAGTCCAGCCCCGAACATCACCGGCTGCGCCGCCAGGGTGCGCGCCTCGGCTTCACCGAGCCCCTTGTGCTTGCGCCGTTCGTGCAGCAAGCGCGCCACGTCGGGCAGCCGCGGATCGCGGGCGGGATCGTCGACCCACACCACTTCGCACAGTCCGTCGCGCAGGAGCAGGTCGCGCGCCGTGGCGGTCCGTGGATCGCGGGTCTCCGGCAGCACGATGCGCGCGCGCCGTTGGCGCGCACGCTCCCTGAGCTCGGCGAGCACGTCGGTCATCGCCCCGTTCGTAACGGGCGCAGGAAGGGGGCGCCAGCGACACGTCGCCCCGGCAGCCGCTCCCGCGAGGCATTCGGCGTGGCGAACGCGCGAGGCCGTCGCAGTTCCGCCGGATTGGGTTGGCCGGAAGCCCCGATCCGGCGCCTACACGGAGCAATGCGCATCTCCACCCTGCTCGCCTGCGCCGCCCTCGCCGCAGCGCTCCCCGCCCAGAAGGTCGCCGAAGTCGAACCGAACGACACCGCCGCAACGGCCATGCCGATCACGGCCGGCACGCAAATCGTCGCCAGCTACGCGACGACCGCGGACGAGGACTGGTTCACGTTCACGCTGGCAGCCCCCGGCCAGGTGCACCTGCACACGGTGGCGAACGGCACGCTGGCGCTCGGCTTGTCGCGCGACAACCGCATCGCGTTCTACGACGCCACCGGCACGACGCGCCTGGCGTGGAACGACGGCGCCGTCGGCACGATGGCCGATTGCGGCGTCACGCTGCCGGCCGGCACCTACACCGCCCGAGTCAACCTGAAGAGCGGCACCGCGGTCGCCTACGACCTCGACTTCTACGTGCTGCCGCCGAACCCGATCGACACGGTGGAAGCCGCGGAGCCGAACGGCGCCACCGGCACGCCGTCGCCGTTCACGCTCGGCGACACGCTCGAGGGCGAGCTGGTCGCCGCCGTTCCCGCCGACGAGGACTACTGGTCGTTCACGCTGTCCGGCCGCGGCATCGTGCTCGCCGCGACCTACGACGACGGTGGCGTGCCGCAGTGCGACAACATGGCGCTGCGGTTCCACTCCGGCGGCCCGGGTGCGTGGACCGCGCTCGGCGCCTCGGATGCGACCAACTCGGCGAGCCACCGCATCACCACGCTGGCGCACCCGGGCATGCTGCTGGCGGGCACCTACGCGATCGCGGTGAAGGGCGGCACGACCGCTGCCGGCACGCCGCCGTGGGACCTGACCAAGCTCGGCAAGTACTCGCTGCGCACGGCCCTGATCGACATGCCGGGAACGGCCGCGGCACCGGAAGCCGCCGAGCCGAACAACTCGACGGCGACGCCCGCGGGCACGATCGTGCTCGGCGACGACGTCACCGGGAACTCCACCGGGAGCCTCGACGAGGACTGGTACGCGTTCGCGGTCGGCGGTCCGACCACGATCGGCGCCATGGCCGAAGGCACGGGTGCTTCGCCGCTCGCCGGCTCCGGACTGAAGCTCTACGACGCGGTCGGCACCCTGGTCGGTTCGGCGTCGGGCGGCTCGACCACGCACGCGCGGCTCGTCTTCACGATCGAGCGACCGGGCATCTACTACCTGTCGATCAACGGCCCGACCACCCTGGTCACCGGCGACTACACGCTGCACACCGGCGGCACGACGCCGCTCTACGTCAGCGCGACCACACGCGTCGAACCGGCGTCGACCAACGCCTGCATCGGCAGCAACGGCCTGCGGCCGCTGCTCGGCACGATGAGCGGCGAGACCGCGACGTTCAACTCGACGTTCGTCACGCGCGTCGAACGCACCTATCCGTCGTCGTTCGTCGTCGGCATGGTCGGCACGTCGAACACGATCGGCCTCGGCTCGATCCCGCTGCCGTTCCTGATCGGCTACGGCGGCCTCGACTCGCTGAACCAGCCGACGCCGTGTTACGTGCGCGTCGATCCGCTGATCATGATCGCGGTACTGACCGATGCCGCCGGCAACGGGGAGTACTGGTACGTCTTCCCGTACACGCCGTCCGCACTCGGGCTGAAGGTCTACCAGCAGGCGCTGTGTTTCGATCCGCCGATCAACTCGCTCGGGTTGACCGTGTCGAACGACGGCAGCTACGTCCTCGGCGACCGCCCGTTCTGACGACGAGCGCATCGATCGCCGCGACGAACGCGCTACAAGCAATCTGCCGCGACCTCGTCTCACCCCGCGGCCGATACGGAAACCAATGGCGATCAAGAACTGGATGTCCTGGGAAGGTGGCGTCGACCTCGTCGCGATGACGAAGCCGGGCCTGTCGATGCCGAACGTGATCCTGCACGTGGCGCGCATGGTGCACACCCCGATCGGCTCGGCGCCATCGGGCATGGTGTGCTGGCAGCCCGATCCCGCCGGTGCGCCCGCGGTGCTGGGCTTCGTGTCGGCCGATGCGAAACTCGCCGCGTGGTTCGGGCCGAACATCTTCGCCGGGACGCCGTTCGAGAAGGCGCCGGCGCTGCAGGCCAAGATCGAGATCACCGTCGGCAACGACCGCGTCGGCTCGCGCATCGAAGTCGCCGGCCACGTGTTCGAAGTCGCGATGAGCGGGCTGTCGCCGCTCGAACTCGTGCACCGCGCCGCCGGCAGCCCGATGCCGTTCGCGCAGCAGGGCCCCGAGTCCAGGGCGGCCAAGGCGGAACTGAAGGTGAACGGCAAGGCGGTCGCGATCACCGTGCCGCCGTTGTCGATGGGCGGTGGCCCGGGTGCGCTCTGGGCCCCGGCCGGCGTCTACGCTCGCTGAGCGTCACCGCCGCGTGGCGTCGGCCTCGGCGCGTTCCTTCTGCGCCGCGCGCAGCAGCGGCACCACGTCGATGCCGAGCGCCAGCAGGCCGTCCTGCGCGGCGATGACCTCGAGCACCTGGGTGCGTTGGGCCGCCGGCAACTTCGCCAGCGCGTCGATGCTCGCGCGCCAGGTTTCGACCGTCTGCAGCCCGCGGCCGACGCGGGTGACGCCCGGGGCCGAGCCCACTCGCCAGGTGAGGATGTCGACCAGCCGCTGCCGCTGCGCGTCCGTGCCGGCGATCGCCGCCACGATGTAGTCGGGCACCGACAACACGAGGTCGCGATCGCATTCCCGCTCCACCGGCAGCAGCAGCAGCCGGAGCCGGACCAGATCGACCGGGTCCTGCTCGATGCGGCGCCGGAAGAACTGGTTGACGTGGTCGTTCGCCAGCAGCTCGCGGTAGTTCGCGTGCAGGTCCGCCGGGGCGTGGCGGAACACGCCGAACAAGACCTCGAGCGACAGGTCCAGCCACGCCTGGTCGGCCTTGCCCGGCGTCGCCTCGCAGGCCGACGCGAGAAACCAGCCACACAGCACCCGCGACGTGTCGTCGTCGACGTGCGGCGCCGCCCGCGCGAGGCAACTGCGCACGAACCACGAATAGGCCCCGTAGCGCGGGTCCTTGGCGTCGGGGGCCGCAGGTCCGGGCGGCGGCACGAGCCGATCGATGAGCCCGCGGTCGCCGGTCCCGACCGCGATCGCGATCAGGCGCGGCTCGCGCGCGAAGTGGGCCATCGGGCTCCATCCCTGGCGGTAGGGCGGCACCGTCAGCGGTTCGATCCAGTGCAACGTCAGCACGTCCTTCGGCCAGATCGCCACGGCGCGGTCGACGAGCAGCTTCCGCGTCACCGCCGGCATCGGCCCCTTCGTGCATTTCGCCAGCACGGGCAGCGCCATGCTGACGACGACTTCGTCCGCGTGGTCGACCAGGGAGAGCAACGGCGGCACCACCCGCTCCGGATGCCCGACGGGATTCACCTCGAGCAACGCGGCCAGGGCCCGGCGGGTGAAGAACGGCGAGCCCGTCGCCGCCACCGCCGCGACCATGTCGAACCCGACCGCCGTGCTGGCCGCGGCCCGGAAGTGGTCGACCGCGACGCGATCGTCGTCGGTGAACGCAAACGGGTTCGCAGCGTCCGCATCCACGACCGGCACGGCGATCGCTCGGGAGATGTGCTGGGCGGCGATGCGCCGTTCCGTCGACGCGGCGTCACCGACACGCACCACGGGCGCCGGCTCCTTCTGGGCGCGGGCGGCGCCGGCCACGACGGCGATCGCGAGCACGGGCAGTCCCCAGCGGCAGGTCGGCATGCACGGTTCATAGCAGGTCATGGGGCACCGGTTGCGTCAGACGATCGTCGGCGCGGATCGCCTCCGGGTCTTGTCAGGATCTTGCCGGACCGCAGCGTTGTGGGCGCCGTCGGCGCCGGCACCATGCGCCGATGCACCGACTCGCCTGCCTCGCGGCACTGTTCGCCAGCCTCGCCCCGGCCGTGGCCCAGGGCCGCGTCGAGCGGTTCTTGCGCTCCGAGTCGAAGAACGGCCCGCTGGTCGTCGCCCATCGTGGCGCCAGCGAAACGGCACCCGAGAACACCCTCGCGGCGCTGCGGGCCGCGGTCGCCGCCAAGGCGCACGTGGTGGAGTTCGACGTGTACCAGACCAAGGACGGCGCCTGGGTGCTGCTGCACGACGCGACCTGCGACCGCACCACCGATGCGGTGGCGAAACTCGGCCACAAGGACGTGCGCGTCGAGCAGCTGACCCTCGCCGAAGTGAAGTCGCTCGACGCCGGAGCCTGGAAGGGCAAGGCCTTCGTCGGCGAACGCATCCCGACACTGGCGGAAGCTCTCGCCGTGGTGCGGCCGGCGATCGCGATGGTGGAACGCAAGGGTGGCGACCCGAAGGCGCTCGCGGCCGAGCTGTCGCGGCTCGACGCGAACGATCACGTGCTGGTGCAGGCGTTCGATTGGGAGTGGCTCGCGGCGTTCCACGCCGCCGCCCCGGACGTGCTGCTCGGCGCGCTCGGCGGCAAGGAGTGCACGCCCGAACGGGTGCAGCAGGCGCTGGCGACCGGCGCGCGGCTCGTGCACTGGGACCACAAGACGCTCGACCTCGACGTCGCGGCGAAGGTGCGCGCCGGCGGCAACCTGCTGTGCGTCTACACCGTCGATCCTGACACGCTGCTGCTCGGGGCGGCGGCGCTCGGCTGCGACCTCATCACGACCAACCGGCCCGAACGGCTCGTCGCGCTGCGCGACCGCGGCGAGCTCGCGCGCGTTCGCCCGCCGGTGAAGGGAAACTAGCGCTCGACTTCCAGCTCGAGCAGCGCGAGCCCGTGCGTCTTGCCCTGCGCGTCGGTCTTCAGGCTCTCGCTGCCACCGCCGCCGAGCGAATCGCGCAGCAGGAAGTTGAGTGCGAACATGTTCGGCGCCTCGTAGCGCGTCACCTCGCCCTTGCAGATCGCGTGGAAGTGCCGCTTCACGCGTTCGACGGTGAGCTGCGCCTTGATCAGTTCGTAGTCCTTGGCGTTGGTGACGAACACGCCGACGTTGCTGCCGTCGCCCTTGTCGCCGCTGCGCGCGAACGCGAACGAACCGAGTTTGACCTTCGCCATCACGACACCTCCACGCGAACCTTGGTCTGCACCGTCGTCTTGTCGAGCAGCGCCGGCCAGTAGCCGACGATGTCGGTCGCCTTCGGGCGACCACCCGCGAACCCGGTGACGCCGGGCGGGCCGCTCGTGACGAGCGGCACGATCTCCATGCCGAAGCGATCGACCTTGTCCTCGTCGTCGCACTTCACGCCGAGGCGCAGCACGACTTCGGGCGGGTTCGCCGATTCGCTGATGCCGGCGTGGCAGACGCCGGCACCGACGATCTCGACCAGCTTCTGGTGCTCTTCGAACGTGCAGCCGTCGAGGGCGAGGCGCCCCCAGACGATGTCGGCGCACAACTTCGCCTTCGCCACCGCGTCCGGGCCGCTGACGGTGAGCTGGCCGGTCGTCTTGAAGCCGTTCAGGTAGCTGAGCGAGACCTTGTAGGTCGGGGTCGCCGGGCCGCCCTTGATGCCGGACAGGCGCACGCGGTCCTTGCCGACTTCCTCGATCTTCGCCGAGGTGAAGTCCGCCGTGCAGTCGGGACCGAGGTAACGCTTGGGATCGCCCATCTCGTAGAGCAGCTGGCTCACCACCGTGTTGCGGTTGATCAGGCCGCCGGTGCCGTCGTGCTTGGTGACGACGAACGACCCGTCGGGCGAGGCTTCGATGATCGGGTAGCCGATGCGCACGAAGTCCTGCACTTCGCGCCAGCCGGTGTAGTTGCCGCCGGTGCACTGGGCGCCGCACTCGGCGATGTGGCCCGCCATCGTGCCGGCCGCGAGCTTGTCCCATTCGCCGGCCTTCCAGCCGAACTCGTGGATCATCGGGCCGGCGACCAGTGCTGGGTCGGTGAGGCGCCCGCCGATCACGATCTGCGCACCGGCGGCGAGGCACTCGGCAACCGCGAACGCGCCGATGTAGACGTTGGCGCTCAGCAGCTTGCCCTGCACGGCAGCGAGGGCACGGCCGTCGTCCATGTTCTTCAGGTCGTGGCCCTTGGCGAGCAGATCGGGAACGCGCGCGAGGATGTCGTCGCCCTCGATGATGCCGACCTTGAGGCCCTTGATGCCCTTCTTGCGCGCGAGGTCGAGCACGGCGTCGAGGCAGGCCTGCGGATTCACGCCGCCGGCGTTGGCGACCACCTTGATGCCCTTCTTCGCGATGTCGGGCAGCGTGCGGTCGAGCATCGCGACGAAGTCGGTGGCGTAGCCGGCCTTCGGGTTCCGCCCCTTGAGCTTCTGCATGATGCTCATGGTGACCTCCGCGAGGTAGTCGAGGGCGAGGTAGTCGAGCGGGCCTTCGCGTACCAGACGAACCGGGCCGAGGATGGAGTCGCCCCAGAAGCCCTGGCCGTAACCGATGAGAACCTTGTCGCGCATGGTGAAGGGCGAACAGGATAGCGGGGCATCGCCCCAGGCCCGAGTGGCTTCCCGTCGGACCGTCGCACGGCGCTCCACGGGACCAGGTACGGCGCTGACCCTTGGCTTTCCGCCGACTTCGTGCGGAAATCCAAGGCAATTCCCGGCACGCAAGCGCCGAAATCCAACCCAATCCGTGTCTGCCATGCGCGCACCACTCTCCGCGTTCCTGTTCGCGTTGGCCTTGCCGATGGCGGCACCTGCGCAAGCCAAGAGCACCGACACCGCCGGCCCGGCGCAGCGCATCTGGGCATCGATGATGCTGGAGCAGCAGGAGTGCTGGTTCCGGCGCACGGTCGAACTGCCGAAGGCGGCGACGCGGCTGCGGCTGTGGTTCACCTGCGACAACGAGTGCACGGTGTTCGTCGACGGCGTCGAGGTCGGCAGCAACGACGACTGGACGAAGCTCGGCAACGCGCAGCTCGACGGCGAATGGAAGGGCAAGGTGACGATCGCGGTGCACGCGAAGAACACCGGCGGCCCAGGTGCCTTGTCGCTGTGGCTGTTGTGGGACGACGTCGACGGCGCGCACGAGATGGCCACCGACACCGACTGGCGCGTCACCGCGGTCGCGGAGACCGGCTGGAACACACCGGGCCACGACGACGCGAAGTGGGAACAGGCGACCGCGAACTTCGACACGACGTTCGGCAAGAACCTCTACAACGGCGAACCGACCGGCGTGCGCGTGTTCAACGCGTTGACGAAGCTCGCCGATCCGATCGCGACAGCGCTCGAGCAGCTGCGTCAGGCGCCCGACCGCGCCGCGGCCTTGAAGGCACTCGAGGCGATCGACCGCGCGGTGGTCGAGGCGCGCGGCAAGCTGTGGCAGAAGCGAGCCGCGGACCAACGCTGATACGTCACAGCACGAAGCGGTGCGCGTTCGTCGTCACGTAGAGGCCATTGCGCGCGGTCGACACCAGCGCCCCGCCTTGCACGACGAGCGTGACGCCAGAGAGCCCGGCCGGGGCCGCCATCGACCAGGTCGCGCTCCAGGCGGCAGTGCTGGGCAAGAGGCCGGCCTGCAGAACGAACAGGTTCGGCGTCCAGAGGTTCGGCAGCAGCTCGAACGGCAGGTTGCCGGAGGTCACCGTGTCGCCGAGGAACACATAGAGCGAACCGTCGGCGAACCCCACCGGGTAGCGCAACTCGGCGATCATCGCCGCACCCGCGGTCGTCGCGTGCAGTTCGGGGAACGCGGTCGGCGTGCTCGCGACGGCCGTGCGCAGCTCGACGTGTTCGCCGGTTCCGGGCAACGGCGACGTCGGCAGCAGCGTGACCACCGCGGCGAAGTCGCCGTTCGGGTCGACGTTGTCGTTGTAGAGCGAGTCGTGTACGCCGAGGAACAGGAAGGTCGCACCCGCCGGCACCCGGACCATCAGGCTCTCGTCCCACAGGTTGCGGCTGCAGAAGAAGTCCTGCGGGATGTCCATCGGCAGGTTGCCGACATAGGTGCCGCCGCTCGCAAAGGCTGGCCCCGCCGCGATCGCGGCCGGCACGCGCGCCTGCACGTTCGACGGCAGCAGCGTGTTGCTGCCGCTGAACACGCCGACGAGGTTGTAGTAGTTGTCCGGCCCGCCATTGATGTGGCGGAACGCACCGGTCGTCCCGACCCGCAGGCACGAGCCCGGCGTGATCCCCATGGCGCCGAGGTCGAGCACCAACGGTGACGTGGCGGTGTCGCCATTGGTGCGCAGGAACGTGGCGCGCGGGTCCAGCGGCAGGGTCCAGGTCTGCGCCACAGCGACGGCGGACAGCAGGGCGGGGGCGAACACACGGACCAGATTGCTCATGCCGGTTGAATCGCCGCGGAACGCCGCGCGTGACGCGGAACCGGCGATTTCCTGCCCGGATCACCCGCCGCCGAACAGCGAGCCCTGCTGGAACGGCCGGCGGAACGGCGTCGGCCCCGGGTGCTCCGGCGGCGAAAGTCCGAGCCGCTTGGCGACCGTGAGGAACAGCCGCGCCACCACGTCCCAGCGTGGCCCCTCGCCACGCATGCGGTGGTGGAAGCGCGCGTCCTTCAGGTTGCCATCGTGCATGGAGCGCAGCAGCGACAGCACCTTGTCGGCGCGCAGCGGAAACGCCGCCTGCAACCGTTCGGCGAACACGTGCTCGACCTCGGCCGGCAACCGCAACAGCGTGTGGAACGCGTGCCGGGCGCCGGCCGCGCGCGCGCGTTCGAGGATTTCGGGCACCTGGTGGTCGTTGAGTCCGGGGATCAGAGGCGACACCGACACACCGACCGGCACACCGGCGGCGGCGAGCGCCTGCATCGCGGCGAAGCGGCGTTCGGGCAGCGCCACGAACGGTTCGATCGCGCGCGAGTCGGCGGCGTCGGCGAACGGCACGCTGACGAACACCGACGCGGCGCCGTGGCGCGCGAGGTCGGCGAGCACGTCGACGTCGCGTTCGACGAGGGCACCCTTGGTGATGATGCCGACCGGCTGGCGGAACTCGCGGCACACTTCGAGGCAACGCCGCGTCAGCCGGTAGCTCGCTTCGATCGGCTGGTAGCAGTCGGTGACGCCGCTGAACGCGATCAGCTCGCCGTTCCAGCCAGGACGCGACAACTGCGCGCGCAGCAGTTCGCTTGCATTGCGTTTGACCACGAGGCGCCGCTCCCAGTCGGTGCCCGCGCCATAGCCGAGGTACTGGTGCGTCGGCCGCGCATAGCAATACGCGCAACCGTGGAAGCAGCCGCGGTACGGGTTGAGCGACCAACGGAACGGCAGGTCGGGGCTGTCGTTCTCCGACAGGATCGACTTCGCGTCCTCCTCGAAGATCTGCACGCCGTCCCGTGGCGCTTCGCCGAGCCACTCGACGTGGCTCGACGCCCAGGGATTCGGCGGGTTGGCGACGGGACGCACCCGCGCATGCTACGGCGACGGTGCCTGCGGCCCATTGCGCGATCGCTCCGCGCAGTCGACCATCCTGCCCTTCCACCAACTGCCCCATGCGCCTGCTCCTGCTCCTGCTCCTGCTCCTGACATCGTTGTCGTCCCTGTTCGTGGGCTGCTCGAACCCGGCTCCGGTGACGCCCGTCGCCGACGACGTCGACTGCAACCTGTCGACGCCACTCGTGCCCGGTGTTCCCGGCAGCCCCGGCCACCTGATCAAGTCCGCGCGCAACCCGAACGGCGACAGCGAGCTGTCCGTTCTGATGCGCTCGTTCGTCGACGACCTGCGCAATGCGCGCACGCTCGCCGAGGCTGGCGAGAAGATTCCGGCCATGTACCCGAGGCACCGCAAGATGCGCTGCGCGTGGCCGACCAAGCCCGACGAACGCAACGAACGCTTCGACCTGCGCGCGCAGGGTTACCTCGGTGCGGTGCGCGCGTTCGACCTGGAGCCGAAGAAGTCGACCTACAACTCGATCATCGACGGCTGCGTGAACTGCCACGCGCAGTCGTGCGGCGGCCCGCTCGACTTCATCGACAGCATGCGCTGGCAGTGACCTCCGCCGCGGCGGCGGGGCGCGTCACTTCGCCGCGGGAGTCGCAGTGACGCCGCGCACGAGGGGAACGGGCCGGCCGGCGCCGAACCAGACCGCCGGGGCGAAGGCCATGCCGTTCGGACCGTAGCCCTCCTGCATCGTCGCGATCGCCCGAGTGCGGCCCGAACGCGCATGCAGCAGCTGGATCGTGTCTTTGCCGTCGACGAACACGACGAAGCGCCCATCGGCGGACCACGTCGGCCGCAACAGCGGACTCGCATTCGCGAACACCTCGCGCGACGCACCGTCGGCTGTGTCGAGCACGAACGACGCGTAGTCCTCGCCCTTGCTCTGCGTGCAGAACACCAGGTCCTCGCGCGGCGACAGCGCGGTGATGCCGTGCCGGAACGGCTGCTCGTGCAGGCGCCGGGGTTCGCCGCCGGCGATCGGGGCCAGGTACACCCACCAGTGGTACGGACCGTTGCCACTGACCATCGACACGAGGCTGTCGCCGAGCGAGAAGCTGTAGAGCGAGGACGTCCCTGCGGGCGTGCCGTCGAGGCGCGCGTGCACCGTGCCGGCGGCGGCATCGAGCACGACGACGGCATCGCCGGCTTCGCAGGCGAGGAAGCGCCCGTTCGGCGACCAGGCGGCGTGGTGGATCTTGCCGAGGTCGCGGCCAAGCGTGCGTTGCTGCCGTTCCTTCGCGTCGGCGCCGAATGGCACCAGCACGATGCCACCGTCGGTCGCGAGTGCCAACCAGGCGCCGTCGGGGGACCAAGCCGGGGCGTGCGCGCGCGCGAGTTCGCGCTCATCGCCGGTCGCGAGCTCGCGCACGATCGTCGGGTGCATGCCGTAGTCGTGGTGGTCGGGCGTGCGCACGAACGCCAGCCGCGCGCCGTCCGGCGACAACGACAGCGCGTAGTCCATCGCGTGGTCGGCGGTCAGCACCGTCTCGACGCCGTCGCGCCAGACCCACAGTTCGCTCGCCTTCGCCTCGCCGCGGGTGAACGCGACCAGCAGGCCGCCCGGATGCTCGAGCTCGATGCCACCGAGCACGTGCTCGACGAGGGTGCGCAGGTCCTGGTCTTTGGTCTCGGCAAGCAGCTCGCGCAACGGCGGGATCGCCTTCGGCCCGATCGCCTCGAGGTCGCGCGCGGCGGCGGCCTGGACCTTGGCGTCGCGGTCGCGCAGCTTCGGCAGCAGCGGCAGCGGGTCTTGCGGCAGGACGGCGAACGTGGCGAGGGCAGTGGCGAGCAGCATGGTGGGCAGCACGGCGGACAGTGTGCCCGCGGATTCCAGGCCTGCACGCGGGGAGATTCCCGGCTTGGTCGAATACCCTGCGCCCCGCCACGGGATGAACTGCACGTGCCTCCCGTCGCCGCGACCCCGAAGACCCCGCGCATGACGACGCCCGCGTTCGACCTCGGCGCCCTGGTGCGCCGGCACCAGCTCGGACTGTGGCGCTACGCCAGGGCCCTCGGCGTTCCGGCGGCCGATGCCGAGGACCTGCTGCAGGACACGTTCGTGGTGGCGCTGCGGCGGCTCGACGCCGATCGCGGCGAGGCCGCGGTGGCGACGTTCCTGCGGCAGACGTGCAAGCACCTGTGGTTGCGGCGGCGGCGCGACCAGAGCCGGCGCGAGCAATTGCTGCTCGAGCACGCCGATGCCGTGTGGACGCGCGAGTGCGACGACGACGACGGCGAACGGTGGCAAGCGGCGCTGCGCGCCTGCGTCGGCGGGCTCGACGGCCGCGCGCGCGAAGTGGTGGAGCGATTCTACGGCGACGGTCTGCCGCGCGACCAAGTCGCCGACCGGCTCGGCATGAAGGAAACCGGCGTGAAGACCCTGCTGCAGCGCGTGCGCGCGCTGCTGCGCGACTGCATCGAACGGCGACTGCGAGGTGACGTGTGACCGACGAACGGGACGACGAAGTGTTCGAACGGCGGCTTGCGGCGGCGTTGCGCGAGGCGCACGGCGAACGCGCGCCCGACGTGACGGCGGCAGTGCTGGCGCGCGTGGCAGCCGGCGAGGTCGTCGACGTGGGCGCGGCAGTGCCGGTGCGGTCGCGGCTGGCGTGGCTGGCGGCGGCGGCCGTGTTCCTGCTCGGTCTCGCGACCGTGCTCGCGGTGGCGTGGTCGCAGCGTGGTGGCGCTGGTGGTGGTCCGAACGATGGCGAAGGCGGCGCGCAGGAAGCCCAGCAACCCGAGCAGCCCAAGCTGCCCGAAGTGACCCGCATCGGCGACATCGCGACGTTGCCGCGCGAACTGAAGGCCGTCGAACTGCGCAATCTCGAAGACGACGCGGTCGCAGCGCTGGTCGTGCGTTGCCCGGATCTCGAGCACCTGCGCGTGTTCGCCAGCACCGCCTACAAACGGGAAGGGGATCTGCCGGCGCAGTCGATCACCGATGCGGCTCTGCCGCACATCGCGAAGCTGACGCAGCTGCGTCGGCTCGAACTGGTCGGCGTCGTGCTCGTGAAGGGTCCTGGCCTGCGGGAACTCGCGGCGTTGCCGCGGCTGGAGAGTCTCGCCATCGAGTTCTTCGACATGGCCGACGAGGACCTCGCGTTCCTCGAACGCCTCGCGTCGCTGCGCGATCTGTCACTCGTGAACGTCCAGACGATCGGCGACCGCGCCTACGAAATCGTCGGCCGTTGCGTCGGCCTGCGTGCCTTGACCATCGTGGGTGGACGCGGCCTCGGAACCGACAGCCTGGCGCCTCTCCGTTCCCTGCAGCACCTGGAACGGTTGCAGCTGCACGGCATCGGGCAATGGTCGCGCGGTGTCGCCGATCCGGAAACCGCCGCACGCTTCGGCCTCGGGATGGACTTCTCCGGCAGGCGCCAAGGTACGGGAGTCACCGTCGACAAACTCGGCGGAGGCTGGCCGAAGTTGCAGGAACTGGCACTCGAGGCGGCCCTCGACCTGGAGTCGGATGTCGGGGCGTTCGTGCGCGACCACGGCCGCGGCCTGCGACGCCTGACCCTGCGCGGCTGTCCGAATGTCGACGACACGACCCTCGCCGACGTGCTCACCTCGCCGAACCTGACGGAATTGGTCCTCGGCAACTGCCCGCGCGTCACCGCGGCCGTGCTGCCGAAACTGGTCGCGGCAAAGAACCTCGCCTGGATCGACTTCGGCGTCACGCCATGGCTCACGTTGGCGCATGCCGAGGAGCTGCTGCTCGCCGGCAAGGGCGTGCGCGGCGCGCGCCCCACGGACCCGCAGTTCGAAGCGAACCTGCGCGGGCTGGTCGCCTTGCATGCCCGCCACCTCGCCGACCGTCGACCGACCCCACAAGTGCGCACGATCGCCGAGATCGAGGCCCTGCCGAAGGCCACGACGCGCATCGAACTGCGCGGCCTCGGCGACCGTGCCGCGACGCTGCTGGCCCGCTTCCCCGACCTGCACCACGTCGAGTTCATCCGCGACGACGACGACCCGTTCACCGCGGCGGGACTGCGGGCGGTCGCGGCGTTGCCCAAGCTCGAACACCTCGAACTGAACAACCTGCCCAACCTGAAGGCGGGTGACCTCGCTTCGCTGCGCCAGGCACGCTCGCTGCGCAGCCTCGACCTCGCCAGCGTTGCCGTCGACGACGCGGCGCTGCAGGTCCTGCCCGACTTGCCGCTGGACACGCTGGTGCTGGCCGGTGTGCGCACGTTCGGCGAAGACGGCGCCAGGGCGATCGCCCGCTGCATCGACCTGCGGCGGCTCGAAGTGCTGGGCTGCGATCAACTGTCACGCGACGCAATCGCGACGTTCGGCGCACTCGACCGGCTCGAAACCCTGGTCCTCCGCGAACTGCCGAAGCTGTCCGACTCGGCCCTGATGGGACTGCAGCACCTGGTGCAGCTGCGCGCACTCGAAATCGGCCCAGGCTGCTTCACGTCGATGGGCCTGCAGACACTGGCCGACATGAAGCGGCTGGTCGTGCTGCGGCTGTCGGGCAACCGCGACGTCGTGACTTCGTGCCTGCTGTACGCACCGACCGGCCTCCAGGCACTGCAGCTCGACGAGTGCCCCGGCATCGGCGACGACGTCGGCACCCTGCTGCGCGACCGCTTCCCATCGCTGCGTTCGCTCGACCTCGGTGGCAACGCGAAGATCACCGACGCGACCCTCGCCGCGATCCTGCAGAACCCGTCGCTGCAGCGCCTCGGCCTGCGCGACTGCACCGCACTGACCGCCGCGTCGTTCGCGGCGATCCGCGACGCCCGCTCGCTGCGCGAACTCGACGCGACGCGCGCCCCGTGCCTCACCGACGCCAGCGCCGCCGAACTGCAGCGCCTGCGGCCGGAGCTGAAGATCACCCGGAAGGTGTGGTGACGACTACTTGCCGCCGAGCAGCATCGCGCCGTGGTCGGCGACGATGAAGCCGAACGGATTCGCCGCGAGGTCCAGCGCCGCCCCCTGGCAGTAGATCGTGCCGCCGAGCAACGCCGCCGCGTTCGGGATCGCCAGGTTCCACGTCGCGGTGTTGCCGTTGGCGAAGAACGCGTCGACCAGCGCCATGTCGACCTGCAGCGTGCAGCCTGGCATGCCGATCACTGCGAGCGACGCCGGCAGAGCCCCGAAGGTCGCCGAGAACGTGTCGCTGAGCCCGTAGAGCATCAGCCCGATCGTGTTCGCCGGCACCGGCGCGATGTCGACCGTGAACGTCTCGCCGAGCCACGGCCGGTCCGCGCTCGTCAGCACCGGCGCGTTCGGCAACGACCCTGCACAACCCACACCGCTGGTCGCGAACGACGCCCGCACCGTCGGCGCATACCGCCACGTCTCCGCGGTAGGCGAACTGCCGAACATCAGCACTTCCTCGCGCACGAAGTCGTACGCCAGGTACGTGTCGCTGCGCGCGCTCGGCAACGTCGCCGGCGTGCGCTGCAGCCAGGTCGTGCCGTTCCATTCCCATTGGTCCGCGATCGTCGTGCCGCCGACCATCACGATGCGGCCGCGCGCCGTGTCGGTGACCATCGAGTGGTCGAACCGCGCCGGCGGCACGTTCGACGGCAGCACCTGCTGCCAGGTGGTGCCGGTGAACCGCCAGGTGTCGTTCCCCTGCTGGTAGCCGCTGAACAGGATCAGGCCGCCGCCGACCGGATCCCACGCCATGTCGGTCGCGCGCCGGCCCGCCGGACTGGACGCGGTGACGATCTGCGTCCACGCGACCCCGTCCCATTCCCACGTGTCGAACAGGTCGGTGCCGTTGTAGCCACCCCACAGGATCGACGTGCCGCGGCTCGGCAGGTAGGCCATCGTGTGCGACCGGCGCGGGCCCGGCGTCGTCGCCGGCGTCATCTGCGTCCAGTCCACGCCATCCCATTCCCCCGTGTCGCCGAGATAGCCGCCACCGGCCGGAATGCCGCCGAACAGCACGAGCTTGCCGCGCGCCTCGTCGTAGCAAAGCGTGTGCGCAACGCGCGCGGGCGGCACGTTCACCGGTGTCGCCTGCGTCCAAGTGCTGCCGTCCCACAGCCAGGTCTCGTTGTAGCGGACACCCCCGAAGGTGCCGCCGAACAGCACCGTGCGGTCGGTGGGCAGGTGGTAGGCCATCGCATGGGCGGAGAATGCGATCGGCGACGCGGCCGGCGACAGCAGCGTCCAGTCGGTCTGGGCCGCGAGCGGGGCGAGGAGGAGAACGGTGGCGAAGAGGGGACGGGCGATGCGCATGGTGGTAAGGCCGAACGGCGAGGTCGGGCAGGATAGCCGCGACGGCAAGGCTGGTTCGCCGCGGACTCTGCGGTGGCCGCGCCCCCGATGGCAGATTTCACGGCGGCGGCGTGTGTGGATTCGCCGGCGCGCCCGCTGCCGAGGGTGTCGCCCCTGCGGGCGCATCCCTTTCGGACCCACGTATGCGAACCCTACTGCTCGTTCCGTTCCTGACGTTGCTGCCAGCGCTCACCGCGCAAGCACCGACGCCGCGCCCTGTTGCAGAGACCTACCCGCCCGCCGAAGAGGCCGTGGCCAAGGCGCCTGACGACCTCACCCCGACCGAACGCGACGCCCTGGCCCGGAGCCTCGGCGCCCGGCCGCAAAGCCGCGTGCTGTTCGACCAGACGCAGGCGGACGGCACCCTGTGGGCGATCGGCACGGCTTGGAAGGCGAGCTTCGACGCCACCGGCTTCACCGCGATTCCGTTCTTCGGCAGCCAGGCGCCGCGCAACTTCCCGGTCCGCTTCGAGCTGACGCAGGCGACGGTCGGCGGAACGGCATTGCCGCTCGCGGATGGCGTGCCGGCCGTACGGGGCAACCAGGTGCGCACCGCGCGCGGCGGCTGCACCGAGGTGATCGACCTCGCGCTCGACCAGATGGAGCAGTCGTTCGTGTTCGACGCGCTGCCCAACCGCGGCGCGATCGCGGTCGACGTGCGCGTCGACACGGAACTCGCCGCGTCGATGCTGGCGAACGGCATCCGCTTCGGCAACGAGTTCGGCCACGTCGACTACCAGAAGGCGGTGGCCGTCGATGCCGCCGGCCGACGCCTGCCGCTCGCGATCGAGTGGACCGGCAACGGCGTGCACATGGAGATCCCGGCGTCGTTCGTCGAGCAGGCGCAGCTGCCGCTCGTGCTCGATCCGGTGCTCAACTACTGGTACGGCATCGCGTCCGGCCAAGCCGTGCTGCAGCACGACAGCGACGTGGCGTCGTTCCAGTCGCTGGGCGGCCGCACGCTGATCGTCTACCAGCGCGACTTCAGCGCGGGGGACACGGACTGCTGGGGTGTCCTGTTCGACGGCAACCTCGGCCTCGTGCAGACCGACTTCACCATCGACTTCACGAACGCCAACTGGAAGAACGTCGCGGTCGCGGCGCACAACTACAGCCAGAACTTCCTGGTCGTCGCCGAAGTCGAGACCGTGCTGAGCTGGTTCATCGTCGGCCGCACCGTCGCAGCCAATGCTGTGGTCGGGGCGCAGTTCGACATCGAACGCGACGGTGTCGTCGGCGTGCCGGGCAACAGCTTCTCGCCCGACGTCGGCAGCGACCCGTACTACGGGCCGGGCCGCTACACGGTCGTGTTCATGAAGCGGCCGAACATCTTCAGCAACGCGCAGACGATCTACTACAAGCAGGTCAACCCCGCGGGCACCCTGGTGACCACGGCGCCCGTGCTCGTCGACACGAACGCCCAGGGCGTCGACCGTCCGTCGATCAGCAAGTCGTGCGGCCAATCCAACGGCCAGCCTGCCTTCTGGCTGCTCACCTGGCAGCGCACCTGGGTCGGCCTCAGCGGCGACCAGGAAGTCTGGGGTCGTTTCGTGAACTGGAACGGTGCGATCCAGGGCACCTCGCCGTTCGCCATCGCGTTCACCCCTGCCGAAGAGACCGCGCCGTCGTCCGGCTCGCCGATCGACGTGAACGGCACGCGCTACTGGCCGATGTGCCACGAGTACGCGACCGCGCTGGGCCAGCCGCGCGACGTCAACGCCAAGCTGCTGAACAGCAGTGGCGGCACGGTCGCCGGATTCACCGTGAACACGCCGGTGCCGGGTGAGGACGACCGCGAGCCCGAGATCGACTCCGACGGCACGCGCTTCGTCGTCACGCGGACGAACGGTACCGGCGTCGAAGCGGTCACCGCGGCGTACCTCGCGGCGAGCAACACGTTCCGCGTCGAGGAGCGCACCGCACTGATCACGTCCGGCCTGGACACCTACGGTGAGACCAACATCTGCGCCGACTACAGCGGCGGTGGCTCGATGTCGCCGCGCTACTTCCTCTCGTTCAGCGAGCAGTCGTCGAACACGTTCCGGTTGGAGGTCTTCGGTGGCTGGCTGCCCGGCCAGTTCTTCGTGCCGCAGACGAACCCGGGCGGCGTCACCACGATGGCGGTGACCGGCTCGCCGGTCATCGGCCAGACGGTCGGCTTCGACGTGCAGCCGGGCCCGCTCGCGGCGGTGCACATCGGCACGCCGAACTACATCCCGTTGAACGCGCTCGGCTGCAACTGCGTGCAGGGCGTCGACCCCGTCGCGACGTTCCTGTCGCCGTGGTCGTGGACGATCCCGAACAACGTGGTGTTCGTCGGCCTGCAGTTCGCCGCCCAGGGCTTCCACCTGACCGGCACGCAATGCCTCGGCTTCATCGACCTCAGCCAGTCGGTGAACTTCACGATCCGCTGAGCACCGGCAACGGAGCCGCCGCGGGCCGCGCCAGCTCGACCGGCGCCTCGGTGCGCCGGCCGGCGATCGGCGTCACGCCGCCGCGGTTCCACAACCCACCGTGGTAGGCGTTCGCCCACATGCGAACGTGGCCACGGCCGCGGTGCGGGTTCGGGGTCTCGGCGAGCAGCGCGCCGTGACCGAACGTGCGCGCCAGGATCGCGACGATGTCGGTGTGCACGCCGGGCACGATGTAGTTCTGCTCGTAGAACACGCCCTCGTCGCCGAGCAGCCCCGACGCCATGCGTCCGTAGTGCTCCACCTGCTGCGGCGCCATCTCCGACAGCGACAGCATGTTGACCACCAGGTCGACTTCACCGATCTGCGGCACGAACTCGCCGACCATGTGGTTCGGCACGAACGTGATCCCCGGCGTGTCGGCCGGCAGGACCACGCCTTCGTCCGCGAGCGTGCAGCGTTCGCCGGCGAGCACGGTCGACAGCCAGATCGACGAGTAGACCAGCGACTCGGGCAGGTCGACGATCGTGTAGTCGACGGGACCGACGATCTGCCGGAACGCGTGGGCGAGGTCGCCGAAGCCGGCACCGATCTCGACGATGCGGGCATGGCCGCGCTCGCGCACGCGCTGCTGCAGGAAGTCGAACACGCCCGACCAGTGCAGCCCGTTCAGGCGCATCTGCTTCATCAGGGTGTCGTAGTTGACGATCGTTCCGTCGACGTCCCACCCGCTCTCGCCGAACATGCGCGGCGTGGTCGCGCGGCGCTCCGGCGGCAGGCCCTGCGTGCAGCGCACGAACTCGACCGTCGGCACCGACGCGCGTTTCGCCACCGAACGGATCACGGCGTCGGCGTCGCGCGGCACCTCGAGAACCTCGGGCGTGTTCTCGCAGTTGGCCATCGTCAGCATCGAGTAGCCGGTGAAGTTGTAGGTCAGGCAGCGCAGGTGCTCGATCGTGTGGCGGTCCTTGCGCGCGACCTTGCGGAAGTTCGACGGACAGAAGTCCTGGCCCCAGAGATGCGCGGGCAGGTGCACCTTCGGATCGAGGCCGTGCCGCGCGAGGTAGCCGGCCCGGCGTTCACGGATGCCGGCGACGGCGTCGCACAGCGACTGCACGCGTGTCCAGTCGCGCTCCGACAGCGGGAAGTTGTCGCGGGGGCCGAAGAACTCGGGGCGGACGTTCGGAGTCATGGAACTCACCGGAGGACGAGGTTGCCGTACGGGTCGCGCTCGGGACGCGGCAGCACCTTGGTGCGCAGGCCGCCGGGGAAGAAGCGCGCCGCCAGGTAGCGGCGGTTGTGGTCGAGCTCCTCGAGCGACAGCGCGCGGTCGTAGACCAGCATCGCGTGCATCTCGAAGCCTGGGTGGAAGCGCATCCGGCCGTACGGGATCTGCATGCGCTGCGCGAAGTCGTCGATGCGCAGGTCGAGCGTGCTGACGTGGTGCTCGATGCGGGCTCCGGCGTTGTACTCGATGTTCCCGGGCGCCCCGATGTTCACGTAGTACGGCGAGTCGCTGTCGGCGGGCTGCACGTAACGACCATCGAACTCGTGCACGTCGTCGTCGAGCACGCAGCGGCCGATCGCCTGCACGTCGTCGACGGCGACCGCGGCGCGCTGCGTGCGCACGGTCGGCACGGCGAGCGGATGCGTGCAGTGCACGGCACGGGTGAGCGGCGTGTTGCCGCGGTTCTGGATCGACAGCCGCAGGTTGCGGTTCTCGAAGTTGAAGAAGTAGAACGAGAAGCCGGAGCCGCC
>JAEUHV010000162.1 GCA_016794485.1 Planctomycetota bacterium
AACCCCAGCGGTGGCGGCAACCAAGGTGGTGGCGGCAACAACCAGGGTGGCGATCGCCCCCGCCGCGAACGCCGCGAGCAACCCCCGGTCGAGCTGAAGAACCTCACCTTCAAGACCGAGAAGCTGAAGAGCACCGCGGTCGGCCAGGAGATCGAGTTCGGCGTCTATCTGCCGAAGGACTACGACGCCCCGGCCGGCAAGGACCGCAAGTGGCCGCTGGTGATCTGGCTGCACGGCATGTTCGAGGACCACATGCGGTTCCACCAGCGCGGCGGCGCCGAGGTGCTCGACCGTTGCGTCGGCGACGACAAACTGCCCCCGTGCGTGTTCGTCACCGCGAACGGCGGCCGCACCTCGATGTACGTGAACCGCAAGGACCAGCGTTGGGAGGACCTGATCACCCAGGACCTGCTCGACCACGTCACCAAGAACTACAAGGTCGCCGCCGACCGCGAGCACCGCGCGATCATGGGCGTCAGCATGGGCGGCATGGCCGCGCTGCGCATCGCGTTCAAGCACCCCGACCTGTTCGGCGCCGTCGGCGCGCACAGCTCGGCCGTGTTCGCCGAGGATCCGGACAAGCTGCCGGAACGCATGAAGGGCATGGCGAGCCGCATGGGCCTCGACGAGGTGTTCGGCAATCCGATCCAGAAGGAGCCGTGGCAGCAGGCCAATCCCCTGTGCCTCGCCAACGCCACGGACGCCAAGGTCCTGTCGACCTTGCGCATCTACTTCGACGCCGGCACCGACGACCGCTACGGCTTCGCGGTCGGCAACGAGCTGCTGCACACGGCCCTCGACAAGAAGAAGGTCGAGCACACCTGGCGCCTGATCGAAGGCGGCGGCCACTCGTGGGGTGCGGGCTTCCAGGACCAGACCCTGCCGCATTCGTTCGCCCTGGTCGGCGCGATGTTCCGCGGCGAGAAGGCCGGTGGGAAGCCGGCCGAATCCGGCGACGGCAAGGACGCCAAGGGCGGCGACGCCGGCAAATGACCTCGCGCCGGGCCCCCCCGGCGGCCGATGGAGAGGGCTGGAAGGAGTTCGTGGCATGGCCCAACGCTGTGCCACTGCGCCAGCCATGTTCAGTCTCGAACACCGCGTGCGGGTCTTCGTGTTCCAGGTGCTCGACCGGCGGGTCGAGTACCTGCTGTTGCGCCACAAGCCGCGCAGTGAGTGGCCGCTCGGCCCCGTGGTCGGCCCGGTGACGCCCGGCGAGAAGCTCGAGGACGCGATCCGCCGCGAAGTGCACGCCGAGACCGGCTTGCGCCGCCCGGTGCATCTGATGGAACTCATGGCGCCGCAGAAGGAGTTGTTCGGCGACATGGGCGTCTGCGAATGGCCGTACGCCTGGCAGGCTGGCACCCCGAGCGATCCGGTGCTGCAGCTGACGCCTGGCCCGATGATCGGCGAGCTGCAATGGCTGCCGTTCGATGCCGCGTTCCAGGAGCTCGAGTTGTCAGCCGATCGTGACGCGCTGGTGCGGCTGCAGTTGACCCTGCAATAATCCGCCACCGATTCGCGAGGCGGACCGTATACGGTTCCGCCCCCTGCACGATCCCATGAGCGACGACCCGAAGAAGAACCCCGAGACCCTGGCCGACGGCCGCATTCCTTCGTCCGCGATGCGCAGCTATGCGCTGCTGACGCCCAACCTGAAGGAGCTCTACATGGGCTTCTACAAGGCGACCTACGGCAAGTCGAAGATCGACATCAAGACCAAGGAGTTCATCGCGATCGCGGCCGCGCTGACTTCGGGCTGCAAGGGTTGCCTCGAAGGACACCTCAAGAAGGCCAAGCGCGAAGGTGCCACCAGCGACGAGATCGCCGAGGTCATCGCGATCACGCTCGGCGTCAATGCCGCGACGATCGTCGACCGCAGCGACATCGCCAACTTCCACCTCGGCGGCCTGTTCGAGAAGCCGGAAGGCAGCTGAGCCTCGCCGCATGGCGGCTCCTCGCCACGACTTCGCGACGCCGCGGCTGCCGTCCTTGCCGCGCTTCCTGGTCGTCGGCGTGTTGCTGGCGGCGATCGCCTACGCGTGGGCCGCGTTGCCCGGCCCAGCCCCGGGACCGACCCAGATCCCGCCGAAGGCCCCCCCCAAGGTCGCCGTTCCCGAACTCGACCGCGCGCTGCTGGCGACGGCGCGCGACGACGAGCGCAGCCAACGGCTGCAGATCGAAGAGGCACCGGTGCGCCATCTGCTGGCGAAGGCACTCGACGTCGGCCCGGCCACGGCGCACGCGTTGGGCATGCCCGACCGCCCGTCGGACGTGCGCGCGGTTCGCGCCGACCTGGCGGCGCACAAGGGGCGTTGGCTGTGGTTCGTGGGCGAACTCGAGGACCTGTCCGGTCCACGCAGCGGCCACCCGGTGCTGGGCCAGTCGATCTTCGAGGCCACGCTGCGGTTGGCCGACGGCGAACGCGTGCTGTTCTGCTGCACCGAGCCGCCGGCAGCCGACGTGACACCGGGGACCTTCGTCCGCGCCGAGGGGTTCTTGCTGAAACTGGTCGATCGCACCTACCCGAGCACGCGCAAATGCGAACATGCGCCCTTCCTGGTCGGCCGGGCGCTGCAACGGGATTGGCCGGCATGGGGCCCCGTGCAGGCGCTCTCGCCGGAGCTGTTCGCCGGCCTCGACGATTCGACCGCGTGGCCAGGCGACCTCGCCAGCCGCACGCTCGAGGCCGACCAGACCCCGGCGACCTGGCAACTGGCTGCGTTCGCCCGCGACGCCGCGGCGAACTGGCCGGCGGCACGCTGGGCCGCGGCCCCGCTGCTGACGAACGAGGAGCACGACCGGTTGCGCAGCGGCAAGGTCGAGCGTGGAGCGCCGTTCCGGATCCAGGGCACCGTCGTGCAGCGCACGACCCTCGCGGCGCCGGCCAATCCGGCGGGCATCACGACGTGGACGGCGGTGTGGTTGCAGGTGCGCGAGTACGGCGGCGGAGTCGTTGTGCCGGTGTGGTTGCCGCACCGGTTGCCCGATCTGCCCGAACGGGCCGCAGTCGAAGTGCACGGACTGTGGTACCGCTGGCTCGTGTACGAATCGATCCAGGACGAACGGCGGCGCACGCCGTTGTTCGTCGCCGCCGCGCTCGTGCCGCGCGGCAGCGTCGGCAACGACAGCCCCCACGCGGCGTGGGTCTGGCTGCCGATCGGCGCCACCGTCAGCCTGCTCGCCGTGGCATGGGCCCGCCGCCGCCGAGTGCGCGCCGACCTGGCCCACGCAACCGCCCTGGACGAACGGCGACGCCGGCGCGCCGCAGCGGCGAACCGCACCGACCACGCCGGGAACCCCTGACGCAGGTCAGG
>JAEUHV010000197.1 GCA_016794485.1 Planctomycetota bacterium
CAGGAACCGCGCCGGAATGCCGATGCCGGTGTCCGCCACGACGATGCGCAGTCGCCGTTGCGGGCCATCGCCGCACCAATCGGCAGTGACCGCGACCGAGCCGCGTTCGGTGAACTTGACGCCGTTGTCGACCAGGTTGGCGACCATCTGCGCCACGTGCACGGCGTCGGTGGCCACGGTCGTGGCCGCCAATGCGGTGACGTCGACGCGCAGGTCGAGGCCACGCCGGCGCGCCTCGTCGCGATACCGCGCACAGGTGTCGAGGACGATCCGGTCCGGACGGCACGGCCGATGCTCGAGCAGCAGCTTGCCGCTCTCGACCTTGGCCAGATCGAGCAGCCGATCGACCAGCTCCAACAGGCGGACGCCGTTGCGATGGATCGCGCGCGTCGCCACACCGGCAACGGTGCCCTCCGGCTCGTGCTCGGTGAGCAGTTCCGCCTCGCCCAGGATGCTGGTCAGCGGCGTGCGCATCTCATGGCTCATGTTGGCCAGGAACTGGCTCTTCAGCCGATCGAGCTCCTGCAGGCGCCGGTTCTGTTCCGCGATGTCGGCATGGCTGCGCGCGAGGTTCTTGCGCATCTCGTCCAGGGTGCGGCCAAGGCGACCGATCTCGGTGCTGCCCTGGTCGTGCAGGGGCCGATCGAACTCACCGCGGCCGAGTCGCTGGGCCTCGGCATCCAGTTCGCGCAGCGGCTGCACGACGGTGCGTCGCAGTGCGAACCACAGCGCGACCCCGATCGCCATCGCCGACAACGCCGAACCCGACAACAGCCGGATCGCACGTTCGCGCAGTCGCCGCTCCATCGGCAGCCGCGACAACGCCAACTGGACCTTGGCGATCGCGGCGCCGCCATGGCCGGCACTGATCGCCTGCTCGACGAAGACACCGCCCGGCCAATCGGCGGGCGTGGTGCCGCGCGGAAACGAAGCGACGACGACGCCGTCCGCGCGCACGATCGACGCAGCAGTGACGCCTTCCTCGGTGCGCACGATGTCCTCGACATGGTCCTCCAGGGCGAGGTAATCGCGCAGCACGATCAGGTCGGGGACCTTCCGGGCGACGCCACGCGCAACCGAGCGTCCGTGCGCGTCCAGGTCGGCGACAGCGGCAACTTCCGCCCGCTGCCAGTCGACGACGCACTCGACGAGCGCCGACACGGCCGCGATGGCGGTGAGGATCGCGACGATCCGTACGCCGATTCGCCCGTGTCGGACCGGTGCCTCCGGTGGCGCTGGGACCCCGTCGCCGGCCACTTCACTCCTTGGCCGGCGCGGGTGGCGATGCAGGCTTGGCCGGAACGACCGCGCCCGGAGGCGCGAACTTCTCGGACTGCATCATGCCCTTGCGCACCATGTCGAACTCGGCATCGGTGCTGACGACGAACCCCGGCACCTTGAGTGCCTTCAGCGCCGCCGGATCCGAAAGCTGCAACAGGCTCTGCGTCAGCGCCGTGACCACTTCGGGCGGCAAACCCGCACGCGCGAGCCAGGGCTTGGACAGGTTGTCGAACTTGTGCACGACGCGCAGCTTGCGAGCCGCCTTCGCATTGAGCTCCTTCCACGTGTCGAGGTGCAGCGCACCGGCATCGTGGTCGCCGACCTCGACCGACTTGAACACGCTGTCGTGCCGTTCGAGGTAGGTGAACGAGGCGAGGTCCTTGGCCAGCACACCGGCCGACACCAACTCGGCCTGCGACAGGTAGCGGCCGATCGTCGACTGCGAATCGCCGAAGGCGAACTTCTTGCCGGCGAGATCCCGCAGCGACCGGATCGGGCTGTCGTCGCGCACGACGATCAGGCCGACCTCGCGCGAGTCCTCCTTCTCCGACGCCAGCAACTGCACCTTCGGTTCGAGGTTCTTCGCCAGCACGTACGAAGCAGGGCCGAAGCGCACGATGTCGACCTTGCCGGACACGAACTGGTCGAGACACTCCTCGTAGGTCTTGGTGACCTGCAGTTCGACCACCGCTGGACTGCCGAGCTCCTTGGTGACGAGGCGCGACAGTTCCACAGTCACCGGCTGGAACTGGTTCCAGACCTCGGTCGGCTTCTTGAACGAGTAGACCCCGAGCGTGATGCGGGTCGGGGTCTTCGGCGTTGGCGCCTGCGCGTGCGCGGCGAGGGCCGACAGAAGTACAGCAGCGACTCGGCCGAGGTGGCTCATGCCGCGTTCATCGACGCGGCGCGAACCCCGAACTGAGCCGATCCGGAGCCGGCCTTCCGGAATCCGGTGCGTTGGCATCGTCGGGCACACCGACACTGTCGAACTTCACCCCGGCGCGCGTGCAATTCCGCCATGCCATGGTCGCGTCGCGCACTTCGCCGCGGAAGCGCAACTGGAACGCGCCGTCCGGCAAGCTCGCCGGATCGTCGACCTCGACCAGAGCACCGGCGACGCCGAGATCGCGGATGCGAACCTCGCGCCAGGCGTCGCCCCGACCGAGCTGGGCCGGCAAGTCGACTGCTTCGCGCGGCCGCCGACGATCCGCGATGCGCTCGACGCGGCCATCGCGGCCGAGTCGAACCAGTTCACCGGTGCGCAGGCTCGAGGTCGCGCCGTCGACGCCGACGATCGTCGCCAGGTCCTGTTCTCGCGCCTGGATCGCCGCATGCGACAGGAATCCACCGACCTCGGTGACGATGCCGGCGACGCGGCCGAACGCAGGCAGCCAAGCCGGATCGGTGCAGCGGGTGACAAGGATCTCGCCGGCGCGCAGTTCGCCGAGCCGGGCCACGTCGTGCAGCACGCGCACGACGCCGACCACCTCGCGGGCGCCCGCGACCCGTGTGCCGTGCAGCTCTCCCGGCCGCGGCAGCAACACCGCATCGGCGTCGGCGAGCCGTTCGAGGCTACGCCGCGTCAGCCGCGTCGGCGCATCGACGTCGAGCAGAAGTCGCCGGGTCTCCGCGCGCTGCTGCGCGCGCTGGCGCAAGGTGCCGCGCGCCGCCGCATCGGCGAGACCGGCGACCTCGTCGGGGAGCAGGTCGAACACGAACTCCTGGACGCCGAAGCGAACCCCGATGTGCCGCAACAGCGACCGCAACACGGCGAGTTCGCGCATGGCCAGGTGCTTGGCGTCTTCCTTGAGCGACTGGAACCGGCGGGCCCGATCGACCGCGGTGGCGAGCACCCGCGGCAGCGAGGTCAGTTCGACCGCGGGTGCCCTGGCAGCCCCGCGGCTCGGCGGCGCCGCGACCATCGCGCGCACCTGGTCCGGCATCTCGGCCCAACGCGGCTCGGCGAGTTCGAAGTCGTGGCGGGCGCGATGGCCGAACCCGGCGAGGAACCGCTGGGCCCGTTCCTGCTCTGCGCCCTTGCCGGCGAGGTCGTCGAACGCGCGGCCGACCACCGTGCCGGCGGCGTCGCGCAGCAGCGCTGCGGCGTCGTGGCCGCTGCGGGCGGCACGGCGCACCACGGCGTTCACGAAGGCCTCGGCGGCGATGTTGATCGACTCCGCCATCGCGTAGGTCGAACGCACGAACGTGTGTCGGACTTCGTCGTGCAACGCCAGCAGGTCGGCATCGGCGAGGCGCGCCGGCTCGATCGCGGCGAGCCGCCGGATCATGGCCTCGCGGTCGGCGGCACCGTTGCGGAACTCCTGCTCGAGGGCCTGCGCCGAGGCCATCAGGCGGAAGCTCGCAACGGCCGACAACGAACGTCGGCTGCGGGACCGCGCCGTCGCCGTGGCGACATAGCAGCGCCCGAACGCCGCGCGTACGAGCGGAGCATCGTCGACACCGACGTCGTACGGAACCCCGGCCCGGCGGCACGCGAGGTCGACGGCACCACCCGCCTCCCACAGCGCCGACACCAACGCCAACGAGTAGGTCGTCGGCTCGGGCAGCAGTTCGCTGACGCCGTTCATCTCGAGCACCACGGCATCGGGGTCCGCATCGGCGTGTTCGCGCAGCAGGCGCAGCCGTTCGGCCTCGACCGCCGCTTCGCGATCGCGCCCCTTCCCGGGCAACACCGTGATGTCGCGCGCCTGCACGATCTCGAAGCCGGTCTCGCCGTAGACCCATTCGATGTCCTGGGGCGCGCCGAACAACGTCTCGATGCGCCGCGCCAACGCCAGCAGTTCGGCCAGCGGAATCCCAGGATCGCCGTCACCGCTGCCGATTCGATCGCCGGTGACGCGCCCGAACCGGAACGCACGCGGCGTGCGCGTGCCGCCGACGACCTGCTCGCAGGCCCCCTCGACGAGTTCGACCAGCATCCGGCCAGCGTGCTGCGGATCGACGGTGAACAGCACACCCGAGTACCGTGCGCGCCGGAAGTCCTGCACCACGACGCCGCCGGAACGGCCGCCGTACGAATCACGCACGCGAACGATCGACTCGGTGAGCGCTGCCGGATCGACATCGAGTTCGCTGCGGAACATGCCGGCCATGCTCGCCGCGTTGCCGTCCTCACCGAACGCGGAGCTGCGCACCGCCGCCCGGCGCACGCCGTGCCGCTGCGCGGCCGCGAGCAACCGCTCGGCCGACAGCTCTGCCGTCGGTGGCACGACGAAGCCATCGGGCACCGGCAGGCCGGCGGCGATCATGCGGCCGAGCCGCACCGCCTTGTTGCCGAGTTCGAGGTGGTCACCCGCCTGCGCCAACGCCAGCGCCGACGCCGTCACCGCACGCGGCGAAGCCGCGACACGCCCTGCGGCAGCCCGCGCGAGCCAGCGTCGGTGCAGAACCGTCTGCAGCGCCATCACCAGCAGGCTCACGGTGAGGTACACCAGCACCGCACCGCGCGAGTTCCACACCAGGGCGGTCATGACGACGGTGAACAACACCGGCAGCACGACGCGGGCCTTGTTCTGCTGCTGCAACCGGATGAAGCCGGCCAGCACGACACCGAACACGATCGGCAGGACCCGGCTCGCGTCGGCGACCGCCAGGTCGCGGCCGAGCAGCTCGTACGGCCGCCCGGTCGCCGCCGCATCGACTCCGGCGAACGCGGCGGCGAACAGCAGGATCTGCAGCAAGGCACCGAACACGTTGCGCCACGGCGAGACGCCGTTCGCGCGCAGCGAACGCAACACTTCGCGGCGCCAGACGAACGGATCGTGGGCCCACACTTGCTGCAGTTCCTTGGTGCGAACGGCGAACCGCCGCTGCACCCATTGGTCGCGTTCCGCCGCCAACGAGAACGGCAACATCGCCGCGCGCAGCAGCACGACCAGCAGCACGATCGCCGCCAACAGGCCGAAGCGGTCGGCACACCAACCCACGCCGACGCCGACCGTTCCGCCGACCATGCCCATCACCGTGTCGCCCTGCTGCTCCTGCAGCCACTGCGCCACCCACGGCGAATCCGCCTGCGGCAGCGCGAACTCGTGCGGCACCGTGTAGCGACCGCGGAAGTCGGCGCCGAGCCGGTGCAAGCGGAGGCCGAGCAGTAGCCCGTAGAACGAACTGCGCTTGTCGTAGCAGACGGCGACGATCGGCCGCGCCGGCAAGGCCCGCAGCGCCGCGTCGGCTTCCGCCGCGACCATCTTGCGCAACGGGACGTTCACCGCACCGGGCAGGTGCCCGCGCGCGAAGTCCTCGGGATAGCGCACGTCGACGAACAGCACGTCGTCGTGCTGGTACAGCGCCATCACCTCGGGAGTGTCGAGCAGGGTCTCCTTCCGGGGAAAGTCCGGCGTGGCCCTGATCTCGGTGCCGTGCGCTCGATCGCCGGTCATCGCGCGGCCCTCCGCGACCCACTTCTCGTAGCCACCGGCGACGAACTGCACCGCGACGCCACGCGCGAAGAACCAGTCGCACAGTTCGCTGCTGCGGTTGCCCGACTCGCACATCAGGATGGTCGACTTGCCGGGCGCGAGCAATCCGGTCGAATCGGCCTGCAGGTCGGGATACCGGCGCGCCCAGGAGCCTGGCACCTGGCCCATCTCGACTTCCTCGGGTTCGCGCACGTCGACGAGGTGCAACGGCCGGCCTTCGGCCAGCCATTGCTCCAGCGTGTCGGTCGTCACGGAGCGCGGATGCTCGCTTTGCCCGCTGAACGACAGGGTCTTCAGCGAGGTGTCACCGACGGCCTTGTCGGCCTCCATCGACTTGCGCACCAGGTTGGTGCGCAGCCGCTGGTTCTGCCGGTCGACCACGTCGAGGTGGTACAGCAGGAAGCCGCAACTGACCGTCAGCAGGAGGCCGCTGACGATCCAGAACGGCCAGCGCGACGCCGGGCGTTGGGCCGCCCCGCCGACCGCGGTGCGTTGTTTGGCAAAGGCGCCGCCGCCGACGGCAAGGGCAAGCAAGCCGAGCAGCTGGCCCGCGCTGGCGAACAGGTTCAGGAGTACGTCTGGGGATGGAATGGCAAGCACGGAGAACCTCGCGTGCCCAGATGCCGGGCTCTTGGCGATTTCTTAATCACCAGGGAAAAGTTCCCTCCGATTTCCGGAGGCCAGACCCAGGGCTTCGGCTGCATCCCGTTCCCGGGGAACACCTTGCAACTGGTTGGCAAGCGCGGGTCACCCAGTCGCTATCTTCTGGCCCCCGTGACCGTTCCCGCCCCTACCGATCCGCCGCCTTCGGCCGACCTCGCTACCCGCGCTGCCGCGGCCCTGAAGCTGTTCGAGGAGCTGCTGGCCGACCGCGGCCTGCTCGTACACCTCGACCTGGAACTGCGGCGGCGGCTGCTCGAGACCGCCGGCCGCGTCGCCCGGCCCGACCCATGGCAGAAGCGCGAGTTCCTGCGCGAGGCCCGCCGCCAGCGCAAGGAACAGAAGCGCGCCGAAGACGACCGCAAGCTCGCCGCGACCGGCATCCGGCGGCTGCGACGCGAGGCGGTGTTCACGACTCCGCCACCGCTGCCCGCCCCCGTCCCCCCTGGGGCCGACATCGACGCCGCACTCGCCGCGCCCGCGACGGCGCCCGCCGAACCGCACGTCGTACGCGACACCCGCACCTGCTACGTGTGCAAGGTCGAGTTCACGACGCTGCACCACTTCTACGACTCGATGTGCCACCGCTGCGGCGACCTCAACTTCGCCAAGCGTTCGCAGACCGCCGACCTGCGCGGCCGCGTGGCGGTGGTCACCGGCGCGCGCGTGAAGATCGGCTACCAGGCCAGCATCCTCATGCTGCGCGCCGGCTGTCGCGTGATCGCCACGACCCGATTCCCGCACGACGCGGCGCAGCGCTACGCGCGCGAGGCCGACTTCGCCGATTGGCGCGACCGGCTGCAGGTGCACGGACTCGACCTGCGGCACACGCCGAGCGTCGAGGCGTTCTGCCGGCACCTGCACGGCAGCCTCGATCGCCTCGACTTCGTGATCAACAACGCCTGCCAGACCGTGCGGCGCCCGGCCGGCTTCTATCGCCACCTGATGGACGCGGAACGGCAACCGCTGTCGGCCCTGCCGGAAGCGGTGCGTGGTCTGCTGCGCTCGCACGAAGCGTTGCGCCTGGGCCATGCCGACGCCGACCACGCGCTGCCGGCGACGCTCGATCCACTGCGCCACCACGACGCCCCCGAACTGTCGCAGCACGCCCTGCTCGCCGAAGACCTGCTGCACGGCGAAGCGATCTTCCCCGGCGGCCGGCTCGACCAGGACCTGCAGCAGGTCGACCTGCGCACGCACAACAGCTGGCGCATGCCGCTCGCGTCGGTGACCACGGTCGAACTGCTCGAGGTCCAACTGGTCAACGCGGTGGCACCGTTCGTGCTGAACGCGCGACTCAAGCCGCTGATGATGCGGGTGGCGACGCGCGACAAGCACATCGTCAACGTGTCGGCGATGGAGGGGCAGTTCTACCGGTCGTTCAAGACCGACAAGCACCCGCATACGAACATGGCCAAGGCGGCGTTGAACATGATGACCCGAACGTCGGCCAAGGACTACCTGGCCGCGGGCATCCACATGAACAGCGTCGACACCGGCTGGGTGACCGACGAGGACCCCGCGGAGATCGCCGCGCGCAAGGTCGAGGAGCACGGCTTCCACCCGCCGCT
>JAEUHV010000171.1 GCA_016794485.1 Planctomycetota bacterium
GCACGAACTCGCGCACAGCTGGTCGGGCAACCTGGTGACCAACGCGACCTGGCGCGACTTCTGGCTCAACGAAGGGTTCACGGTCTACCTCGAGAGCCGGATCATGGAAGCCGTGTTCGGCGTGGATCGCGCCGACATGGAGATCTCGCTGGGCATGCAGGAACTCGCCGCCGAGCTGCGCGAACTGCCGCCAGCCGACCAGGTGCTGCACATCGACCTGTCCGGTCGCAACCCCGACGACGGCATGACCGGTGTGCCCTACCAGAAGGGCGCGGCGCTGCTGCGACGACTCGAGCAGGTGCACGGCCGCGCCGCCATCGACGCGTTCCTCGGCAAGTGGTTCGACCAGCACGCGTTCACCAGCGTCACCACGGCGACGTTCATCGCGTTCCTGCAGAAGGAACTGCTGGCTGGCAGCGGCGACAAGGCGAACGCCGTCGACGTCGCGAGCTGGATCACGGCGCCCGGGCTGCCCGCCGATGCACCGACGCCCGACGCGAAGCTGTTCGGCGCCGTCGATGCTGCACTCGGGCGGTGGCGCACCGGCACGGCGGCGGCCCAGCTCGACACCCGCGGCTGGGTGACGCAGCAGTGGCTGCGCTTCCTGGCGGGGCTCGGCCCCACCGACGCGGGCAAGCTCGGGGAACTCGACGCCGCGTTCGCCTTCACGCGCAGCGGCAACAGCGAGATCCTGTGCGCCTGGCTCGTGTTGGCGATCAAGAACGACTACGGCGCAGCCGACCGCCGCTGCGACCTGTTCCTGATGACGGTGGGCCGCCGCAAGTTCCTGAAGCCGATCTACGAAGCGATGCTGACCCGACCGGAGGGCAAGGCGCGTGCCTTGGCGATCTACCAGAAGGCGCGGCCGCGTTACCACGCGGTCAGCCAACGCTCGCTCGACGCGTTGCTCGGCTACACGCCCTAGGCAACCGTCGTGTCCGCGCGGGCCGCAACGATCCAACCCAGGGGCAGCTTGCGAAGGGAATCTGGCCGCGCCTCTTTCCCCGCCGATACGAGTCGCTAGGTTTCCCAACAGACCATGAGCGAATCGCGCCCTTTCCTCGATCCCAAAGAAGTGCCCACCCTGGCGTTCGGCTTCGTGCTGGGCGTCGGCATCCTGGTGTTCTTCTACCTGCTCGCGTCGGGCATGACCCTGCCGCTGTTCGCCGAGACCTGGGCGCTGCCGCGCCAGTGACCGCAAGGTAGTGATCGCGAGTCGGTGATCGCGAGTCGGTGCCCTCGGATCGTCGGAGTGCAGCAGGGAGTGCGGTGCCGCGTTGCCGGCATCCGGAGAACGCAAAGCACCCGGACATGAAAACACCCGGACACTCCCTTGGAGAGCCCGGGTGCCTGCAGGCGATGACGTAGGCACAGCCAACGATTGGCGTGCCTACGCAACCGTCAGCGACGCATTACCACTCGTCGCCGCCGCCGCCGCCGCCACCGCCGTCATCGCGACCACCGCGACGACCACCGTAGCCACCGCGGCCACCACCACCGCCGCCACCGCCACCGTAGCCGCCGCGGCCACCGCCGCCGCCGCCGCCACCGTAGCCGCCACGGCCACCACCGCCGCCGCCACCGCCGTAGCCACCGCGGCCACCGCCGCCGTAGCCACCGCGACCGCCGCCGCCGCCGCCACCACCACCGAAGCCACCGCGGCCGCCGCCATCCTGGCGGGGCTGGGCTTCATTGACCTTCAACGGACGACCGTCGAGGTCGGCGCCGTTCATGGCCTGGATCGCGCCTTGCGCGTCCTGGTCGTTTGCCATCTCCACGAACGCGAACCCGCGCGAACGCCCGGTGTCGCGGTCGAGCATGATCTTGACTTCCGTCACCTGGCGGCCGTCGGCGCCGAACGCGGCCCGCAGCGAATCCTCGGTGGTCTGGAAGGAAAGGTTGCCAACGTACAATCTCGTACCCATCTGACGATCACTTCACCTCTTGGCGGACTCACACAGCACGAGGTCAAGAGGCGAAGCCCACGGCTGCGAACGAACTGGGAAGAGCGAGTCTCTACTCAGGTTCCCCGATCGATCAGCAAGAGGGCAGACCAACCAAGACCCGACGAGGTCGCGAACGCGGGAACGATGCGGTCCGGCCCGGGTTCGTGCAAGGCGCCCGACGGAAAAAACCACGTCGGGCCGCCCAGCCGGCGCCCACCCCCTTCGGGCGGACAGTAGCGTTGCCGTCGCCGGCCGGTATCGTCCCCGCCCCTCATGCAATACGGCTTCGTATTGGACCAGCGGCGCTGCATCGGGTGCCACGCCTGTACCGTCGCGTGCAAGTCCGAGAACGAGGTCCCGCTGGGCGACTTCCGGACGTGGGTCAAGTACACCGAGGTCGGCTCGTTCCCGCAGGTCCGCCGCCACTTCGCGGTGCTGCGCTGCAACCAGTGCACTTCGGCCCCGTGCGTGACCATCTGCCCGGTCACCGCCCTGCACAAACGCCCCGATGGCATCGTCGACTTGGACAAGGACGTGTGCATCGGCTGCAAGGCGTGCATGCAGGCCTGCCCCTACGACGCGCTCTACCTCAACGAGGACACCGGCGGCGCCGAGAAGTGCCACTTCTGCGCGCACCGCGTCGAGCAAGGCCTGAAACCCGCCTGCGAAGTCGTCTGCCCGGAGACCGCGATCATCAGTGGGGACCTGCACGACCCACAGAGCCCGGCGTCGCGGGCCTTGCGGGAAGTGCCCGGCGCCATGGCCCGGCGCGTCGAACAGGGCACGGGCCCCAACGTCTTCTACCTTGGCGCCCACACCGCCTCGCTCGAGCCGGGCAGCGCGCGCGAGGACGACATGTACCTGTGGAGCGACCGGAAGCTGCCCAAGCCGCCCATGCCGGACGCCGAAGCAGGGGCGTTCCTGCAGCCCGACGCCCGCGTGGCCTACGACGTCGACCACAAACTGCACTGGGGCTGGAAGGTCTCGGCCTACCTGGTCACCAAGGGCATCGCCGCGGGTGCGGCGATGTGGGCGCCGTTCGTCGCGTGGATGCCCGACGCGACCACCTTCGGGCGCAACTGGCTGCCAGAGATCCTGGCGCTGCTGTTCCTGACGATCACCAACGTTCTGCTCGTGATCGACCTGAAGCGGCCGACCAAGTTCCTGTCGATCCTGTTGCGGCCGAACCAGCGCAGCTGGCTGGTGAAGGGCGCCTACGCGCTCATCGCGTTCGGCACGTTGACGTTCGCCATCGTCGTCGCCCGCTGGTTCGGCGGCGACCGCCTCGCCGACGGCATGCGCTGGACCAACCTGGTCACGGCGTCGCTCGCGGCCGCCTACACCGCGTTCCTGTTCGCCCAGTGCGAGGGCCGCGACCTGTGGCAGAACACGCGGCTGTTGCTGCCGCATCTGCTGGTCCAGGCGCTGCTGGTCGGCGGGGCTGCGCTGCTGCCGTTCGTCCAGGACACGAAGCTGGCGGTCGCCGTCGCCGTGCTCGCCGTGCTGCACCACGGCTGCGGCCTCATGGAGCGCTTCGGCCGGCACGGCACGCGCAACGCGAAGATGGCGGCAGCGATGCTCACCGCGACACCGGCATGGCCGGGCAGCCGCCACTCGGCGTTCCACTTCGGGATGGCGACCACGACCCTCGCAGCATTGCTCGGCATGCTGTTGCTGGTGACCGGCTTCGCCCACCCGGTGGCCCTCACCCTCTGCGCCCTGGCGGGGTTCTACGGCCTGTTCCTCTACGAGCAGTCCTACGTGCGCGCCGGGCAGCTGCCGCCGCTGTCGTGACCGCGGCCGGCGCGTTTTCGCCGCACGGCGCCGACGTGTAGACGCGCACCGAGTCGACTTCTTTGCGTTGCGGGAACACCGCGGGCCCGGTGGGGCCCGACGCACGTTGCGCACGTGGACGAGTGTCGGCTCGCCGGCGGGCCTCGAGCCAGGATTGCGGCGCAGGTCGGCAGCTCCGCTGGGCGGAACCATGCGATCGGGTAGGCTCCCGCAGCCCCAACCCGAATCGCCCATGCGCCACGCCACGCTCGTCGTCACCGCACTCCTGTCCACGGCCCTGCTGTTGCCCGCGCAACGCGGCGAACGCGGCCCCCGCCGCGACCAGGCGCCGCCGCTGCAGCACTTCACGATCGAGACAGGCACGATCCAGAGCACCAAGGTGCGCGACGGCGAAGCCGGCTACGAGATCTACCTGCCGAAAGGCCACGGCGACGAGGCCAACAAGGACAAGACCTGGCCGTTCGTCGTCTGGCTGTCCGGATTCGGCGGCAACGGCGAGTTCACCAACCGCGGCGGGGCCCAGGTGCTCGACCAGATGCGCGCCGACGGCAAGGTGCCAGAGTTCGCGCTGGTGGTCTACCGCGCGCCGAGCGGCCAGGGCGGCCGACGCGGCCGTTCGGTCTACATGAACGGCGAAGCCGCGGCCGACACCGAAGACCTGTTGTGCGGCGACTTCCTCGAACAACTGCAGAAGAAGTACCGCCTCGCCGCCGACCGGAAGCAGCGTGCACTGATGGGCGTTTCCGCAGGCGGCTTCGGGGCGCTGAAGATCGCGATGCGGCACCCCGACGTGTTCGGCGCCGTCGCGGTGCACTCGGCGGCGATCCTGCCCGCCGATCCGGGGGAACTCGCCGGCAACGCCGAGGGCATCGTGCAGCGCATGCTGCGCGGCGGACTCGAGAAGGAACTCGGCAATCCGATCGATGCGGCGAAGTGGCGGGCGCACATGCCGATGGCGTTGGCCGCCGACAAGAAGCCGGAGGACCTGAAGGGGCTGCAGATGTACTTCGACGCCGGGACGGCCGACGCCTACGACTTCTGCCCGCCGAACGAACAGCTCGCCAAGGTCATGGCCGAGAAGGGCCACAAGCACCTGTTCCGCAAGATCGACGGCGGCGGCCACGCGTGGAGCAGCGAGTCGATGGCCGAGAACCTCGCGGTGTCGCTCCAGTTCGTCGGGCTCGCGTTCGCCGGCAAGGACGCCGTCGCCGAACTGACGCCGAAGGCCGAGGCGAAGAAGGACGCCGCGGCGCCGGCCACCGGCAAGTGACCGCCCCCTACGCGCGATGACCGCCGAGCGCTTCGACCCCGACGGGCTGGCCCACATCGCCGCCTTCCTGCGCGACGAGAACGTCGACGCGAGCTACCTGCAGTTCGTGCTGCAGAACGTCGACCAGCCCGATGCCGCGTGGCGTTGGTGTTGCGGCAGCCACTGCGACCCGTGCGTGCAGCGCCTCGGCCGCGTCGTCGACCGCGCCCGGCAGCTGCCGCGGCCCACGGCCTGACCGGTCATCGGCCGGCGCTCGCCCGCTGCAGATTGTCGGCATGGGTGTTGGCTCCCAGCCGCCGCAGTTCCTGTTCCAGACGCGGCGACAACGCAGCTGGATCGATCCCGTTCTTGGCGCACGCCCCGGACCACAGCGCCGCGGCCCGTTCGGGCGGCGCCGCGCGCAACACCTGCGCGGTCGACACCACCACCGCCTGCGCTGCCGCGGCATCGCCGGGCTGTACCCGCAACCACACCAACGCGTTGGTCGCCGCTTCCGGATGCCGCCCCAGCACCTGCAGGCAACGCACCGCAGCCCGGCGCGCGGCGAGATCGCCAGGCACCCGCTGCAAGACGAAGTCGGCGGCGGCGAGGCCCTTCGCCCACAGCTGGGCGTCGACGCACGCCTGCGCCAGCACGCCGTGCGCTTCGAGGAACTCGGGCTGCTCGCGCAGGGCCTGCTCGGCGAACCGCACCGCGACCGCCGGCCGCGCTTCGTCGAGTTCGAGCCGGGCCAGGTTCAAGCTCGCGGCAGCGTCACCGGGTCGGCAGCGCAGGGCCCGGTCGTAGTGCTCGCGCGCCCGCGTGCGATCGCCAGCGCGATGCGCCAGCGTGCCGAGGTTGTTCCAGGCTTCGTGGCTGCCGGGATCGATGGCGACCGCTCGTTCGCTGTAGTCCTTGGCCGCCGCGAAATCGCCGCGCAGGTTGGCGAGCCCGCCGAGGTTGGCCAGCGCGAGCGCCGAGTCCGGATTGCGCGCGAGGGTGTGCTGCCAGAGCGCGTCGAGGTCGCGGTAGGCCAACGTCTGCAGCGCGGTCAGCGCGACGTTGGCGGCGAGACCGAGCGCGGCCAGGGCGACGACGCCCCGAAACGGCCATGCGGCGAGTGCCCGCGGGACCACGGCGGCGGCGAGACCGACCAGCACCGGCACGCTGGCGTGGTACTGGAAGTGGTCGGCGACGAACGAATAGCGGAACGGGTAGACGTCGACGAAGCCCAGCGCCGGCACCAGCAAACCGCCGAACAACAGCAGCACGGCAGCGGGGCCGCGCGTCCACCTGCGCCGCAGCGCCACCGCACCGGCGACGGCGAGTGCGGTCGCCGCCGGCCACGCCCACGCTGCGATCGAGCCGACGTCGAGTTGCCAGCGCGGGTAGTTGAAGCACAGGTCCCATGGCCAGACGAGGCAGCCGAGGTAGAACCAGGGCGCCCGTCCGGCGACCAGGAACCGTTCCGGCCACGTCAAATGCCAGCGCGCGTCGACGGCGAGCACATGGGTGGCCTCGAGGTGCGCGGTGAACCAGCCGGCAGCGACGCCGACCACGAGCCAAGGCAGCGCCCCGCGCCACGCCCGCCGGGCGACGGTGCCATCGCGCCACCACAACACCACCAGCAGCGCGGCCGGCAACGACGCGGTGACCGTCTTGCTGGCCAGCGCGGCCGCGAACCCGAGGCAGCCCAACCGGTAGTGCCCAGCGCCGCCAATGTCGTGCCAGGCGAGCCACTGGCGGGCGGCCCACAGGGCACACAGCAGCGACAGCACGTTCTTGCGTTCGGTGACCCACGCCACGGACTCGACGTGCACCGGATGCACGAGGAACCACACCGCCGGGACCAGTGCCACGCGCAGGTCGAGCTGTCGGCAGAGGCGCCACAGCTGGAAGGCCGCAGCCGCGTGCAGCAAGACGTTGACCGCGTGGTAGCCGAATGGTGCCAGCCCCCACAGCCGGTATTCGAGCCAGAACGTCGTGTGGACGAGCGGGTAGTACTGCGGCAGCGAACGCGGCTCGAACCAGATCGACAGCAACCCACCCCACGAGCGCAGCACCGGGTTCTGCGTCACGTAGTCGTCGTCGTCCCAGACGAAGCCACACTCCACCACCGGCGCGTAGGCGATGGCGGCGAGCAGCAGCAGCGCGCCGAGGACGACGCGGGCATCGGCGAATCGGGAGAGCGGGCCGTTCGGCGGCATGGTCCGGAAACGAAGACGGCCTCGTCCGTACCCGGACGAGGCCGTCTTCGCCAGCGACAGGTCGTATCCTGCCGACTGGACCGCAGGCGTCAGCTCACAGGCCGATCGCGCCGTCCATGC
>JAEUHV010000602.1 GCA_016794485.1 Planctomycetota bacterium
GGCCGAGGTGCGGACGCCCGGTCGCGTGCACCGCGGCGACGCCGGCACAGAGATCGCGGAATGCGAGCAGCTTCGCGCGCAGCTTCTCGATAGGTCCACGCGCCGGGTCGGCGGCGAACAGCCACTGGCCGTCGCCGCGCAACCGCGCGACCGCGGCCTGGTCGACCAGCGGACGCGGGCCACCCAGTTCGTCGTGTTCGGCACCGCCGAGCAAGGCACAGGCGTCGGACCAGTCGAAGTCGTGGTGCTCGAAAGCGAGCGCCTCGACGTCGTGGAACGACACGGGCCGCAGTTCGCGTTCGGCCGGCAACTCGCCCGGCGCGCCCCCCGATGCCCAGCACTCGCCGCGATGGCGGCAGTCGATGCACGGCAACGACGCCGCGGCGCGGTCGGCCACGGCGTCGTCGGCTTCGCCGCGCACCAGCGGGGCCCAATCGCGGACCAGGTCGCGCCCGCTGCGCACCGACCGTGCCGACGGCGGCGGCACCATCGCGTAGAGCGGCGTGCCCGGGCGACCGTCGTGCACGAACCGCACCGCCCCGTCGGCGTAGGCCGGCAGGCCGTTCGCGCGCAAGGTCGCGTCGTCGCGGCAGGTGTGCAGCGGCGCTCCGGTCTGCGGCGACACCGGCGCGAAGCCGCGGTCGAGCCGCAGGCACCACCACAATGGCGCCGAAGCCTCGACCGCCGCCGGCACCGGGAATGGCGCCACCACGAACGGCGAGCGCACGCGCGCCAGGGTCTCGCGTTCGCGCCGCCAGGCGTCGTCGACCTCGGCGTTGGCGCGTCCGTCGGCGTCGTCGAGGCGCAGCTTCCACTGGAACCGCTGCAGCACCGCCCCTGCGTCGGTCACCACCTCGGCGAGGTAGGTCCTGCTGCCGGCGGTGCTGCGCAGCAACACGAACGGCGAGCCGTCCGCGGCCCCCGCCGCGGTGCGCGCGAGCCGCAGCCTCAGTCCGGCGCGCTCCTGCCCGAACGGCGATGTGCGTGCGCTGGTGCGCTCCGAGCCGCCGTCGTCGCCTGCCGCCATCTCCGGATGAAACGAACGGCCGGCGTCGATGTCAACGCTTGCCGTCGGCAGGCCGCGTCGCCTTCACCAGCGCCTGCACGCCGCCGACGACGGGCAGGGTCAGCGTCGTCCCCGACAGGTCGACCGTGACCTTGGTGCCGGCCTTCGGCCACAGCGTGAACTCGCGGTCGCTGGCGAACACCATCAACGCCAGCCGTTCGCCGGCGGCGATCACCTGGTCGTCGGGCTGCAGTTCGACGTCGAGTTCGACGAACTCGCCTGGCTGCAGCGGCACGCTCTGGCGCAACGACTTCGCGTTCTGTGGATCGGCCCAACCGCGCGTGACCACGTCGTCGGTGATGCGGCGCGCGTCGGTCCACGGCAGCGAGACCAGCCACACCGACAGGTTGGTCGCCGGCTTGTCACACGCGAGCTTGACGTGCAGCTTCGCGGTGCCGGAGATGTGCAGCGGCTCGGTCAGTTCGGGCAGCGCCCACAGCAGCCGATGCTCGGACTTCTCGGCCGCCGCCAGCTTGCCGCCGGCGTGGGCGACGTCGTCGACGAACGTCTCGGTTCCGGTGGCCGGCTTCATCGCCAGCGCCCCCACGCCAGCACCACCCGGCTGCGGGATCAGCGTCACCGGCTTGCTGTCCGGATGCGGGAAGTCGGCGTAGCCGTCGGCCTGGCTCGGCCGCTTGCCCTCGCGCACGACGAACGCCTTCGCCTCCTGCTCGACGCCGTTCTCGACGCCGTGCAGGTAACGCGTGAACCAACGGTTCATCAGGCCGAACGGCGGCTCACCGCCGTGGCCGCCCTGGTGCAGGAACAGGATCGTCGGCACGCCCTTCTGCCGCAGGCGCACGAACAGTTCGACGCTCTGGTCCGGCATCACGTTCCAGTCCGACAGGCCGTGCACGGCCAGCGTCGGGCAGGTGTACTTGTCGAGGTGCGCGAGGTAGTCGCGCACGTCCCAGAAGTCGCTGTAGTCGCCGGTGCGCCGGTCCATGCCGTCGAGCAGCAGCTTGTCGCGCACCGTTTCGACGCAGCCCTTGCGGCGCTTGGGTTCGCAGCTGGCGATGAAATCGAACAGCACGTCCATGTCTTCGCCGAGGTAGCCGCCCGGGCTGCGCACCAGGCCCTGCGAACGGTAGTAGCGGTACCACGACGACGGCGGCGACATCGGGATGATCGCAGCGAGCCCTTCGACGCCGGTGTGCGCCGCGGCGATCGGCAGGCCGCCGTTGTACGACGTGCCGAGCATGCCGACCTTGCCGGTGCACCAGGTCGCCTTCACCTCTTCGTTGCCGTCGAGCGTCTTGAAGCCCTTGGCGCGACCGTTCAACCAGTCGATCACCGCCTTCGGCGCGTTGAACTCGACCGGACCGCCGACGTCCGGACAGCCCTGCGAGAAACCGGTGCCCGGCGAGCAGGAGTGCACCACCGCGAACCCGCGCGGCACCCAGCGCAGCTCGCTGCCGCTGATCATGCCGGGCTCGCCGCCGAACGGGATCGGCGCCATCGCGGCGCGTTTGGGCGAGTCGGCGCCGAGTTCCTGCTTCACGTCCCAGTAGTAGCCGAGGTCGTGCGGACCGGTCCCGGCGAAGTACGGGCTGGTCTCGTAGACCGCGGGCAGTTTCAGGCCTTCGGTCTCGGTCTGCTTCGGCCGCGTGACGTCGACGTGCAGGCGATCGTTCTTGCCGTCGCCGTCGCTGTCGAACGGCGCCTCGACGAACAGCCACTCGCGGATCCAGTCCTTGCGGTCCTTGAAGGCGTCGACGGTCTGGGCCTCGCCGCTCTCGAACACGGGCACGGCCTTGGCCGGCTTGTCCGGTTGCTTTTGTCCGTCGCCCTGGGCGACGAGAGCGGGAAGAAGCAGGAACGGGAGGAACGCGGCGGCGGTGGGTCGCATGCGAATCGGCGACGGAGGATAGAGCACCGGCCGCACGGTGGCAGCCTTCCGGCCGCGGAAACGTGCCCGCCCTGCTGTAGCAACGGGTCAGCGCGGCGTCGGCAGGCGCTCGCCGCCCATGCGCGCCCACAACCACGGCAACGCCTTCGCGAACGGGATGCGCGCCCCCGCCGCACGCGGCGCGACCGGCTCGATCTGCGGCACCGCGGCGCCTTGGTCCGCGGCGTTGCCGACGACGAACGAAAACAGGTACCACGGCTCCTGGCCGAACCGCAGGTCGGTGATGCGCACCGAGGCCCCGTCGCGTTCGAGCTTGCAGGTGTCGCCGCTCCAGGCGACCAGCCGCGCCACCGCCGGATCGTTCGCGAAGGCCGGACGCAGTCCGGCGCCGCGGTCGATCGCGACGAGCTCGAGTGGGGCCGCGTCGTCGCACAAGGACCAGAACCCCTCGTACGCGTGCGTCTCGGTGAACGCCAGCACGCGCCACAACACGGTCTGCAGCGGTGCCGGCATCGCCAGCAACGTCGTCGGCCGCAGTCCGCGTGCGGCCACGGCCTCGCGCAATGCGGCGAGCGCCATGCCCTGCGCGACGACACTCCACGCGGCGTAGGCAGTCGACAGCCACAGTCCGGCGGTGTTCCAGCGCCGCCCGCGCGCGTGGCCGCGGATCGCGACGACGAGACAGCCGACCAGCAATGGCAGCGTGTACAGCGGGTCGATCACGAACAGGCTGCCCACCGCGAACGGATGCGCGGTGAACGGTTGCAGCAGCTGCGTGCCGTAGATCGTCATCGCGTCGAGCAGCGGGTGCGTGACGAGCGCCAGCCAAACCGCGACGCACCAGCGCGCGAATTGGGCGCGTTCACGGTGCAGCGTCGCGATGCCTGCCGCCAGGAACGGCGCCGCGAGCGTGAGCCACAGCAGCGAATGGCTGTGGCCGCGATGCATGGTCATGTTGCGGATCGGATCGCCGTGGTCGATCAACACGTCGAGGTCGGGGATCGTCGCGACGACACCGCCCCAGACGACCGCACGCCAGGCCGCGGTACGCGGGCCGAGCGCCGCCGCAGCCAGCGCCCCGCCCAACACGAACTGGCTCACGGAGTCCAAGCGGCGCGAACGATGCCGGAGCACCGCATGCGGGGCAAGGGCCGCAGGCCGCCCCCTGCCAGCGGATTCATGCGGTGCTACCGTCACCGGTCCTCCCGCTCGTCATTCCACCATGCGCCCGATCCATCTCCTCGTTCCGTTCCTCGCCAGCCTGTCCGCGCTGCCTGCGCAACTCGCCGGCACGTACACGGTCAACCCGACGTGGCCGGCGTCGTCGACCAACTTCGCGACGCTGTTCGACGCGACCACGGCGCTGGCCGCGCAGGGCGTCGCCGGAGCGGTCGAGTTCCTGCTCTACGACGACGCCGGCCCGTTCAACGAAGCGGCGCCGTTCACGACGGCGAACACCGGCGGACTGTGGGCGCCGAACACCGCGGTGCTGACGATGACCAGCTGGGTCGGTGCGTCGCCGTCGAACCGGATCACCTGGAAGCCTGCCCCCGGGGAACGTCCCGTGTTCGATGCGACCGGTCGCGCGATGGGAGTGTTCTGGGGCGGCGCCGACTACGTCACGCTGCAGGGCATCGAGATCCGCAATGCGCCGTTCGACGGCGTCTCGCTGTACGCCGAATCCACGCACGGCGTGGCCTTCGATCCGACCATCGACGGCTGCACGGTGCACGATTGCGGCGGTACGGCCGTCACCGTCTATGGCAACTCGTCGTACCCCGTGAACACGCTGGTGCAGAACTGCACGTTCTGGCGCTGCCAGCTCACCAACTCGGGCGCGTTCAACGGCACCGGCCGGTTCGGCTACGTGTGCACCCGACGGTCGACGAACACGCGCATCGTGCACAACACCTTCGTGGCCGACACCCTGGCCAACGGCACGATCTGCGTGATCGGCGCGTATCCGTCGGGCACCACGGAGCAGCCGTACGCGGAGATCAGCAACAACGTGATCGTGAAATCCGCCAGCGCGGCTTCGCCGGTGATCCGGATCAACGGCGTCACCGGCAGCACTTTCCTGGTGCCGCCCGTCTGCGACTCGAACTGCTTCTTCGACACTTCGGGCGGCCCGTTCGCGCAATGGGGTGCGGGCGGCACCACCGTGGCAACGACGCTGTTCGACTGGCAGACCAACGCGCTGCGCGACCTCGCCTCGCTCGCCGCCGACCCGCAGTTCCGCGACGGGGCGAACCGCGACTACCACCTCGCCGGCAACTCCCCGTGCATCGCGGGATCCACGATCGCCGCCGGCGTGGCGGTCGACCGCGACGGCCAGACGCGCACCGTACCCGAGGACCTGGGCGCCGACGAGTTCACCGCGGGCACGTGGGCGGTGCTGGGCACGGGCTGCGCCGGCAGTGGCCCCGCTCCGCAGCTTGGCTGCGACGAGCCGTTCCTCGGCAATCCGTCGTTCGGCCTCTACACCGACACCGGGCTGCCCGGCTCGATCTCGGTGCTGTTCGGAGCGCTCGCTCCCGCACTGCCGCCGTTGCCGTTCGGCAACTGCACGATCTACCTCGATACCAGCAGCGCCGTTGGCCTCGCGGTCGGACTCGCCGGCGCGACCGGCGTCACGTCGGTCGCCTTCACGCTGCCGGCGAATCCCGCGTTCGTGAACCTGCAGCTCGACTACCAGGCGCTCGTGCTCGATGCGGCGGCGCCGCTCGGCTTCGTGCTGTCGAACGGACTCGACGTCGTGTTCTCGTTCTGACCCGCGCCTAGAGGCGGGTGCCCCAGCCGTCGTGCGTCGCGTCGAACCGCAGCGCGGTGCGCACGCGGTGCTCGATGTGCTCGCGCTCGGCGACGGCTTTCGGCGTCGCCTGGATGGTCAGTTCGACGCCCACCTCGCCGTCGTCGCGCGGCGGACCGACCTTCGCGGCCCCACCGAGGTCCGCCTGCAACCGCGCCGCGAGGTCCTTGGCACGTTCCTCGTCGGGCGCGAAGAAGTGCAGGTCGATGGCCCGTTCCGCGTCGAGGTCGACACCACGGCCGGCGAGTTGCAGCAGCAACGCCGCGTCCGCTTCGACGTGTTCTTCTACGGCCTGGGCCACGGCCCCTTCGGCCCGAACCCGCTCGACCAGTGCGACCTCGGCCGCGGAAGCGGGTTCGCCCGCGAACGCCTCCCGCAAGAACCCGCCGCCCGCACCGAACAACCACAGGCCGATGCCGCAGCCGCCGATCGCGGTCCACGTGGAGATGCCGGGGATCGGCGCGTGGAAGAAGTGCCAGCCGACCGCCCCGAAGACCCCTAGCCCGAGCAACAACGCGATCGCGCCGAACGTGAACTTCGCGGAACCCATGCGGCCGGGAATGCTATCGCGGTACGCCGATCCGGCGCCCGCCTAGTGCGACGCGCCGAACAGGCGATGGTGCAGCGCCCGATGCTCGTCGGCGGAGAGTTCGCCGCTGGCCATCGCGTCGTGCAGCACGGACGGCCGCACGAACACCACCACCGGCAGCTCCGGCGCGATGCGCCGCCCCATGCGCCACAGCCACCGCGACTGCTCGGCCGACAGGCCGTGCGCGGCGGCGAGCCGCAGGCAGTGCCGCCGCCAATGCAGATGCCGTCGTACCCGTGGCCACGCCACGACACCGGCCAAGCCGAACGCCACGGCCACGGCGAACAGGGCCAAGGTCATCGCGGCGCCTCCGTGGCGCCTGCCGCCATCGCCGCGGTCACTTCACGGATCTTCGCCCGCACCTTGCCGCTGCGGTCGCTGTCCTCCCGCGCGAGCAACAGTTCGCGTGCGCCTGGAAACGCGATCTCGCCGATCGCCCAGACCGCCGACACACGGGCCATCTCGTCCTTGTCGTCCAGCATCGCGAGCAGTTCGTCGCGCACCTCGGTGCGGCCGAGGTTCCACAGCGCCTTGGCGGCGTTGGCGCGCACGCGGTTGTCGGGATCGCGCAGGAACGGCTGCAGCATCTTCACGTAGCGCGGGTCGTCGAGTTCTTCGAACGCCTCGATCGCGTTGGCGCGCACCCGGCGGTCCGGATCGCCCAGCGCGCCGAGCAACACCTGCACGCCTTCGACCGAACCGGCGAGTTCGACGATGCGGACCGCAGTGGCGCGCACCCGCCGATCCGGGTCGTCGAGCAGTTCGAGCAACGGCGTGCGCAGATCCTGGCCGGCGCCGATCACGTCGACGATCTGCAGCGCCTTGAGCCGCCGCGCCGCGTCGAGCGCACCGATCTCCCCCGCCAGCCGATCGAGCATCTGCGCGTCGATCTTGGCCAGGGCCTTGCCCGCCACGGCGCGCTGGCGTTCGTCCATTCCGTCGAAGCGGTCGAGGTAGCGGGCGAAGCTCACCTTCGACACTTCGCGCACCGCGAGCCGCCGCAATTCGACGTCGTCGGCGCCGAGCAGCGGGGTCAGCAACGCGACCCGGTCCGGGGGCGCAAGGTCGACCACGAGCTGGGCCGCTGCCCGCTGGCCGGCGGCGGCCCCGCCGGCGAGCAGCCTGCCGACCGCGTGGAACCCACCCACGACTCCGGTCCGCCGCAGCGCGGCCACTGCCGCCACCTGCACGTTCCCGTCGGGGTGCGCACAGAAGGTCTCGATCGCCGCCTGCCGCAGATCGACGGCGATGGTGGCATCGACGAGCAGCGCGAGCACCGCGGTCGCATCGGCCACGGGCAACGTGGGCACCGCGTGCTGCACCGCGCCCCACCACGGCAGTTCCCGCAGCGACCGCACCATCGCGACCGCGCGGTCGTCGGTGAGCGCAGTCGCGGCGCGGGCGACACCGGTGGCGAACGCCGCGTCGCGCCGTTCGCGCAGCACCTGCAGGCCGATGCGCTGCAGAGCCGGTTCGAGGTCCAGCGCCAACGCGACGGCGAGCTGGGCCGCACCGATGCCGTCGCCGGTCCCGAGCGCCTGCACGAACGTGCGGCCGATGCCACCTTCCCGCTGCGTCAGCAGCACGCTGCGGAACAGCGACAGCGAAACCGCGCCGAACTCGAACAGCAGCGCGCACAGTTCCGCGTGGCGCGACTCGGGAGCACGCCGCAGCAGGCTGCCGAACGCCTGCCACGCGGTCTCCTGGCCCGCGTCACGCGACACCGGCTCGGCATCGCCACTCTCGCGCGCCTTGCGCCGCGCCGCCGCGTAGGTGCGCACCCGCCGCAGCACGCCGTCGATCGCAACCGTGGCGACTTCGGCGATCGAGTCGCAGATCCCGACGGCGAGCAGTTCGGCGGCCGCGGTGTCGCCGAGTTCGTCCACCATCCGGAAGGCGGCCAGGCGCTTCGCATCGCGGCCGCCGACGATCTTGTCGCGGGCCACGGGCAGCAGTTCCTGGCGCAACACGGCGAGGTCCTGCTGCACCGTCGGCAGCAGACCGGGCCAGTGGTCGACCACGAGGTCGGGCCGCCGGATGCCCTTGCCGAGCAACACCTGGGCCGCCCCGCGCTGCACGACCTCGTCGCGTTCCAGCAGGGCGGCGGTGAGGCAGTCGACCTGCTGCGCCACGGGCAGGCAGGCCAGGTATTGCAATGTGTCGGCGAACGTCACGGGTGCAGGTGCTGACCCTGTCCTTTCGGCTGCCGCATGCGATCGCCATGAAGCTCCGCACCGACCCCCGCGACGGGCCGTTGCCAACGACGCCTCGCGTGGCTCAGCGCGGCCGCGGCTGCAGGTAGCGGTTCGGCACGTTTGGCAGCGGCGGCACCGGGCGGCCCCCGGCGGCGAGCAGCGCGCGCACGTTGCGCCACACGTCCGCTTCGCGCCGGTGCATCTGCGGCAGCAGGCCGGCCTGGCAGTACGACAGCGGTGTCACGTCGAACAACGTCGTTTCCCAGTCGAAGCCGCGGCCCCACGTCATCTGACGCACCGTGACGTCCGTCCGCGCACCGGCCGCGAGCAGGAGGTGCAGCACCGGCGCCGCATGGTCGAGGATGCTGGCCACGGTGTGGAACAGTGGCGTATGGCCGTCCCCGTCCGCTTCGGCCCGGGCCCGTGCATCGACGTCGGCGCCTGCAGCCACGAGCTCACGAACGACATCGACGTGGCCGAACTCGGCCGCGACGTGCAGGGCGGTCGAACCGAGGAGCGGCGTGAACGCACACGTCAGGTCCAGCCGCCGTTCGAGCACCCCCGCGTCCGCCGCCACCTGGGCCCGCACCGCAGCCGCGTCGTCCAGCAACACCGCACGCAACCACGGATCGTCGAGGCGACCGCCGTGCGCCAACAGCACGCGCAGGCACGGCGCGAACCGGTCGCTGCGCAGGTACATCTCCAGCAGCCAATGCACCGGCGTCTTGCCGCGCACGGCGAGGCCGGCGTCGCGGCCGGCGACCGCGCGTTCGAGCGCTTCGACGTCGTGCGTCTCGATCGCGGCCAATAGATCGTCTTCCTGGCCAGCGGGGTGGGGCATGCGATGACTGTGACGCCGGACGGCGCGAAGGGCAATCGACCACCCCTGCTCTTGCGAGCACCGCGCAACCCAGCGATGCGATTTCTTCCGATCGGAAGCCGATCTACCATCCAGCCATGAACGGACTCAATCGGCAGTGCTTCAGCCTGGCACTCTCATCGCTTGCGGCCCTGGCCTCAGCCCAGAGTACCCACGTGGTGGGCGGCGGCGGCTTGCCGCAGATCCGCGATGCGCTGTCGGTGGCACAGCCTGGGGACACCATCCTCGTGCACCCGGGCACCTACGCGCACTTCGCGATGAACGTCGGGGTGACGCTGCGGGCGGTCACACCCGGGACCGTTCAGGTGCTCTATGACATGGCGTATTGGCCACCCGGGTGCACCAACACGAGCAACTGCCCTGGAGAGGGGCCTACACGTTTTGCGATTCCCACAGGCCAACAAGCCGTGATCCAGGGCATCCGATTCCAAGAGGGCGTCAACTCCAGTCTCTCCCTGACGCACTCCGTGTTTGTCGACGGCGGAGTGGCGACGTTCGACCAATGCGTGTTCCGCGCCTACGACGCCAATGCGTTGTACGTGAGCGGAGCCCAGGTCCAACTGCTGCGTTGCACGATCCAGAGCTTGCCGTCGATCTTCGCCAGGCCAGCCCTCGGCGTCGGCGGCGCTCCGAGCGGAGCACCTGGTTTCGTAAGTGCCTTGGACTGCACCATGCAGAGCCAGGGCGGGCTGATCGTCGCGCATCAAGGGTATGGCGTTGCAGTCTGGGCCAACGGGACATTCTTCGGCTGCCGATCGACGATCCAAGGCGCCAGCCATTCGTCGGGCGCCAACGGTGGCAAAGCGGTCCGCAACAACACCGGTGGTCACTTCTGGATTTCGGACTCGACACTGGTCGCTGGCGCCGGCGGATGCGCATTCGAGAATCCAGGCACCGGAATCATCACCCGCTGCGTGATCAGCAGCAGTGGCACAGGGTGCACGTCGGCAGCGACGGCTCCGTTGCTCGGCGCGCAGACTTCGGGACCACTGTTGTTGGGCACCACCTATTCGCTGCTGTTGCGCGATGTCGGCAATCAAGTCGTCGTCGTCTTCGCGGGCACACAGCCTGGGTTCCTGGCGTTGCCGGAGCTCGCGCAGCCCGCCTTGATCGACTTGAGCACCGCGTTTCCGGCATGGGTCGGAGCCACCGACGCCGGCGGAACAATGACGGCGAGCTGGGCCATTCCCGCGAACCCGGCTCTGGTCGGACTCGGATTGTGGTTTCAAGGCATCAACGCTTCCGTGATGCCGATGCGGCTGTCGCCGCTCGCCGGCGGACTCGCCATCTAGCGATCGATCGCCCAACCGATCCCAGCACTGGGCTGGCCATGCCCCCCGGGCGAGGTGCCCGCGAACCTGCCGCCCCCTGGAAACACCCTGTGCCGCGCGGGACCATCCCGCGATGCTGCGCCTGTTGACCACCCCATTCCGGAACCGCGCCGCGAAGCAGCGGCTGCGGCTCGCTGCGGAACAGTGGCAGCGCGGCGAGCACGCGGGCGCGATCGCCTCGTGCCGCGAAGCAGTGCGCTTGCGGCCGGAACGGCCGTGGTTCCACGACCAGCTCGGCCACTTCCTGTCGCACCACCACGACTACTGGCTCAATCCCGAACTCGCGCAGCGGCTCGTCGACGATGGTTCGCTCGCAGCCGCGGTCGCCGCGTGGCGACAGGCGCTCGCCCTCGGCTGGCGCAGCCACCACACCCGACTGGGCCTCGGCCACGCGCTGACCACGTTGGGCGACCTCGAGGGCGCCACGGCGCAGCTGCGCGCCGCCACCGACCAGCTGGTCGAGGACACGCGACCCGAGCTCGCCGCGCGGTTCCGGGACGAACCGGCCCAGGGCCCCGACTTCCTGATCATCGGCGGCACCAAGTGCGGCACGACGTCGCTGTACGAGTACCTGTGCGAGCATCCGCGCGTGCTGCCGGCGATCTGGAAGGAGATCGAGTACTTCCGCTTTCCGGAACGCGGCCTCGACTGGTACCTGGCGCAGCTGCCGCGCATCGCGCGCGGCAGCGGCGTGCTGACCGGCGAGGCGAGCACGTGCTACTTCGCGATGCACGAAGTGCCCGGCCGGGTTCGCACCGCGTACCCGAACGTCCGCCTCGTGGCGCTGGTGCGCGATCCCGTGGCCAAGGCGATCTCGCACTACCACCACGACAAGAAGCTCGGCTGCGAACACCGTTCGCTGGAAGAGGCGCTCGGCCGCGAACTCGACCTGCTCGAAGGACTCGCCGAGCCGTGGCGCAATGCGGATGACTACTGGCGCACGGAGCGCGGCTACGTCTGGCTCGGCCTCTACGCGCCGTTCCTCGAACACTGGCTCACGGTGTTCCCGCGCGAACAACTGCTGATCCTGCCGAGCGACGACCTGACTTCGGCCCCCGGCCGCTGCGTCGCCGAGGTGCAGAGATTCCTCGGCCTGCCCGAACACCAGCTCGCGCAGTACCCCGTGCACCTCGAGGGACGCTACGAACGCAAGGCCCATCCCCTGCAGCAGCGTCTCGCCCGCTTCTTCGCACCCCACCAGCGCCGGCTCGAGGACCTGCTCGGCCGCTCGCTGCCCTGGACCCGACCGTGACCGCCATGACGAACACGATCCTGCACGACCTCGACGCCTTCGACGCGGCGCTGCGCACGCGGCCGAGGGTGATGCTGTTCAAGCACAGTCCCGTCTGCCCGACCAGTGCCGCGGCGAAGGACGAGTTCGACGCGTTCGTGGCCGAACGCGGCGACGTCGAGGTCCTGTTCGTCGACGTGATCGCCGATCGCCCGGTCGCGCGCGGCATCGCCGACCGATGCGGCGTACGCCACGAATCGCCGCAGGCCATCCTGTTCGAGTCGGGGCGCGCCGTCTGGCACGCCTCGCACCACGCCATCACCCGCGGCAGCCTGCACGCCGCCTTCGCTCCACGCTGCTGACCATGCTGCTCGCCCTGGCCCTCGCGATGACGTTCCCGCAGAACGACCCCGTGCCCGGCATCGCGCGCGACCTGGCCCGCGAACGTGCGGCGCTGCTGCGCGACGTCGAGTACGACCTGCAGTTCAAGATCGTGCCGAAGGCGAACGCAGTCGCCGGCACCGCGACGATCCGCTTCGTGCTGCCGGCCGAGGCGGCGCCGACCGGGCCGCTGGTGCTCGACTTCGGCGGCGAAGCGCTCACCGACGTGCACGTGAACGCCCGCGCCGTGGCGCCGCGCGCCGTGCACGACCACGTGCTGCTGCCCGCCGAGTCGCTGGTGCGCGGCGGCAACGTCGTCACCGCCACGTTCCGCAGCAAGGTCGCGGCCACCGGCACGCCGCTCACCGTCTACACCGACGCCACCGACGGCCGCGAGTACTGGTACACGCTGGTCGTGCCCGCCGACGCGCACCGGCTGTATCCGTGCTTCGACCAGCCGGACGTGAAGGCGCGCTTCACGTTCACGCTGGAACTGCCCGACGACTGGACCGCCGTGGCCAACACCGCGCGTGTGCCGGTCGACGCCGACGTGCGCGGCAGCACCGGCACGGTGTGGCGGTTCGCGCCGAGCAAGCCCCTGCCG
>JAEUHV010000237.1 GCA_016794485.1 Planctomycetota bacterium
GCTGAATCCGGGGCGCACGTCGATCACGTCGCGCAGGCCGGCTTCGGCGAGGTTGCGCTCGAAGGTGGCGCGCAGGCCGGCACCGGCGTCGCTGGCGCGGCTGTCGTAGACCGGAGCGCTGGCGGCATCTCCGGATGCGTCGAATGGATCGATGCAGCACAGCCGTGGGTGGAACTTCCCCACGAGGCCCGAGGCGAGGCACACGCTGCTCTTGCCCTGCCAGCTGCCGATCTCGACGGCCAGCGGCCGTTCGTCGGGCAGGGCCCGCGACAGTTCGTAGAGCGTGATCGCCTCGTCGACGGTCAGCCAGCCGTCGATCGACGCGAACGGCAGCAACGGCGTGTAGCGCAGGCCACGCAACAGCAGTCGGGCCCGCGTGCCCAGGCGCCATGGCTTCTTGGTCGGCATCGACCGGTCCTATCGGCAGGACGGCGGGGCCGGGTTGAACGCGCGGTTCAGGCGCGGAAGCCGCTCGCTTGCACGAGTCCGTCGCCGAGCCGACGCCAGCGGCCGCGCAGTTCGACCGTCCACACGCCGGCGGCGAAGGCGATCCCGCCGGCGGCCAGTTGCACGCCGAGTCCGAACGGGCCGGGCACGAGCGCGTTCCCCGCTGCGGCCGCGAGGCCGGTTGCCGCGGCCACGCCGAGCGGGGCGAGCAGGGCGAGACCGAGGTCGATGCGCGGCAGCAGGCGCAGGCCGGTGAGCAGGTATCCGGCACAGGCGACGACGGCAGCGAGCGCCGCCAGCCCGGCGCCGGCCGGGGCCGGCACGGCGATGCACGCCACGACCAGCAGCAGCGCCGCGTGCGCGACGGCCGGCCAGAGCAGTCCGTGGGCGTAGGCGCGGTCGCGGTGTTGCGCCAGCAGCGCGTGGCTGCACTGCCAGCCGAGGTGCTGCAGGCTGCCGGCCAGCAACAACAGGCGCAGGATCGGTGCCGCAGGCGCGAAGCCGGCACATGCGAACGCGCACAGCGCGTCGGCCGCGACGACGCCGCCGGCCAGCATCGGCCAGGTCGCCAACGCCGTTGCCCGGAGCGCGGTGCCCAAGGTTCGCGCCGGGTCGCCGTTCATGGTCGCATGCAGCAGGTGCGGCAGCAGCAGGCGCGCGAGTTGCGTCGACGGCACCAGCGCCGCGCCGGCGAAGCGCTGCGCGAATGCGTAGAAGCCCGCGGCGGCCTCGCCGAGGAGCAGCGACACCAGCCAGACGTCGCCGAGGGCCAGCACCTCGTGTGCGGTCTGGCCGAGCAGCAGAAGCGGCCGGCGCGGCAACGGCGCCGCCGTTCGCGTCGCCGGCAGCGTGCGGATCGTCGCCCACGCGCGCAGCGCGTACAACGAGCGGCAGCCCAGGGCGATCGCGGCGAGGGTCGCGACGTCGCCCTGGCCATGGCTCCACCAGGCCAGCACCGCGCCGAGTTGCAGCACGCCGATGCCGGTCTCCAGCGCCACTTCACCGCGGCCGCGGCCGGCGGCGTCGGCGAGCTGCTTCAGGTCGAACGCGGCCGGCAGCGCCAGCGCGCCGCTCAGCACCCAGAACCACGGTTGCGGCGAGGTCGCGTAGGCGACGCCGGCGACCGCCGCGAGGCCCAGGCCTCCGAACAACAGGCGCAACCGCACCGCCGCGTGCACCACGGCGCGGGCTGCCCCGGGATCTCCGGCCAGCTGGCGGGCCGCGAGGTTGCGCACCCCGGCGCCGGCGAGCACCGCGAGCACGGCCCCGAGCGCCTGGCCTTCGGCGTAGCGACCGAGTCCGGCGGCGCCGAGGGCGTGGCCCACGAGCACGAAGGCGACCAGCTGGCAGAGCCGTTGCACGACGACGCCCGCACCGAGGGCCAGCAGCATGCCGCGCATTCCGTGCTTCACGAGTTCGTCATCGGCCGACGGGATGGGGGGAATGGAGCCGGGTCGAGGCCCACGATGCGCGGGCTACACCGGTGCCAACGGCCACGCGGGGCCAGGCCGGTACCGCAGCGGCGGCAGGTCGTCGTCCGGCTGCTGTATGCGGTTCTCGAGGGTCTGCACCAGGCCGAGCATGCCGTTGTGGGCCGGATGGGACGGCGAACACCACACATGGCCGTGGCCGAACACCCACGACAGGAAGCGCTGGCGCAGGGTCGGGTAGTCGTGCGCCAGGGCTTGCGCGAGGTCGTCGGGCAACGTGGCCAGGGTCGCGGGTGTGGCGACGCCGCGCACGCCGTACAGGGCCCGGCCGAGGTGCAGCACCGGGGTGCCGGCGAGCAGGGCGACGCTCGCCAGCGGATGGTTGACGGTCACACACGCGGTCGCCATCGCTGCGGCGTCGATCGCCACCGACGCGGGGGCCACGGCGCAGCCGGGGAATCGCGCTCCCAAGGTGTCGGCGTGGGGGGTGACCACCAGCACCACCATCGCCGGATCGAGCGCCTTCGCCGCGGCGTGGACCACCTGCACCAGTTCGTGCGATCGCGGCGGCTGCGCGGCGTCGAACTGCAGCCGCGGGTCGTCGTCGTCCTGCAGCAGAACGGCCACGAACGGGCGATTCGGCAGCAGGTCGGCGCAACTGACGGTCGACGCGGCCTGCACCAGGCGCGGTGCCGCCGTGGGCCACAGGGAGCGCCACGCCGCGCCGAGTCCACTGCCGTCACGAGCCAGCTGCCACGCGAGGTGCCACCGGTCCGTCCATGGCACGGGTTTGGGCGTCCGTTGCGGCAGCGGGAACGGCGTGGTGCGGGCCAGGGCGTTGGCGAGACACGCGTCGAGCAGGGCCCGGTCGCTGCGCACGACGCGGAAGTCGCCGGCCGGACGTTGCGCGATGCTGGCTTCGCCGTCGAGGCCACGGCCGTCGACCTGCAGCGTGTGCGGCAGCAGCCCATCGCCCGTCCACAGCACCGCCGTGCCGTTCGCGCGTGCGGCGAACTGCAACAGGCGCGAGGTGACCCCGCGGTCCTGATGCAACAGCAGCACGTGCGGCCGTGCCTGCGCGAAGAATCCGTGCATCGCGGCGAATGCGCCACCGAGCCTCCGCCGCAGGTCGGGCGGGGTCGAGGCGAGCAGTTCGCCGACCGCATCGGGCGACGCGTGGAGGGGATAGTGCCGCAGCGGCACGATCGTCTGGCCTTGCGCACGCCAGAACGCGGCGGCGCGCGGGTCGGGGCACAGCACCGACACCCGGTGGCTCCGCGCTCGCAGCGCGGCGAACAACCGATCGTGCAGGTGGCAGCGATCGATCCCGGGTGCGCCGACGACGATGTGGCCCATGCGGACGAGGCCTTGCATCGTCCACCGGCGCAGCCGGGCTTGATGCCGTTACGCCGCGCCGCCGTCGTGGTTCGCGCCCTGCGACCAGCACCTCGCGCGAGGCTGCCTTGTGCACGGGCATTCGCTACACTCCTCCGCCTCCCCTGCCCGCTCGCCGTCCACCGTACCGACGGCAACACCCTCGAGGTTTCTCGCATGCTGCGTTCCGTTCTCCTCTCGGCCGCCGTCGCCGCGCTCGTGGCCACGTCGGCGACTGCCCAGAACGTGCCCACCGGGTTCGTCATCGACACGCTGATCAGCAGCGGCCTGCAAGCCGCGCACGACTTCTGCTTCCTGCCCGACGGCCGCGTGTTGCTCGCCAACCGCGCCGGCCTCGTGCAGATCTACGCCGGTGGCGCGCCGGTCTCGATCGGCACGATCCCGAGTGTGCAGACCAGCAGCGAGCAGGGCCTGCTCGGCATCGCTGCCGACCCGTCGTTCCCGACCAACGGCTACGTGTACGTCTGGTACGCGAGCACGGCCGACGCGTTCATGCACCTGGATCGCTTCGAGTGCACCGGCGACCTCGCCAATCCGACCAGCACCGTGGTGACCTTGAACCCCGCCACGCGGCGCGTGGTGCTCACCTCGACGCCCGACAACGCGTTCAACCACAACGGCGGTTCGGTGCGCTTCGGCCCCGACGGCATGCTCTACGTGTCGATGGGCGACGACGCGACGACGCCGTGCAACGCGCAGAGCACGACCTCGTCGCTCGGCTGCGTGATGCGCATCAACGTCGCTGCGGTCCCAGCCGGTGCCGGCACCACGGCGCCGTCGTTCAGCTCGCTCGATCCGGGCAACAACCCGCTGTCGGCCAACGCCGGCATCGACCAGCTCGTGATCGCGCACGGCCTGCGCAACCCCGTCCGCTTCGAGATCGACCAGACCACCGGCAGCCTCTACATCGGCGACGTCGGCCAGAACGCGGTCGAGGAAGTCGACGAGTACGCCTACCCGTCGGTCGGCAGCCTGCCGCTGGTCAACTTCGGCTGGCCGTGGCGCGAGGGCAACAGCACCTACCAGACCTGCAGCGGCTCCCTGCCCGTCATCCAGGCCCCGGCGATCGCGATTCCGCAAGGTGGCTCGTGGTTCTCGGCGATGAGCGGGCCGCGCTACCGCAACCAACCCGGTGGCGCCTACAACTTCGGCGCCTCGTACGAAGGCAGCTGGTTCTACTGGGACTACTTCGCGGGCCAGGTTCGCCGGCTCGTGAACACCGGCTCGTGGGTCGCGGCTCCCGCCGTCGCCGGCCAGCCCGACTCGACCAACTGGTCGACCAACTTCATCGGCCTCGTCAGCCTGCGCCAGGGCCCGGACGGCGGCTTGTGGTGCTTGCACCACCCCGGCACCTACCCTTCGACCGGAGGCACCCTGAAGCGCATCCGGCCGCTCGGCCCGACCAACAGCGTCGTCGCGATCAGCGGCGGCGGCCAGGTCGGCCCGGCCACCGAAGCGTTCGCCGTTCCGCTGGTCGCGCGCGTGCTCGACACCAACAGCAACCCGCTGCCGGGCGGCACGATCAACTTCACCGTCTCCGGCGGGGCGACGTTGTCGACCACCAACCCGGTGATCGCCGATGCGAACGGCTACGCGCAGACTTCGGTCACCGCGACCAACGTCGGCGGTCCGATCACGATCACGGCGGCCACGCCGGGCTCGCAGACGAATGGCACGTTCGCGTTGTTCTCGCGCAAGCTGACGGCGACGCCCGCCGGCACGCTGCTGGTGCTGGGGGCGACCAACACCACGACCGCGGTGCCGGCGAACGTTCCGTACATCGTGATGATGTCGTTCCCGGGTTCGCCGGTGCTGCCGACCGTGCTCGGGCCGATCTGCACCGACCCGGGCTACGCGCTGACGGTCGTGCTCGAAGACGGCACCGGTGCCTTCGGTGGCATCTCGTTCTCGGGCTCGGGCGCCATCGGCAACCCCGGCAAGACCTGGCTCTACACGGTGCCGGCCGGCCTGCTGACCGGCCAGCTGATGAAGTTCCAGGCCGTGGGGCTCGATCCGGTCACCGGCTGGTTCCGGACGAACTGCGAGACGCGCCAGTTCTGAAGTGCCCCGCGCTGCGCGCGGCGCACTTCCGGTGATGCCGGGCCGCCGCGACGCGGGGACTCGCCTTGGGGAGGGAACGCCCGCGACCCCGCTGCGGCGGCAAGGCGGGGTGCCCCGCGCTGCGCGCGGCGCACTTCACGGGTTGCCGCCGCCGCGATTCCCGGGACTCGCCGCCGCCGGCAGGAAGGGGGCGGTGCGCATGGCGACGTCCGTGGGAAGTCCATCCGGTCCCAAGTCGCCCTTGACCGGCCAGGGGGGGATCCGCAGAATCCTCGCCCCCTTTCCCCTTCCCCGCCCCGAATCTGCCCCCGATGTCCCGCCCGTTGGCCGTGATCTGCCTCGCTGCAGGCCTCGGCAAGCGCACCAAGGTGAGCTTGCCCAAGGTCTTGCTGCCGCTGTGCGGCCGCACGTTGGCGCAGTCGGCGTTGCTGGCGACCGCGCCGTTGCAGCCGGCTCGGGTGGTGGTGGTGCTGCACCACCAGAAAGAGAAGGTGCAGAAGTCGCTGGCCGAGTCGCTCGGCAAGACGTTCCCGAACCTCGAGTTCGTCGACCAGGGCGCGCCGAAGGGCACGGGCCACGCGGTGCAGGTCGCGATGCAGCAGCTGCGCGACTTCCGCGGCGATGTGCTGGTCGTCTACGGCGATTGCCCGCTGATCACGACGGCGACGCTGCAGGCGTTGTGCGAACTGCGCGGCGCTTCGCCGTGCAGTGTGTTGACCGCCTATCCCGAGGATGCGACCGGTCTCGGCCGCATCCTGCGCGACGACGACGGCCGCTTCATCGGCATCCGTGAGCACAAGGACTGCAGCGAGCAGGAGCGGGCGATCGACGAGATCAACGCCGGCTTCTACTGCTTCGACAGCGAAGCGCTGCGGCCGGCATTGGCGAACCTGACGCCGAACAACGCGCAGGGCGAGCTGTACCTGACCGACGCGGTCGCGGCGTTCGTGCAGCGCGGGGCGGAAGTGCCCACGCTCGAAGCGGAGGATGCGAGCGAGATCACCGGGGTCAACTCGCTGGCCGATCTGGCCATCGCCCGCTCGCTGATGCAGGAGCGGATCCTGCTGCACCACCTGCAGAACGGAGTCCTGATCCTCGATCCGGGTACGACGTGGATCGACCACGACGTCGCGATCGGGGCGGACACGAAGATCCTGCCGTGCACGGTGGTCGGTACCGGGTGCACGATCGGCAGCCACTGCGAAGTCGGTCCGTTCGCGCACCTGCGGGCGGGCACCGTGCTCGAGGACGGCGCCGAGATCGGCAACTTCGTCGAGGCGAAGAAGACCCGGATGGGTGCGGGCGCGAAGGCCAAGCACCTGACCTACCTCGGCGATGCCGAAGTGGGGGCGAAGGCGAACATCGGCGCCGGCACGATCACGGCGAACTACGACGGCGTGCACAAGCACGTGACCAAGGTCGGCGCGCGCGCTTTCATCGGCAGCGGTTCCGTGCTGGTCGCGCCGTGCAGTGTCGGCGACGAAGCGATGACCGGAGCCGGAGCGATCGTGAAGCGCGGCAGCAAGGTCCCGGCCGATGAGGTCTGGGCCGGCCTGCCCGCGAAGTTCCTGAAGCAGCGTGACCAGCAGCAGCGTGAACCGGCGCCCGAGAAGTCGGCGCCCAAGCAGCAGAAGAAGGAGGGAT
>JAEUHV010000245.1 GCA_016794485.1 Planctomycetota bacterium
CGCCGGCGTTCAGGATCTCCGCGGCGAGGCCGTCGCAGGCGGCAAACGCCTGCAACGGGGCGACGAGGCTGGCGCGGCGCGTCACCGAATCGCCGAGGAACAGCCAGCGGGTGTGGCCGGTCTGCTTGGCGATGCCGTTGCGCAGCGGGAACGTGTGCAGCAGGCCGAACGCGTCGTACCACGATCCTTCCAGCACCGGTGCATGGCCGAGTTCTGCGTCGGGGCGGATCATCGACTGCTCGACTTCGGCGCGGGCCAGGAACGTGTCGATCGCCGTCGGGCTGAGCAAACGTCCAGCGGGAATCAGCACGCGGGCGCCGAGCTCGGCGAGCAGCACGGTCGCGGCGGTGGTCGCGATGGCGAGCAGCAATTTGGTGCGCAGTCCGGGTCGCCTGCGTTCCGGCTTCGGCATCGGTGAAGTTTGCCGCGCGGGGTTCGCTGCAGGCAAGGCGATGCGCACGGACGCGGTTCAGTCGATCGCGACCTGGAGGCCGGCCGTCAAGGCGAACTGCGCGAACGGACCGAACGGGTCGAGTGCCGCCGCCTGCGCCACGAACGACGCGCCGTGCAGCGACGCGTTCGCCGGCAGCGGCAGCGGCAGTCGCGCGACGCCGGCCGGGTCGGCGAGCGCGAAGCCCAGGTCGGGCACGGCCACGAGGAGTGCGCAGCCGCCGCCGAGCGGCACGTTCGCCGGCAGTGGGCCGAGCCCGAACACCGTGGGGGCGCCCGGCAAGGCCGAGCTCGCGTGCAGGGCGAACACCGGGTTGCCGCGCCGGGGCAGGCCGAACGCTGCGAGCTCAGGGTCGCCGCTGCTGCCGGCGCAGGCGCCGCCGTACGGCGTCGTCGCGGCGACGCTCGCGGCGCCGAGGTGCCACATGCCCACGGGACCGAACTGGCCGGTGTAGACCACGACCCGGCCGGTGATGTCGTCGAACGCGCCGATCGTGCCGACGTGGGCCGGCGGCTGGGTGCCACCGATCGCCGTCCACGCCGTGCCGTCCCATTCCCACGTTCCGGCCGCCGCAGCGGAACCGAACAGCGACGTCGTGAAGCCCCCGGTCACCACGGTGCGCTGGCGGATCGGGTCGAACGCCATCACCGCCCGGGCGCGCGCGGTCGGGCCACCGGCCGCGGCGACCGGCTGCCACGTGCTGCCGTTCCATTGCCAGAAATCGGCCAGCGCGGTGCCGTTCCAGGGGCCGCCGCCGAACAGCCGCACGACGCCGGCCGCGGCGTCGAACGCCATCGCCGCGTTGGCGCGCGCGGACGGCGACAGCGACGGAGCGAGCTGCGTCCAGTTCGCGCCGTCCCACCTCCAGGTGTCGCCGAGCGGGGTGCCGGTGGGCCCGAGCCCGCCGAACAGCAGCACGGTGCCGGCCACCGGGTCGGCGACCAGGGCGTGCTGGGAGCGCGCCGGCGGCTGCGTCGTCGGCGCGAGTTGTTGCCAGGTGCCGCCGGAGAAGCGCCAGGTCGACGACTGCGGCACACCGGCCGTGACGCCGCCGAACAGCAGCGTGCTGCCGGCCGGCTCGCCGGCCATCGCCGTCCACGCCAGGCCGAGCGGCGGGTTCGATGGGGTTGGCACGATCCTCCAGACGCCGCCGACCCATTCCCAGGTCGCGCTGTTGGGCAGCCACGACGTGGCACCCATGCCGATGCGCAGCAGGCTTTGCCGTTGGCCGCAGGTTGCCAGGGCCGCGCCTTCGACGAGCGGTGGCAGCACCTCCGCCGTGAGCGTCGTCCAGGTCGTGCCGGTCCAGCGCCACGTGCGCGGCTGCAGATCGAAGTCGAGGCCATTGGCGACGACGGCGCCGAGCACCGGGTCGTAGGTGCCGCCATTCTGGGTCTGCTGGATCGGGGCGACCGCCTGCACCTGCGCCCACGTCGTGCCGGTGCGCTCCCAGGAAGCCGTGGTCGAACCGCCCGGCTGGGTGGCGAGCAGCACGAGACGGCTGCGCTGCTCGTCGTACGCCAACACCGACGGCCGGGCGGTGGGACCGCCGCTGAACTGCGTCCACGCGGTGCCGTTCCATTCCCAGGTCTCGTTGGTCCACGCGGTGCTCTGCCCGCCGTACAGCACGACGACGCCGCGCTGCGGATCCCAGGCCATCGCGTGGTGCGTGCGCGCGGCCGGGCCGGCAGTGGTCGTGGCCTGCGTCCACGTGGTGCCGTCGAACTCCCAGGTGTCGCCCAGCTGTTGCAGCAGGCCGTCCTGGCCACCGAACAGGACGAGGCGGGACCGCGCCCGATCGAACGCCATCGCGGAACGGGCGCGGCCCGGCGGCGAGTTCGGCGGCGTGCGCAGCGTCCAGCCGCTGCCGTTCCATTCGCGCGTGCCGGCATCGGCAGTCAGGAACTGGCTGCCGCCGAACGCGACCAGCACGCCACGCGCCTGGTCGAACGCGACCGCCGAATACTGCCAGCCCGTGCCCGGCCCGGCGGTGATCCACCGGGCCCGGTCGAACACCAGCGTCGCGTCGGCACCCACCGCGACGCTGCGCTGGCTCCGCGTGTCGTAGCCGACCTGGGCGATGAGCGGCGGCGACGCGGCCGGCCCCGACAGGAACTGCCAGACCGGTTGTTGGGCTACGGCGGTTGCCGCGCAGACGGCATGGACGAGCAGGCGAACGGAACGCATGGCGCGGCGCAGTCTACCTGCGGTGCCCGACTACCTGCGCTCCGGTGGCGCGACCGGGCCGGGGAAGTTCGCGAAGCGTGCGTTGGGTGCGGGCGCGGCTTCGGGCACTGCGTGGCTCGGGGCGACGGGACGCGGCGGCGGGATCGTCGGTGGCGACTCGACCGCGGTGTCGGGCGCCGGTGCTGGCCGTTCCTCAGGGGCCGCACCCTTGCGGCCACACCAATAGCCGAGTGCGAACACGAGGATCGCCGCCGCCGCCGCCGAGACCCAGAAGTCGAGGCGTTGCCGCATCGCGTTCTGCCCCGGAGTTGCCGAAGCGACCGGCGCCGTCGCGAGTTGTCGCCGCAGCCGCGACGCCATGCCGTCGGCGAGCCGGAACGGCGGCAGGTTGTGCATCGCCCGCGACACGCGCGCCAGCTGCTGCAGTTCGTTCGTGCAGTCGGGACAGCCGTGCAGGTGATGCTGCAGCGTGGCGCGTGCGGCGGCGTCGAGACGGCCGTCGAGCATGGCCGACGCGTCGCGTCGCGCCCGGGTGCACGGCGAATCCGGCCAGAGCCTCATCGTTGGTACCTCCCGAGCAGGGTGCGCAACTGCAGCCGCGCGCGGTGCAGCCGGCTCGACACCGTCTTCACCGAGATGCCGAGCACCGCCGCGATCTCCTCGTACGAGAGGTTCTCGCCGCAGCCGAGCACGAACACGCTGCGGAAGCCTTCGGGCAACTGCTGCAAGGCCTGTTCGAGCGCCTGCTGGAACTCCTGGTGTTCGGCGGTGACGACCGCCGGTGGGGCGGACCCGACGAAGCCGACGGCGCGGCTGCGGGCCCGCAGCGACTGTTCGCGCCGCAGCAGGTCGAGGGCCAGGTTGCGCCCGATCCGGAACAACCACGTGCGCAGCGACCAACGCGCGTCGTAGTCGGCCGCCTCGCGCAACGCGCGCAGCAGCGTTTCCTGGGTCAGGTCCTCGGCCCACGCGGCGTCGTGCACGATGCGCGTGAGGAAGCCGCAGACACGGTCGCCGTGGCGCGCCACCAGGGCCTCGACCGCGCCAGGTTCCTGCCGCGCAGCGGCACGCAACAACACGGCGTCGTCGACGTCGTGCGGGCTGCCATGGTCGATCGGCAAGTCCTGGGCGCTCATGCGGAAGGGTCGGCAACGTAGCCGACCGGGCCTTCAGGCGCGGCGTGCGCCCGTGCCCGGCCGGGCCGGATGCGGGGGCCTGGCCGCGGGCGGTGCGGGCCGTGCGCCGGGTACCGGCACCACCGGCTTCGCGCCGGGCACGGGCCGCGTCGGCGCCGTGCCACCCTCGGCATCGGCGTCGCGACGCACCTGCTCTTGGAGTTGGCGCAGCAGTTCGTCGGCCGACGGCACGTCGCCGGGCAGGGGCAGCGGCGGCATCGGGCCTGGCCGTCCGGCACCGGCGCCGGCGCCGCCGGCCGGCTTGCCGTTCGTGGTGCGTTCGTCGACGACGACCTTGCCGTTCTCGACGACGACGCGGTGGGTCGAAGTCGAGCTTTCGCCGCCGCGCGCACTGGCGTGCGCGTGGGCTTCGGCCTTGGCTTCGGCCCGGCCGTTCTGTTGGGCGGTGGCGACGGTGGCGCAGAGAGGCAGCAGCAGCAGGACGCGGATCGTGGGCACGGGACTCGTTCGGTGTGGGAGGAGGGCCACCGCCCTACGAAGCCACCCGCCCGTTTGCCCCCGCATTCCCGCGTGGCCGGTCAGTGCTTCTTGCCCGGCTCGGCGACGCGCCGGAAGTCGAGCGCTCCGAAGTCGAAGTCGGCGATCGGGCAGTCGATGCGGAAGCCGGCGACCTTGCCGGCGTGGTCGAGGTCGAACTTGACCAGGGCGAACGGCAGGAACTTGTCGGGCCAGTCACCGCGGAACGTGTCGTGGTGCCAGTGCGCCAGCGTCGTGTGCAGGCGGCGCTTCGACGGCAGCAGCACCAGCGACAACCGGTCGTCGGCGAACGTCACCTCGGCCGGCCCGTAGATCGCGTCCTCGTAGCGGCCCGCATAGGCGGCGAGTGCATGGGTCGGCTGCGTGTCGGCGTGGCGTGCCGCTTCGCGCGCCGCGATCTCCGCCTTCTCGGTCGCGTCGATGCGCTGCTTCACCTTCGCCAGCCGCGTGATCTCCGCGACTCCGTCGCGGCCGGCCCGGGCCGCGAGCAGCGCGCGCTTCACCGCCTCGTTGAGCACGCCGTCGTTGGCGTTGTTGAGCACCGTGAAGCCGAACTTCTCCGCGGGCATCAGCGACACCTTGCTCAGGAAACCCGGCATGCCGCCGTCGTGTTCGACCAGCTTCTGGCCGCGCTCGAGCGACAGGAACCAGCCGAGGCCGTAGCTGCGGAAGTCGGCGGTGCCGGCTCCGGCCGGGTTGCCGAGCAGGGTCTGCGGCCGCCACATCTCCGCCAGCGACGCCGGTGCGAGCAGCGGCTTGCCGTTCCACGTGCCGCCGGCCGTGAGGCAGCGCAGCCACGCGGTGAGGTCGTGCACCGACGCGTAGATCGCCGCCGCCGGTTTGCAGGCGACGAACTCGTGGTCGGGAATCGCCGCGCCACCGATGTGCGGCAGCGCCTTCTCGGCATCGGCCGGCAGGCGCTGCGCCGAAGCCCGCGAACTGGTCATGCCGAGCGGCTGCAGGAACTCCTGTTCGACGAACTCCTCCCACGCCACGCCGCTGCGCCGCTGCACGACCACGCCGGCGACCAGGAACATCAGGTTCTGGTAGCCGTACTGTTCGCGGAAGCGCTGGCGGATCGGCAGCTTCGCCATGCGCCGCATCACCTCGGCGTCGTCGTTGTCGCTGCCGTACCACAGCAGGTCGCCGTCGAACGTGCCGAGCCCGCAGCGATGGCACAAGAGGTCTCGCACCGTCATGTTCGCGGTGATCCACGGGTCGGCGAGACGGAACTCGGGCACGTGGTCGACGACGCGGTCGTCCCACTGCAGCTTGCCGCGCTGCACCAGCAACGCGATCGACGCGGCGGTGAACGCCTTGCTGCACGACGCGATGTTGCACAGCGACATGGGCGTCATCGGCTGGCCGCTGGCGCGTTCGCCGCGCGCGAGTTCGACCAGCACCTCGCCGTCCTGCACGACGGCCAGCGCGAACCCCTTCGCGGCGAACTTGTCGTGCGCGGCGTCGGCGATCGCTTCGACCTGGGCCGCGGTCAGCGCGGTGGGCGCCTGGGCCGCGAGCGGCGCCAGGGCTACCGACAGGAACAGGAACGGGACGGCGAGGTACGGTCGTGGCATCGGGGGCGGGATGCTACCCGCGGGGCCGATCCGCCGAACCGTCGTCGGGCTGCGATGCCACGCGCGCGGTGGTCGCGACGCCGACGAGCAGGAAGATCGCCCCGACCGGCACGAGGGCCACGCCGTAGCCGGGATCGGCGCCGAGCAGTTGCACGCCGCCGGCGACGAACCCGAGCGGCATCAGCACCGCCGCCACGCGCAAGCATGCGGCGGCACGGGCGAGCCGGGCCTGGTTGCGTTCGTTCGGTCGCAGGGTCGCGGCGAGTGCAAGGTTGACCAGGGCCAGCAACGTTCCGTGCGTGTGCGCCAGGGTCAGCATCAGGCGGCGCGTGTCGTTGCCGACGTCGAGATACCAGCCGACCTTGAACCCGTGCAGGGCTTCGAGCAGCAGGCCGAGCGACAGCCAGACCAGCAGCGACCACCAGCCGAACCGACGCGTGCGATGCATGCCCGCATGGTCGTGGGCGCAGCGGTGGCGCGCAATCGTGGGTTCGCGCGGGCTCGGTCGCTCAGCTCGAGGACGCGTTCGTGCGGACTGCCTGACGGCGCTCGCCATCACGTCTACGGCAGCGGCAACGGCAGGCCGCGCGCCAACAGGGCCGAGGTTTCGGCCGGGCTCGGCACGAAGTCGACGATCAGGATCGTGCGCGGCGACGGGCTGTCGTTCACTACCTCGTGCTCGAGGCGCGGGTCGAACACGACGCAGTCGCCGTTGGTCCATTCGAAGCGGGCTGCGCCGATGCGCATCCACGCCCCGGGCGCAACCGATACGCCGAGGTGGCAGCGAAGGTGGTCGGGGCCGTCGAGATCGCGATGGGGGCGCAGGCGGCATCCCGGCTGCATGCGGGACAGCACCGCGGTCACCGCGATCGGTTGCAGCAGGGCCCAGGTCGTCGGGCAGGTGCGCCGGGCCGGGAGTTCGACGTCGGCGAACGGCGGCAGCAACCCGGGTCGGTACTTCAAGTACAGCGGCACGACGCGAACGATGCCGCGTTCGACGTCGACTTCGCTGGGCCAGCGGATCCACTGGTCCGGGGCGAGCGACTCGCATTCGCGGCGGATCGCCGCATGCGCCGCGCGCAGCTGGGCAGGCACGGAGAACAGGTCGGGATCGTACAACACGCGCGACGCAGGATACCGGCGCCTGGCCGGTGGGGGCGCGACCGGGTCCCGTCACGGCACCGTCGGCAAGCCGTTGCGCGCCGCAGCCGTGCGGGGCGGAGCCGTGGCGGACGGGCCCGGCGCGCTGTTCGCAGGGCGGCGACGACACTATGGTCGCTGGTGTGTTCCGCTTGTCGTCGCTCGGTCTGACCAGGGGACGCGTGGTCGTGTTCGTGCCCCGGTGGCTGCCGCCCGATCCGGCCGGCGTGGGGCTGCCGTACCGCGTGTATCCCGTGGTGAGCGCCCTGCTGCGGGCCGGCTACGCGGTCGACCTCTGCCACGAAGTGCACGTCGCGGCCGAGGCGCCCGAAGTGGTGCGAGCCCTCGACGGTGCCACGGCGGCCGCGGTGTGGTTCGCCGAACTCAACCCCGGCATGCAGTTGCCGGGCATGTTCGCGTTCCTGGAGATGGTGCGCCGGGAGCAGCCGGCGTTGCCGCGGCTCTGCGGCGGCGGGTTCGTGCCGCTGCTGCCCTCGCTCTTCGACTGCGAAGGTCTCGCCGAGCTCGTGCGCAGTGAGGAGGTCGGGGCATTGGCGGCCGCGGTGGCTGCGCTCCACGGCGAAGTGTCGGCCGAGCGCCAGCCGTTCGGGGTCGAGGCGCTGTTCGCGATGGACCTGGCTCCGTTCCTGGTGCCCGGCCGGTTGTTGTTCCGCAACGACACGCCGACGTTGCAGATCCCCACCGGGCAGGGTTGCGGCAAGCACTGCGGCTTCTGCTTCTACGAGGCGACGCAGCCGCGCCTGCTGCCGGCGGCGGGCATCGCCGAGTTGATGGGGCATTGCCACCATCGGTTCGGCGTGCGGCAGTTCCAGCTCGGGGAGCTCGACTTCCTGATGGCGAAGAATCGCGCGCTCGAACTGGCCGAACGGTTGCGCCAGGCGGCGCTGCCACTGCGCTGGTTCGCCCTGGCGTCGGTGCAGGACGTGCTGGCGATCGGCACGGACGGCCTCTCGGCGTTGGCCGCCGCCGGCCTCGCGAGCCTCGAACTCGGTACGGAGACCGGAACCGACGACGGCCTGCGGCGCCTCGACAAGCGGTTCGGCCGCGACGACGTCCTCGAAGTGCAGCGCCGGTTGCGGGCGGTGGGCGTGCTGCCGGTGCACAACATCCTGTTCGGCTGGATCGGCGAGACCGTGGCGCACCAGGACGGCACGCGTCGCCTCGTGCGCGAACTCGCGGCGATCGAGCCGCAGACCGTGTTCCACTTCCGTCTCTACCAGGCGATGCCAGGCACGCCGATGGGCGACGAAGGCCTGCGGTCGTCGCCGCCGTTGCCGCGTCGGTGGTCGGAGATCGCCGGTTGGCGGCAGCAACAACGACGGGCCATGCCGTGGCTCACCAAAGCGGCCGAGACCCGTGCCCGGTTGTGGTGCGAGCGGTGGCTGCCACGCGCCTACGGCGAGGACTCTGGGGCCGGATCGATGCGGCGGCGGTGGCTCGAACGCATCGCGCGCGTGCGCTGCCGGACGGGATGGGCGTGGTGGCCGTTCGAGGATCGGTTGCTCGCCGGATCCGGGGACGTGCGCGCTACCTGGCTCCCGTGACACCGCCCGTGGTGCGGTGTCGCGCCAGCGAGTCCGCGTCGACGTCGACCAGCAGGGCGATGCGCGGTCGGGTCCCGTCGTGCACGACTTCGTGTTCACGTTCGGCGTGGAAGGCGAAGCAGCGGCCCGCCTGCCAGCTGCGCCATTCGCGTTCGCAGCGGAAGCGCGCCAGCGGATCGACTTCGAGTCCCAGATGGATGCGCAGGAAGCCGGGCTCCTCGTGGTCGCTGTGCGCGGCGACGCGTGCGCCCGGTGCCATGCGCGACAGGCAGACGGTGTAGACGCCGGGCAGGTCGGAGGCGATGCGCGCGATCGCCGGGCAGAGCCGTCGGTGCGCGGCGAAATCGGCGCGCAGCCACGGCGGCACGTACTTCATCGTCAGCGGCACGAGTGCGGCGCCGAACGCGTAGTTGTGCACGGGTGGCGCCCAGTCGATCCACTGCGTCGGGAGCAGGGCCTGTGTCTCGGCGAGGAACGTCTGCCAGTTCGCCTCGAGGTAGGCGCACCAGGGGTCGGGTACGGGATCGACGAACATGCTGCGATTGGACAAGGTAGTCGCGCACGCCCGGTCCTGCACCTCCCCGCGGCGCGGCGTTCGATCACTTCGCCGCCGCGACGCCGAGTTCGGGCGGCGCGTTCAGCGCGCCACGCAATTGCGTCCAGTCGAGGTGGACGTAGTAACAGCCTTCGGCGTAGCAGCCGACTTCGTACGGCGAGAACCCGAACAACACGCCGGCGGGCGACACGACGAACGTGTCGAGCGCGTCGAAGTCGGTCGGCGGCTCCTTTGGCGACGGCGCGCCCGAGGCGCCCTGGCGGCGCAGGTCGTCGTAGACCAGTCGATGCAGTCGCGGCGCCGCGTCCTTGCCGGCGGCGAGGTCGGCGAGCTTCAGTTCGCGCACGGTGTCGCCGCGCTGCACGAGGTTGAGGCAGGTCAATGCCGAGTTCGGGTGGGCACCGCCGGTGAATTCGTGCACGAGCCCGCCGAGCGAGACCAGCCGCTCCGCGACGAAGTGCACGCCGAAGCGGTGGCCGCCGGACATCTGGGTCGGGACGAGGCTCGAACCCGACGCGTGTGATGCGTCGAGCCACTCGGCGACTTCTTTGCGTACGGCGGTCGGGCCGCCGTCGAGGCGCTCCAGGCCCTCCTTGCGGATGCGCGCCGTCGCTTCGCGCGCGAGCGCGTGGTCGCCGAGGAACGACACCATGTCCTCCTCCCACGAGTACGCCAGCGGCTCGCGCACCGACGCGGTGCGGGCGACCGCTTCGAGGCGCAGCGTGAACGGCACGCCTGCCGTCCCGTCGCCGGCCGACCAGGTGCCGGTGGCCGCGAGCAGGCCCGGCTGCGTGGTGCCGCGGAAGTGCCCGCTGCACCGTTCCGCTTCACCCTGCCGGTGCACGACGAACTCGTCGAGTTCCAGGGTGTGGCGGTCCGCGTCGTAGCGCCCTTCGACCCGGATCGGCAGACCCTTGTGCACGTAGCGGTATTCGCCGACGACCTTCGTGGCGGCGCCCTGTTCGTCGGCGAACGACAGCGCCATCTGGATCCGCAGCGGCGTGCCCTTCGCGGTGATCGAACCGCAGAGCCAGTGCGACGCCGATGTCGGCCAGGTGACCACTTGTGCCGCGAGGGAGGGAACGAGCAGGAACGGCAGCAGCGTCGCTGCCGACCGCACGGAGACCAGTACGCCCATGACCGGCTTGTAGCGTCTCGCCGATGCGGGTCCATCGTCGAGGGGTTGGCCGGTCGGTCGGCGCCGATGCAGTGCCGTCACCATGCCTCGCACCCTCGCCGTACTCGCCGCGGTCCTGTTGGCCGCTTCCGCCTCAGCTCAGGTCATCGGCATCGACGACCTGAGTCCCTCGACCGGCACCTCGAACGCGTTCCCGTTCAGCGTGACCGGCGGCCAGACCTCGTTGCACGTCTACTCGGCCGCGACGCTGCGTTCGCTCGGCGTCTGTGCCGGCGCCGTGCTGATGGACCTCGAAGTCGCGCCGTCCAGCGGCACCGCCGGCACCTACAGCGTGCCGCAGGCGAAGCTGGAGATCGGGCACCTGGCCGTGAGCCCGCCGGTGCCGGGCAACTGGGCCGGCCACCTGGCGTCGCCGATCGTCGTGCACGACCTCACGTCCGGGCCGTACACGTTCGCGTGGACCTTGAACACCTACGTCGCGCTGCCCGGGTTCTCGACGGCGTTCTTCGTCTGGGACGGCGTCACCGACATCGGCATCCAGTACACCAGTTCGTCCGGGTTGACCGGGGGCTTCAATGCCCGGCGCACGGCGACCCAGCTGCGGCACTACGTGGCGACGTTCGGCGCGACGACGCAGCCGCCGACCTCGAACGGCCTGTTCGCGATGGAAGTGCGGATGACGTGGCTGCAGGGCAACGCGTGCGCGACCCGCGTCGTCTACGGCGCTGGCTGCGGCTCGCCGGCGCTGGCGCTGGCCAGCGACCTGCCGGTGCTCGGAGCCACCTGCACGCTCACGACCACGAACGTGCCGAACCTGGTGCCGCTCGGCATCGTGTTCGTCGGCGACCAGCAGGTGCCGCCGCCCGGCTTCGACCTCGGCGCCCTCGGCGCGCCCGGTTGTGCGGCCTGGAGCACCGCGAACCTCGCGTCGGCGACGTTCCCGGTGGCCGGCGGCAGCGGCACGTTCGCGCTGCCGATTCCGGCGAACCCGCTGCTGGTCGGCGCGCAGCTCACGTGGCAGACGGCCGCGTTCACCCTGGCCAATCCACTCAACCTCGCCACGTCGAACGGCGTGGCCTGGACGCTCGGCTACTGAGTGACGCGGGGACGGACGGTATCGCCCGTCCAGTTTGGAGCCGTCGCCCGCCGCCGCTGCGTTGCGCGGCTGCGGCGCGTCGGTACTCTGCTCGCCCTTCACCGAGAGCGAGCCCATGCCACGTATCACCCTTCCCGACGGCAAAGTCCTCGAATTCGCCCAGGCGGTCACCGGACTGCAGATCGCCACGACGATCGGGCCCGGCCTCGCCAAGAAGGCGATCGGCATCAAGCTCGACGGCAAGGAACTGCGCGACCTCGCGCGGCCGATCGACCGCGACTGCACGGTCAAGATCGTCACCGCCAAGGACGACGACCCCGATGCCCTGTTCCTGCTGCGCCACTCCGCGGCGCACGTGCTCGCCGAAGCGGTGTGCGCCGTGTTTCCCGGCACGCAGCTCGCCTACGGCCCGCCGGTCGACGAGGGTTTCTTCTACGACCTGAAGACGCCGCGGCCGGTGGCCGAGGCCGACTTCGCCGCGATCGAGGCGAAGATGCAGGAGATCGTCGCCGCGAACCGCCCGTTCACCCGCACCGAGTACTCGGCGCAGGACGGCCTCGCCCGCACCGCGAACGACAAATACAAACGCGACAACGCCGAGCGCGCGCTGGCGAAGGGCGATGGCGCGCTGTCGTTCTACACCAGCGGCACTCCGGGCCAGCACTGGGAGGACCTCTGCGCCGGTCCGCACGTGCCGTCGACCGGCTGGCTGAAGGCGAGCAAGGTGATGTCGGTCGCGGGTGCGTACTGGCACGGCGACCAGACCAGCGACCAGCTGACCCGCATCTACGGCACCTGCTTCGCCGACGAGAAGGCGCTGAAGGCGCACCTCAACCGCCTCGAAGAGGCCAAACGCCGCAACCACCGCAAGCTCGGCAAGGAGATGGGTCTCTTCCACATCGAAGAGGACAACCCTGGCCAGGTGTTCTGGCATCCGGCCGGCTGGTCCATCTACGTGACGCTGATGGACTACATGCGCGAGAAGCAGCGCAAGTACGGCTACGTCGAGGTGCACACGCCCAGTGTGATGGCGCGCTCGTTGTGGGAGCGCAGCGGCCACTGGGAGAAGTACCGCGAGAACATGTTCACGACGGAGTCCGAGAAGCGCGACTTCGCCATCAAGCCGATGAACTGCCCCGGGCACCTGATGATCTTCAAGCAGGGCCTGAAGAGCTACCGTGACCTGCCGCTGCGCATCGCCGAGTTCGGCTCGTGCTGCCGCAACGAGGCGAGCGGAGCGCTGCACGGCATCATGCGCGTGCGCGGCTTCGTGCAGGACGACGGCCACATCCTGTGCACCGACGAGCAGGTCGGCGCCGAGGTCGCGACGTTCTGCAAGATGCTCAGCGAGGTCTACGCCGACTTCGGCTTCGGCCCGGACAAGTTCACCATCAAGCTCGCCACGCGCCCCGAGAAGCGCATCGGCGACGACGCGACCTGGGACCGCACCGAGCAGGCGCTCGGCGACGCCGTGCGCGCGGCCGGCCTCTCCTACACGGTGTCGCCCGGCGACGGCGCGTTCTACGGGCCCAAGCTCGAGTTCACGCTGGTCGACGCGATCGGGCGCGGCTGGCAGTGCGGCACGATCCAGCTCGATCCCAACCTGCCGGGCAAGGAGCGCTTCGACGCGACCTACGTCGCCGAGGACGGCAGCCGCAAGAACTGCCTGATGCTGCACCGCGCGACGCTCGGCAGCCTGGAACGGTTCATCGGCATCCTGATCGAGCACTTCGAGGGCAAGTTCCCGTTGTGGCTGGCGCCCGAACAGGTGCGCGTGATTCCGATCGGCGAATCCCAGCTCGCCTTCGCCCGCACGGTGAAGGACAAGCTGTTCGCGGCCGGCATGCGCGTCACCGTCGACGAACAGGCCGACTCGCTCGGCGCCAAGGTGCGCAACGCGCGGCTCGCGCGCGTGAATTACTTCGCGGTCATCGGCCAGAAGGAAGTCGACGAAGGCGCGGTTGCGCTGCAGAACCAGGCCGGCGAGAAGCTCGGCACGCTGCCGGTGGACGCGTTCGTCGCGCGCATGGTCGACGAGGTGCGTGCGAAGACGTTGCCGGCCGCCGTCACGGCCCAGGGCTAGGCGGCGATGGCGATCATCGTCACGCACGTCGACAAGGGCGGGCGGTTCGTGGTGCTCGGCGCCAGCGTCAGCAAGTGGGCGACGTCGACCGGCCACGTGTTGTTCGGCGACCTGGCGCCCGTCGAGAAGTCCGGGGTCGTACGTTCGGTCGCGGTGTGCGGCGCCGACGGCAAGATCCAGTTCGCCGATGCCGACCAGCTGCGCGTGGTCTCGATCGACGGCAAGACGCCACAGGAACTGCTCGGTGGTGGCGGCGCATGAGCCGGGTGCGCGTTTGGCTGTCGTTCGGGGCCGCCACGGTGTTGGTCGCTTGTGCTGCTCCGGCCCCTTCGGTGGCGGAGGAACTCGGCGACCGCGTGCGGGTGCGCATCGTGAGTCGCGGTGACGTGCCGAGCATCACCACGGGTCGCTACCGGTTGCTGCTGCAGGTGCGCGGGCCGGACGGGTTCGTGGAGTCGTTCGGGGTCAACGCGCCGGAGCATTCGGACAGCGAATCGGTCGCCGGTCAGATCGCCGTGAAGGTTGCGTCGGTCCTTCGGCTGCCGAAGTTCGCGTTCGTCGAGTCGTTGCACGGCGATCCGGAACTGGTGCACGACTTCGTCTTGCCGAAGGGCTTCCTGCTCGACTTCGCTCCCGGACGGTTCTACGCACTCCGCGCCGTCGGCTCCGATGGGCGCATGGTCGCCGACCTCGAACCGGAGATCCGCTTCGGCCAGATCACCGCGGACGGCAGTCGCTACGTCGAGTTGGCGGCGACCGTCGGGCCCGACGTGCTGGGCACCGACGATCCGCCGGGATGGCCGCCGGGTCGGTGAACTCTGCCAGGTTCCCGCCGCTGGCGACCAGGACTGCCCTCCGCCTGTGCGACCTCGGCGCGAGCACGCGAGCGGAACGCGCCGCGTCAGCGCAGCTGCACGTCGATCGGAACGGCGATGCTGGCCTTCAGGGCCGCGAGCTGCGCGGCGTCGAACGGCGTCCAGCCGGCTTCGTCGCTGGCGAAGACGAGACGCCGCAGCGTCGCGTGGTCGCGCAACGCGGCCAGACGCTCGGGATCGGGCAGCCGCGAGCAGTGCACCGTCAGCAGCTCGAGCTTCTGGCACGCAGCGGCTCCGACGAATGTGCTCGCCTGGGGCACACCCGTCCGCACCTCGACTCGCCGCAACGCCGGCAGCTGTTGCAGTTCCCGCCAGAACGGAGCGTCGGCAGCGCCGACCAGCAGGTCGATGCGGCCGATCGGCAGGGCCCGGATGGCTCCGAACAACGCCGGACGAAGCCCTTCCGGCACGTCCTTGCGCAGCCGCAGCGTGCGTAGCGCGCGCAGGCGCGATACGGCACCGAGCCCCGCAACCGAACACCGTTCGAGCCCCGACACCCCGAGCAGTTCGAGTCCCGGCGGCAACGCCGCCAGGGCCGCGTCGTCGAGTCCCGCGTGGCAGAGGTCGAGGGCGACGAGCCGCGGTAGGTCGCGTAGTCGCTGCACCAGCGCTGCATCGACGAACGAGTCGTTCGCATTCTGCTCGAGCAGGAGTCCGCGCAGGTTGCGCAGGCGTGGCAGCTCTGCGGCCCACGCCGACACGTCGCCGGTGGGATGCGACAGCCCGAGCATCTCGAGGTGGGGCAACGCTCCGAGCGCCCGCACGCCGTCCGCCGTCAACGCCATCGACACCATGAAGATGCCGCGCAGACGCGGCAGTTCGGCCAGCGCCTCGGCGGTGGCTCGATCGAGCGACACGCCGGCACCATCGAGCATCAGGTAGCGCAACCGCGGCAACCGCCTCAAGTCACGCAACCGCTCCGGCGGCAGGTCGAACCGGCCCGTGAGCTGGAGCGATTCGAGGTCCTCGCGCGCGACGAGCCGTTGCCACAGGGTGTCGCTGATTTCCGCCGCAGCACTGTCGTTGCGCCATGACAGCGCGAGGCGCTTCAACACTGGGCGATCGAGCGCCGCGGCGAGTTCGCAGCCCTGCGCGTCGCGCAGCGTCAGCACGAACTCGTCGGCCCCGGCTGGCGTCGACGCGACCGGAACCGGCTGCACGAGCGCCGTCCTCCAGCCACTGCGGAACGGCCACTCGTGTTCGTACCACGGCTCCACGGCGTCGAACGCCGGTTCCTGCGCCGGCGCCTCGGGTGGGCGCGCGAGCCACGCCACGCCGAGCGTCACGGCGGTGCCGATCACGACGAGAGCGGTGACGGCGAAGCGTCGCCACAACCGTTCCCGACCCGCCGCGGGCGCGGCTCCGCGCAGCACGTCGGTGAGCTCCGCCGTCAGCAGTCGTTCGCGCGCTCGTTCGCGCATCTCGTCGTCGTTCATGTTCCACCTCGCAGTCGTCGGTCCACGCATTCGCGCAGCGCGGCCCGCAGCCGCCGCAGTGCCGTCTTGACGCCGTCTGCCAGGAGGCCGAACTCGACGCCGAGTTCGCTTCGCCCGGCGCCGTCGCCGTAGCAGCGGGCCAGCAGGTTCCGGCTGCGCTCCGGCAGGGCCGCTACGCAGGCGCGCAGCGCCGCGAGCCGCACCTCGCCGTCCCCGGCGTCGTCACGGCATTCGGCGCGCCACACCTCGTCGGCCAGTTCGACCTCGCGCCGTGCCGCCGCCGAGCGCCGGTCGCGCAGCACCAGGTTCTTGGCGATGCGGCGCAGGAACGCGCCGACCGGGCCCTCGCCGCGGTCCTGGACGTCCTTCTGCAGGGCGACCACGACCACTTCCTGCACGAGGTCGTCGATGCGATCGGCGCCTGCACCGAGCACGAACAGGTAGCGCCGCAGCATGCCCGTGTGCTGCCCGAGGTCGGGTTGCACAGGGGACGGTCGCGTGCCCGGTTCGTGCATCGAGGTCACCTCTGCAGCATCGCACGAGCTGCGGCAGAGGGTTCACTTTCCTGGCCCGGACGCCGGAATCAGCCGAGCGGCCGGTCGAGGTAGTGCTCGGTGTTGGCCCGGACTTCGGGGCTCAGCGGCTGCTTGACCAGCTGCACGTACATCTGGTCGATCGCGCGCGGCGTGCGCAGCAGTTCTTCCATCGACTTGCCCTGCGCCTGCAGTTGCTGCCCGTACGGGCTGCCGACGAACTCGACCTTGCCGACGCGGAAGTGGTGCGTGCGCCAACCGAGGTACCACGACCACACCGTGTAGTAGTCGAAGCTCTTCTCGTTGAACGCGCGCACGTGGGTCGGGTCGGCCCACGCGCCGAGCGAGAGCTCGTGCGGCACGACGATGTCGAGCACGCCGCCGATCTTCAGCAGGTGCAGCATCGTCGTCATCGCCGTGGTCAGGTCGCGGATGTGTTCGAGCACGTCCTGCGCCAGGATCCGGTCGAAGGTCTCGGCCCGCAGCGTGACCGTGCCGAACCGCTGCGACGGCAGCCGCACCGTGCCGTCCGCGGGGAACGGCTGGCTGATGTCGAACAGCACGTCCGGTCGCCAGCGCGGCTCGATGTCGAGGTTGAGCCACTCGGGGCGGAAGTTCTTGCCGCTGCCGACGTGCAGCGTGGTGGGGACCGCAGGGGCGGCGATGAGCAGGCTCATGTCGCGAAGATCGACACCCCGGCGTCCCGACTTGAGGCCGATGGCAGCGGGGCGACGCGATCGGACTCAGCCCGGCAGGCCGAAGTCCGCCGGCCACGGCGCCTCCACCTCGATGCGTTCGCCGCTGCCCGGGTCGGCGAAGCCAAGCCGGTGCGCATGCAGCAGATGCCGGCCGGGTTGCAGCCCCGCCGGGATCGCAGTGGGTTGCCCCATCTGGAAGCGGATGAAGCGCCGTTCGTCGCCGCCGTAGAGCAGGTCGCCGACGATCGGCAGGCCGGCGTGGGCGAGGTGCACCCGAATCTGGTGGCGGCGGCCGGTGCGCGGCCGGGCGCGCACGACCGTTCGTTCGCCGAGACGCTGCAGCACGTCGCAGTCGGTCGTCGCCGGTGCGCCCGTGGGCAGCACCATGACCTTGTTCGGCACGCGGCTCGTCGGGTCGGGACCGAGCGGGGCAGTGATGGTGAACGTGTCGTGTGCGGGGGCGCCGGCGACTACGGCGACGTATTCCTTGTCGATCCGATGGGCGCGGAAGGCGAGGTCGAAGGCGCGTGCCGTCGCCGCATCGTGCGTCAACAGCAGGCAACCGCTGGTGCCGCGGTCGAGGCGGTGTGCGGGCGAGAGGCCGAGCAGCGTGGTCACGTCCGGGCCCGGCCGCCGCGAGCCTGGCGTGCTGGCAATGCCCGCGGGCTTGTCGACGACGGTCCAGCCCCGACCTTCGCGCAGGATCGGGATGACCGTGGGGCCGGGCGTCGCGCGCACGGGGCGCGCGGAAATGGTCACGACCTCGCCGAGTGCTGGACGTCGCGAGGCCTTCGGTTCCGTGCCCGATGCCAACGTCACGCGATGTTCGATCGCGTCCTGGATCGACGAACGCGACATGCGCGGCAGCATGTGCTGCAGGAACCGGTCCAGCCGCATGCCGCGGTAGAAGTCGGTGACGACGAAGGACTGCGCGGCGGCGGACATGGGCCATGCGCAGCGTGCCCAGGATTGCTGCCGCGCGCCAGGAGGCGACGCGGCGCCGCGGTCAGCGGACCCGGACGTCGATCGTGTCGCTCAGTTCGAACTGCCCGAGGCACGGGCCTGCTCCCGCCAGCAGCTGCAGGCCCTGGAACGACAGCACCGCACCGACGAGTCCGACGTCGACCGGGACGGTGACCACCACCTGGTTGCCGGTCAGGAGGATCTGGTCGGCTCCGATCGTGCAGCCGGTGCAGCCCGGCAGCGTGTAGGTGACGGGGGGGCCGACCAGGAATCCCGGCAGGCCGCCGAGGCCGCTGAGGCCAATCCCGAACTGGTCGCCGATCGCGGTGCTGCCCAAGGCGAAGATGTTGAGGCCGCCACAGCCGGTCGTTCGGGTGGTGAAACCACCGCTTTCGACTCCGAAGTAGCGTTGCGCCTGCACCGACCACTGGTTGCCCGACTGGTGGATCCACGCGAGGCCGTAGTCGTTGTGGCTCGTTCCGGTCATCGCGCAGACGGCCGGGTGGACGTCCGCGTCGCCCGAGTAGGAGACCACGGCGAAGTCGTGCAGGTCGAGCACGCCGCCGACCAGCGCCCAGGTGTGCACCGAGACGTCGTGGTCGTTGTTGGCGAATTCGGTCGAGTTGGCGACCACGAAGCGGGTGCCGTCGGTGGTCACGACCGGGTTCGCCCGGTTGTTGGTGGACGTCAGCAGTTGCGAACTCGGCAAGACGGCGGCGCCGGTGTCGGTGAAGACGTGGCCGTGCAGCTTGTGCAGCAGCGTGGCAGTGTCCAGCCGGCGTTCGACGCACATGTAGTTTGCCGGCGAGCCGGTGGTCGGCGGCGACACGTCCCAGTCACTGCCGGCGTTCGGCGTCGTCGGGCCGACCTGCACGGCGACCGCGGGGTTCGTGCGCTTCTGGCCGCTGCGGTAGACGAACGAGTGCATCAAGCACCCGGTGATCTGGCCGGGAACCTCGTGCCGGTAGACGATCGACCAACCCGCGTTGGGGGAGCCCGGGGCGCCGCAGTGCTTGCTGACGGCAGGGCGCAGTTCCGAGCCGAGGGCGTTGTTGAGGGGGGCGTAGGCGATCTCGGTCCCGGTGGCATTGAACGTCGAGCCCGACATGCCGCCTTCACCGGTCGTGGTGTCGCTGTAGCTGAACACCATCAGGAAGTTGCTCGGCCCGGTCGGATCGGCGTCCCCGCCGATGTCCGGCGTCGTCCGGTCGATGTTGCCGATCGCCGACAACGACTGCACGGGCATCGTCGTCGGCGCGACACCCCCGAAGAAGCGGCGTTTGGCGATGTTGAACGGCGACACGTTGCCGGTGCTCGTCTCGGCGACGACGCAGCCGACGTCGTGGGCTTCGAGCGTCGCGACCCGCGGCCGCGACCAGCAGGTCGACGTGAAGTCGATCGTCAGCAGTCCCTGCGGCTGCATGCTCGCGTCCAGCCAGGCGACGTAGACGTCGTGGTCGGTGAGGCTGAACGCACGCTCGTAGGTGACGAAGAACTGCTGCAGGCTGTCGTCCCACGCGAGGTCGGTCGACGACAGCGCCACGGCCGAGGTCGTGGTCGGCAGGCTCCACAGCGTGCCGATCAGCGGATCGATCACCAGGGGCAGTTCGGCGGACTGCACGAACGCCGCCGGCACCGTGAGGCGCAGCGCCTCGCCGGTCCACGCCGTGACGATCGGCAGCCGTTCGCCGCGCGCGTCGATCGCGATCGCGCCGCCGTAGCGCGTGCCGCCGGCGGCGCCGACGAAGCAGTGGTCGCGGCCGTCGAGGCGGTGTTCGAGCGCCGTCTGCACGGCGATCTCGACCTGCAGTTCGCCGCGGTTCGGCAGATTCGCGAACACGAAGCTCTGTTCGATGCCCGCTTGCCGGAGGTCGTAACGTTCGACCACGTCGCCGCGGGCGAACGACACGCGCTGGCCGTCGAGCTGCGGCATCGCGTCGCCGACCGCGACGGACGCGTCGCCGGCGCGCACCGACCGCAACGTGAACGTCGTCGGTGCCGACGGCACGTCGCTGCCGAGGAACGGCACGAACACGGCACCGTGGTCGTCGAATCCCGCCTTCCAGGCAGCGGTCATGGCCCAGATCGACCCGTCACCGGGGGCGTCGGTCAGCACTCGATCCGTCGGCCACGGCAAGTCGGCGGGTGCATGGGGTGCATTCGGCAGAGGCATCGGAGTCTGCGCCAGCAGCGGCAGGGCCGCGGCGCCGAGAATGGTGACGAACAGGTGGGAACGTGGGGTCATGGTCATTCGGAATGGGTGGCGCGATGGGTGCGCCGGTGCTTCGCAAGGGAGTCGCGGCCGCATTCCGTCACACGGATTTCCTGGCTCCGCAGAATCCGGTATTTCGTGTGACGTCGGCCGCAGCGCCTCCCTTTGGCCGTATGCCTCCGACGTCGTTCCCTGGCCGACAACCATGACTGAAGCCGATGCCGATGCCGATGCCAGCGAACCGCAGTCGTCGGGATGGCTCGAGGACATGGTTGCCGAGGCGCTCGAAGCCCTCGACCGCGGTGGCGAACCGGCGCTGGCCGAGTTCCTGGCGCGTCGTCCGGAACATCGCGACCGCGTACAGGCCCTGGTGGCGGACTTCCGCGGTACGGGATTGCTGGCTCGCGACGCCGCCGACGACATGCCCGAGCGCCTGGGCGAGTTCCGGTTGTTGCGGCGTCTCGGCGCCGGCGGGATGGGGGTGGTGTTCCTGGCCGAGCAGGAAAGCCTCGGGCGTCAGGTGGCGCTGAAGGTGATCCGCCCCGACCTCGTGCACTTCGGCAGCACCCGCGAACGCTTCCGCCGCGAGATCGACGTGATCGCGCGGCTGGCGCACCCGGCGATCGTGCCGGTTCTGGCGACCGGCGAGCACGCTGGCATGCCGTGGTACGCGATGCAGTTCGTCGATGGTGTGACCATCGACGAGGCGTGCCGGCGGTTGCAGGCGACTGGCGTGGACCGGATGGCCCTGCGTGGCCGCGACCTCGAACGCGTACTGCTGGGGGCTGCCGCCGAACCGCCGCCCGGCGATCGTTCCGTGTTCGCCGACGAGTACTGGATGGCTTGTGTGCGGCTTTGCCGCCAGTCGGCGGCAGCACTCGAACACGCGCACCGCCAGGGCGTGGTGCATCGCGACGTGAAGCCCTCCACCGTGATGTTGACCGCCGACGGACGCGCGCTGCTGTTCGACTTCGGGTTGGCGCGCGTGCAGGGCGACCCGAAGCTGACGCGCACCGGGGGCGAGCCGGGCTCGCCGGCGTACATGGCCCCCGAGCAGGTGCGCGGCCTCGCCGCCGACGAACGGGCCGACGTGTACTCGCTGGCGGCGACGCTGTACCAGATGCTGGCCCTGCAGGCGCCGTTCACCGCCCCCGACGCCGATCGTCTGCGGCAGCGCATCCTCGCCGGCCAACGCAGCGGGCCCGAACCGGTGCACGTGCCTGCCGAACTGCGGCTGGTGCTGGACACGGCGATGGACGTCGACCGCGACCGTCGCTACTCGAGTGCCGACGCGTTCGCGGCGGATCTCGACGCGGTTTTGCTGCGCCGACCGATCCGCGCCCGTGGCCTGCCGCTGCGGGTGCGGGCGACGCGTTGGCTGCAACGGCATCCGGTGGCCGCGGTGGTGCTGCTGGTGCTGGCGGTGTCGGCGGTGCTGGTCCCGTCCGCGCTCGCCTGGCAACAGGCTCGTTCCCTCGCAACGCTGCGCACCGAGAAGGCGCGCGCCGACCGGGCGCGCGACGACGCGTTGGCGGCGGTGCGCGAGTTCCTGACCCGGTTCGGGGCCAGTGGCATCGTGCATCGGCCAGGCGGCCGCACGGTGGTCGCCGATCTGCTCCGGCGGGCCGACGAGCTGCTGCAGAACATGCCGGGCGACTCCGATCCGACGTTGTTGCGCCGGCATCGCCTGTTGGCCGCCCGCTGGCTCTGCACGTCGTTGCGGGTGACCGGCTCGGCCGAAGCGGCGAGGGACAGGGCCGCGGCGACCCTGGCCGAATGGCGCGACGAAGTTCCGACGCCCGATGTCGCCCTGCTGCTCGCGGCGCTGCGCGGCGAGTTGTTGCTGGCGGCGGTGGGGGGACTCGCAGTCGCGGACCTCGACGACCACCTGCAGCGGGCCGATGCAGAGTTGGCGATGGCCCTGGCCGATCACGCGACGAACGGCGCGGCGCGGGATCAGTCGGCGGAGATGGCGTTGGACCGCGTCTCGCTGTGGGGGATCCGCAACGACCCGGAACGGCAGGACCTCGAGTTGGAGCGGGCCCTCGCCGCCGCCGCGTCGGCGCGTGCGGCCGGGCACGACCAACGGCTGGCGACTGCCGTGCTGGAGAACCGCTACGGCGAACTGCTGCGCGACCGCGGTCGGCTCGACGCCGCCGAGGCGCACTTCCAGGCCGCACTGCAGGTGTTGCAGCCCGAGCACGACCTGGTCCTGGCGCCGACCCAGGAACTCCGTTTGCGCGCGTTCGCGGAGCAGGGCCTTGGCCGAGTCGCGGCAGCCCGCGGGCTGTGGCCGGCGGCCGTCGCCCACTACCGGCTGGCGGAGCAACACGCGGAACGCGACGTGTCCGCGTTTCCGCAGGACGAAGATGCGATCTGTGACCTCGCCGGCGTGCTGACCGAACTGGCCCAGGTCGAGGCCGTGGCCGGGGTCGCCGCGAACGAAGTGATCGAGCGCCTGGAACGCGCCCGCAGGTTGTTCGCGCATTGTCCGGAACGGTTGCGCACGGATGCGTGGGCGCGCCAGTCGGGCTTCGTCAACCTCAAGGTGCTCAGCGAACAGCTCTGGAAGGCGCGCGACGGGGCGCGCCTGGCCGAGGTCGCTCGCGCGTTGGCCGGTTCGGCCCGAGGCGATGCGCAGCGGCAGTCGATGGCGGCGTGGCGATCGCTGCAGGCCGCGGCGATGTTGGCCGCGGCAGGCGACGCGGCCGGAGCCGCGACCGCGGATGCCGATGCCCTGGAGGCGTTGCTCGCGTGCGAAGCGGCCGGCTGGTTCGCCCCGGTCGATCTGGCCGCCAAGGAATGCGAACGGCTCGCCGCCGAGCCGGCGTTCCGCGACCTGCGCGCACGGCATCCGTCACCGCCGCCGCGGCCGGCGCAGTCACGGTGAGAAGACTCAGGCGTCGCTGCGGCGCGTACTGCCGTCGCCGTCCTGGCCACCGAGCCGCAGCGCCAGCCGCGACAGGCCGCGGTAGACGAGGTTGCGCACCGCCCCTTCGCTGCGGTGCATGCGCGCCGCGATCTCGGCGTAGTCGAGTCCGCACAGGCGATACAGGGTGATCGCCTCCTGGTAGTCCTCGGGCAGGTCGTCGAACGCTGCTTCGATGCGTGCGAGCGCTTCGTGCGAGGCGAGGTCGCGGCTCGGCGTGCACAACGTGCCATAGCAGGCGAGCAGGGCGGCACTGTCCTCGGGCGGCGGCACTTCGCGGGCCGGGTCGCGGCGCTGTGCCTGCACGAACTTGATCCGGTCCTGCAGCTTGTGTTGGGCGCGCGTGTAGAGCCAGTGCCGGAACGCCGCTTCGCCGCGCCATTCGAAGCCGGGCAATTCCGCCAACGCCTCGCGGGCGACCGACTGGACCAGGTCCTCCGGGCCCTCCCGCGCCCGCAGCTTCGGTCCCATGCGCAGGCGCAACCAGCCCTGCAATTGCGGCAGGTGGCGCACGAGCAACTGTTCGAGCGCGTGCCGGTCGGTGCTGGCGGCGCGCACCAGGGCCTCGGTCGACTCCGACATGGCGGGCATGGTAGCGAACGCTGGGTCGGGCGCGATTTCTTCGGCCGAGCGCGTGCGTTCGGTCCGGAACGGGTCTTCCCCGGGCAACGAGACCCACCATGACCCGCTCCCCCCTCCTGCGTTCCTTCCTGCCCCTGTGCCTCCCGGCCGTCGCCGTGGCCCAGATTCCCCAGTTCGCCCTGACGTTCTCGCAGCCCGAAACCACGGCTTCGGGCAGCGGTGGCACGGTGCTGCAGAACCTGCGGCCGAACGAGATCGTCACCTACGACTGGCTCGCGGGTCCGTGCGCCACGGTGTCGGCGGAGAAGTTCGTGCCGCGCACGTGCTTCCACACCATGGCCGGCGACGAGAACGGCGACGGCCTCTACTGGAACCCGGCCCTGTTCGGCACGATCGACGCGCTGTGCGGTCGCCAGTTGCCGGCGGTGGCCGGCACGCAGAACGCGCGCACGCTGTTCTGGTCGCCGTCGGCGGCGATGGGCACCACGGTGAGTGCGCTGCCGCTGCGCCCGGGTGACGTCGGCCACATCGTCAACCTGCCGGGCGACGGCCAGGTCGAGTACTTCATGCGCCAGGAACAGTTCAACCAGGCGCTCGGGCTGGCGCCGGCGACGCCGATCGACGTCGACGCGATCGCGTTCTCGCCGAACTACGGCGTGTTGTTCTCGCTCGACGCGGACATCGCCGCGACCACCGTGTGCGGGCCGACGTTCGTGCGCGACGGCGACATCCTGTGCGTGCCCGGGTGGGCGGTGACGTGGACGCCGGACCTGCGCGTCGGTGCGGTCATGCCGAACAGTGCAGCGGTGGTGTTCACCGAGGCGCAGATCGACGCGCTCGTGGTGAACGCCGGCGTCACCGACCGCTTCGGCGCCTGCATCCCCAACGCCGTCGACCTCGAGTCGATCGAGATCGACTGGTCGGCGCCGCCGCCGCCGCCCGCGTTCCCGTGCGGGGGCATCGCGATCCCGCGGCCGCACCTGATCTTCGCCACCGAGACGATGACCGGCGGCAGCCTGCTGACGACGGTCGGCGGCGGCACGATCTACGCGGGCCCGTGCGGGCCGGTCGGCACGCCGTGTCCGGGTGGTCCGACGTGGGGGCCGCAGATCGGCATCCGCCCCGCGAGCACCACGACCGGCGCCGCGAGCTTCGTGAACGCGATCACCGACGCACGCGTGTGCCGCTACGTGCTCGAGCCGCAGCAGCACGTGCTGCCCTACTTCGGCGCCGGCGGCCCGCCGACGACGATCGACGTCGGTTCGCCGTTCCTGTGGAACTTCGTGTTCATCGAGATCGCGCCGCCGGTCGTGCCGGTGTCGCTGACGGTCGCGCCGGCCTTCTCGGCGTTGTGCTTCCCCGACCTCTACACCCCGAGCCTGACGTTCTGGGGGGCCGCGCCGGCGCCGTTCGGCTTCGGCAGCATCGCGACGCCGGCGATCCCGCCGCTGTGGTCGGGCAAGCTGCTGTTCCAGAGCCTGGCGTTCGGCGGCAGCGGCCTCGAACTCAGCACCCCGACCGTGATCGACGTGCAGTGACCGGAATCGTCCGGTTCGGTGACGGGTCGCGGCGCGGAAACCCGTCTGGGTTGCGCATGCCCCGTCATCCGTTGGTTTTCGTCGCGGTGGCCGCGCTCGCGGCGGCCGCCCCTGCCCAGGACGCCCTGACCCGGCAGGCGCTGCAGCGCATCGAGAAGTGCGAACAGGCCGAGCCCTCGCTCGGTGCTGGCGACGGCAAGGCACTGCTGGCCCTGGTCGCCGAACTCGACTGGGCGGACAAGCGGCTCGCCGCGGTGATCCGGCCCGACGAGCACCACAAGGCCGCGGTTGCGCGCAGCCAGGCGATCCGCGGCAAGATCGCGGCGAAACGGGCGCAGGCGGCCGAGGCACCGGCACCCGCGACCCGGCCCACCCCCGGACTCGACCATGCAGCCTTGGCCCAGCTCGACAAGGAAGTGGGCGCCGCGACCCACAACTTCGGCATCGTGCCCGCGAACCTGTGGGACGACGACGCGCGGCGCAGCGCGATGCAGCGGGACCTCGCCGCCCTGACGAAGCGTCTCGCGACCTTCCCGGCCGGCGATGCGGCGGTGGGTGCGGTGCAGCAGAAGCTCGCGGCGCTGCAGGCGAAGTTCGACGCGGTGCTGGCCAAGGTCGGCAGCGACCGGGCGTCGGCCGGCGGCGTCGGCGCGCAGGTCGACGCGTTGCTGCAGAAGTACGTGCCGACCCACCTGCCCGACGCACCCGAGGCGCCGTTCGAGCCGCAGCGCCTGCGTGCGTTCCTCGAACGGCTGCGGCAACTGCGCGACGTCGAACTGCCGGCCGACCGCGCCGTCGCCGAGCAGGCGCTGCAGAACGTCGCGGCCGACCGCCAGCGGGCCGAGACCTTGCGCCACCTGGTCACCGTCGACTGGACGCGCCGCGTCGACGACCTGCAGCGCAACGTCACCGCCGCGCTCGCAGCCGCGGTCGCCGACGGGCTGCGCCACGCCGATTGGTTGCTGGCGACCGACGCCGACGACCGCGACCAGGTCGCGAACCGCATCCTGGCGCGCGGGGCGTTCGACACCCAGATGCTGCGCCTGCGGCAGGCGGCGACGGCGGTCGCCGCGGCGAAGGTGCACGACGAGTTCGCCGGCGCGGCCGCCGTGCCGGCCGCCGAACGCGACGCGCAGGCGGCGAAGGTCGACCGGGCGACCCAGCACCTGCAGCGCCTCGCGGTGACGACGCTCGACGCGGTGCGCATGCCGCCCGCGGCGTCGACCGATGCGGAATTGACGGAGATCGCCACGCAGACGCTGCAGAAGCCCGAGCACGGTGCCGGCAAGTTGCTGCGCCTCGTCGTCAATGCGCCCAAGGTGTCGAAGGAGAAGCGCGAAGGCTGGATCCAGCCGGACACCAACGTCGTGCGCGTGACCGTCTACCGCTACGAGTGGGACGAGTTCCAGGTGACCACCGCCGAACCGGTCGGCGACGACGTCTGGCTGTTCGTGAACACCTTCAAGCACTACCGCTCCGGCGATCCGACCACACCGGTCGGGCGCTGGGTGCTGAGCCAGCGCTTCGAGTCGACGCGCATCCTGCCGGCCAACGTCGACAAGTGACGCCGTCGTTCACTTCGCGAACGGCTTGCCGGCCACGTGCAGGCTGCGTCTGGGCAGGCTGAGGACCAGCGCCACGACTGCACTCGCCGACAGCCGCGAGTCTTCGCCGTAGCCGGCGTTGTCGCGGTTGGGCTGGTAGTAGAAGGTGCCGTCGGCGCATTCGGCGAGCACGAACCACCAGCGGTTCTCGGTCAGCAGGGAACGGAACGCGGCCGGATCCGTGTGCGCAGCCATCGCCGCCCACGCCATGCCCATCGTCGGGCAGCCGTGCGTGTCGGGGAAGCTCTGCGGGTGTTCGCCGATCACGCGCGCGTGCCGCAGCGCCATCGTCCGGTAGCGCTCGTCGTCGTACGGAGCGAGCCAGTGGGCGACACCCGAAGCGCCGGTGCGGCCTGGGTCGGCCCAGGCCTTCGGCCCGCCGCCGACGTCGTCGCCGTACCAGACGTAGCCGTTCGCGCCGGTGCCGCGCGCGAGGAACGCGTACGCGGCGTCGAGCCGTTCGCGCGGCACGTCGACGCCACAGTGCTGCATCAGTGCGAACGCGACCGCAGCCTGTCCGGTGACCATCGCGATCGGCCCGTAGCCTTCGAAGCCGGGGTTGTGGCCGAAGCCGCCGATCGCGTCCTCGGGCCGCTTCGGCCACGAGTCGGGGTGCGACTGCTGCGCCTTCGGGTTGCGCTGCGCGGGATCCATGTACTGCGAGTGCAGCAGGAAGTCGCGGATCTCGGCGAGCTCCGGCTTCACCCATTCGGCGCGGGTCGCGAGGTGGTACTCGGCGAGCACGATGCCGGCGGCCGTGTAACGCCAGTTGATCAGGCCGTCGTGGTCCTTCGCCTTCGTCGTGCGCGCGTGGAAGCGCGCGTTCTTCTCGATGGCCTTGCGCCAGCGGGCATCGCCGCTCGCGAGCAGCGCCAATGGCGCGAACGCATCGTGCGGCGGGCTGCCCCAGGAACCGTCGTCGCGCTGCTGCTCCACGAGCCACGGCAGCAGCTTGGCCAGCACGCGATCGCTCTTCTTGCAGTCGTCCGGGAACGTCGCAGCGAAGCCCCCGGCGTGGTCGCGCAGGTCGAGCGTCACGGTGCGGCGTTCGCCCGCGCGCTGCACCGCGACTTCGAGCTTCGCCGGTTTCGCTTGCAGCGCCGCGTCGAGGGCGGTGGCGAAGTCGCCGATCGGCCCACGCGCGCCGAACACCTTCTCGCCGTAGCCGTTCTGGTGCGGGGTCTGGAACTCGATGCCGCCAGCACCGACGACGTGGTCGCCGACCTCGATGCGGCCGCGGGCGACGCTGTCCTCGAGGACGTGCCGCACCACCAGGTGGGTGGGTGCGTCGGCCACCAGTTCGACGCGCAGGCCGGTCACACCGAGGTTGTAGTACCAACCGGGCACGGCGGCGTCGGGGCCCGCTTGCGCGCGCTGCGACCAGGGCCGGCCGTCGGCGTGGTAGTGGACTTGCGCCATCCCAGGCGCGGCGAAGGTGGCGAAGGCAACGGAGGCGAGGGCGCGGACGAGCATGGAACCCAAGGCTACTGCAAAGAGGGCATTGCGCGGGCAGTGGGTCCACGCGACCGTTCCGGGCTCTCGCCATGCGTCCCTTCACCGTCCGCCACGTCGTCGTCGCCGCCGCCCTGTCGCTTGCCTCGGTCGGTGCGTCCAACGCCCGGCCGCAGGATCCGCAGCCAGCACCGGCGGACGGCAAGCGGGCCACCGGCAAGGAGAAGTCGCCGGAGCGGGCGCAGCTCGAAGCGATCCGCACGGAGCTCGAACGCGGCGGTCGCGCCGAAGCGGAGGCCGTGCGGACCCGGCTCGAGCACCTCGGCACGCTGCGCCTCGAGGCACGCGACCGCGAACTGTTCCTGCGCCTCGCGCGCGACGCGGCGATGCGGCTCGGCGACCGCGGTTGGTTGGCGAAGCTGAAGGACGGCCCCGGCAGCAACACGTTCGAGGTGAACCACGCGGTGCTGGTGGCGATGTCGCAGATGCAGCGGCTCGACCTCGCGGCGGCGAAGGCGACGATGGCCGGGATCGGCGACGTCGACGGGCTCGGCCCGCTCGAACAGCGCCGCGCCTACGCGGTGCGCGCGCGCATCGCCCAGCTCGCCGGCGACGCCGACGAACGCCAGTGGATCGACGCGATGATCGACCACCTGCCGTCGTGGCCGATGCAGAAGTGCCAGACCTGCCATGGTCCGCTGCACGAACCGAAGGCGGTCGCATCGCTGCCGATCACCAACCTGTGGTTCGGCGAACGCTACGTCGAACTGCTGCGCGCGGCCGGCGACGCGCAGAAGGTGCACGACGTGGCGGCGGCGGCACTGAAGCGGGACCCGACCGACGACCTCGAACGCATCCGGCTCGCGTTCGCGTTGCAGGCGCTCGACAAGCCCGACGCGGCGACGCAGCGGTTCCGCGAGTTGCCGTGGGCCGACTTCCCGGACCGCAACCTGCCCAAGCCCCGCACGATGACGACGTGGCCGTGAGCCGCGCCGCGGGTGCTGGTGCGGCGCCGCGTGCGGCCATGGCGGCCGGCGGGGCCGCCACGTTCGCGCTGGTCGTGCTGCTCGGCCTCGCCACGCCGGTGCCGGCCGAGGACGGCGTTTCGTACTTCTGGATGGCGCAGCAGTTCGCCGCGGGGGCTTTTGCGGAGGCGCTGGCGATGGTGTTTCCGCCGGGCTGGCCGCTGCTGCTGGCGCCGATCGTGGCGCTCGGTGTGTCGCCCGAAGCTGCGGCGCTGCTGCTCTCGGCGCTGACGCTGGCGCTGGCCGCCGGACCGCTCGTCGCGTTGGCGCACGAACTCGATCCGCGCGCCGCGTGGCCGGCCGCCCTGTTGTGGGCGAGTTCGCCGCTGCTGCTGCGCGTCGCCGCCGAAGGCTACAGCGAGCCGCCGTTCGTGCTGCTCGTGGCGGTGGGCACGTGGTTCGGCCGACGCGAACGGTTCGTCGCCGCCGGCGTGTGTGCGGGTCTCGCGTTCTGGGTGCGGCCGGAAGGGCTCGTGCTCGCCGCTTCGTTCGTGTTCGTCGCCCCGCGCGCCGCGTGGCGCGCGCTGCTGCCGGCGGGGCTCTGCGTGCTGGCGCTGGCGACGCTGCGCGCCGCACTCGGCCTCGGGTCTGAACTGCTGCCGTTGCTGACGTTCCACGAACAACGCGACGACTTGCCGGGGCGCGGACGGGTGCTGGCCAACGTGCTGGAG
>JAEUHV010000247.1 GCA_016794485.1 Planctomycetota bacterium
AACCAGCGCGCCCGGCCGGCAGGGGACGGCGTGCAGCAGGGCTTCCTCGAAGGCAGCAACGTCGACAGCCTGCAGGAACTCGTCCAGATGATCTCGGTGGAGCGCAGCTTCACCGCCACGCAAAAGGCGCTCTCGGGGATCGGGCGCCTGCAAGAGAACCTGATCACCAACATGTTGAGGTAATTGCGATGCTGAAGAGTCTCTACACGACCGCCACGGGCATGAAGGCCCAACAGACCATGGTGGACATGATCGCGAACAACATCGCGAACGTGAACACGGCGGGCTTCAAGAAGTCGCAGGCCTCGTTCGAGGACTTGTTCTACGTCACGCTGCAGTCGCCAGGCCTGGCCAAGGGTGCCGGCGAAGCGGCGGTGCCGATCGGCACGCAGATCGGCTCGGGCACGCGCCTCAACGGCACGACCAAGGTGTTCACGACAGGCACCCTGGAGATCACCGAACGCAACCTCGACGTCGCGATCGACGGCGAAGGCTTCTTCGCGGTGACGCTGCCGGACGGTTCGACCGGCTACACGCGCGACGGTGCCTTCCAGGTCAACGCCGACGGCAAGCTGGTGACCGGCAGCGGCAACACGCTGCTGCCCGAAATCACGGTGCCGACCGACATGCTCGAGATCGCGATCGACCCGGAGGGCCGCGTCAACGTGCGCACCGCCGGCAATCCCGACTCGTCGACGCTGCTCGGCCAGCTCAACCTGCACCGCTTCGTCAACCCGTCGGGCATGATCGCGGTCGGCGCCAACGTGATGCGTCCGACCGAGGCGTCCGGCGCCCCGATCACCAACACGCCCGGTTCGACCGGCCTCGGCCTGCTCAAGCAGGGCTTCATCGAGCGGTCCAACGTCCAGATCGTCAACGAACTGGTCAACCTGATCGTCGCGCAGCGCGCCTACGAGGTGAACAGCCGCGCGATCCAGGCCAGCGACCAGATGCTGTCCACGGCCACCAACCTGTCGCGCTGATCGCGCGGCAGGTCGGTAGGGTTCGTCTTCGCAGAGTTCGCAGGGAAACGCAGGAAGAGGAGGAGAGTCATGCAGGCCATCGCGATGTTGTTGTGCGGCCTTTTCGCCGTCGCCCCCGTCGGCGGCGACGAGAAGCACGATCCGACCACGGCGCTCAAGCTCAAGCCCACGGTGTGGGTGCGCGGCATGAACGTCACCATCGGCGAACTGTGCGAACTGCCGGCCGACGCCTCCGGCATGGCGCTGGCACAGATCCGCTTCGGTCCCGCGCCGGTGAACGGCTACGCCCGCACCATCTCGCGCACCGAGATCGTGCAGTCGCTGGCCGGGGCCGGCATCGACCTCAAGAGCGTTCGCTTCGAAGGGGCCGACGAAGTGATCGTCCAGGCGCGCGTCGAAGACGTTCCGGCCCAGGAGATGCTCGATGCCGCGACCACGGCTCTGCAGGCGCAGCTGGCGCTCGAGGGCGGCGACGTCGAGTTCGAGCCGCCGCAACGGATGCGCACCGTGCAGGCACCGCCGGGACGCCAGAGCCAGGAGCTCAAGGCGCGCGTGCGCGGCGCCAAGACCGGCCCGAACGCCGCGATCGTCGACGTGGAGATCCAGGTCGACGGCGAGCAGTTCCGCAAGATCCCGGTGACCTTCACCTTGCGCCGCTTCCAGCAGGTGCTGAAGACCACGGGCCCGATCCGCGCCGGCCAGCCGCTGGGTCCGGACGTCGTCGGCCTCGTCCGTGAACAGATGGACCAGGCGACCTCGGTGTTCCTCGCCCGCATCGACCAGGTCGACGGCATGATCGCCTCGCGCAACCTGCAGTCGAACCAACGACTCACGCTCGGCGACATCGCGCCGCCCGCCGTGGTCCGCAAGGGCGACGTCGTCACCGTGGTGCTGACGCGCGGCCGGGTGAAGGTCACCGCCAAGGCGATCGCCAACCACGACGCGCCGCTGAACGGCCGCGTCGCGCTCACCAACCTGCAATCGCGCGCGACCCTCGCCGGGTTCGTCTACGGCCCCGGACTCGTCGTGGTGCAGCAATGAGGACCTCACCCATGCGTGGCCTGCCCATCTGGTTCGCCGCCGCCGCCGTCGCCGGATTCGCCGGCACCGCCGCCGGCCAGAATCCCTACGTGCGCACCGGCGCCAACATCGGGGTCGTCGCCGACCTGCGCGCGCGCAACATCGGCGACATCCTGACGATCACGATCCAGGAGAGCCACAGCGTCAAGAACGAAGACAAGGTCGAACGCCGCAACGACACCTCGCTGTCGGCGCGCCTCGAGGCCTATTCGCTCTCGGACAAGACGTTCCAGAGCAACACGCTGCCGAAGATCGACATCCGCAAGGAGACCGACTTCAACGGCGAGGCGAAGCAGAACTCGGGCAGCGAAGTGCGCGCCAGCATCGCCGTCGTCGTCGTCGACGTGCAGCCGAACGGCAACCTGGTCGTCGCCGGCACGCGCAGCGTCACCGTGAACGACGAGACGCGCACGCTGCGCATCAGTGGCCTCGTGCGGCCGCTCGACGTGTCGACCAACAACTCCGTCGGTTCGGCGCAGGTCGCCGACGCCCGCATCTCCATCACCGGCGAAGGCGGCAACACGCGGCAGGTCACGCGCGGACCCGTCGGCCAGCTGTTCGACACCCTGGTCTGGGCCGCGTGGCCCTTCTGAACCGGATCAACACCATGCGCTGCTTCGTCCTGACGTTCCTGCTCGCCATCGGCCTCGTCGCCCAGGATCCGACGCCGGCTCCCGGCCCGACTCCGGCCCCGCTGCCGACCACTTCCGAGTCCACGGCGCAGGAGCCCGCTCCTGCCGTCACGTCGCCCGGCGTCACGGTGCAACCGTTGGCCGGCGACCTGGCGCCCGCCGTTCGCCAGAACACGCAGGGCGAGACCGTGCTGTCGCCGCGCATCCGCAACGTGACGCGCCTGCACAACAGCATGCCGCACCAGCTGATCGGCATCGGCGTCGTCGTCGGCCTCGCCGGCACCGGTTCGAGCGATCGCGGCACGCGCCAGGCGGTCCTCAACGTGGTCCGCCAGCTCGGCCTCAACCTGACGATGGCCGACGTCGTCGGCGGCAACACCGCGCTCGTCTCGCTGACCTGCTCGCTGCCGCCGTTCGCGAAGCAAGGCCAGCCGCTCGACGTGAAGGTCGAAGTGCTCAGCGACTCGGTGTCGCTGCGCGGCGGTGAACTGCTGCGCGCCGAACTCAAGGGCGTCGACGGGCAGACCTACGTGGTCGCCCAGGGTGCCCTGATCGTGGCCGGCTTCACCGCGCAGGGCGCCAATGCGCAGGTGACCAAGAACCCGAGTGCAACCGCGTGGCTGCCGAACGGCGGCCTAGTGATCCGCGAGGAGAACTGCTCGTTCTTCAGCGAGTCCGGCGCGCTCGAACTGCAAGTGCTCAACCCGAGCCCGTTCAACGCCGCGTCGATCGCGTCGGGCGTGGAGACGGCACTGGCCGGAAGCGCCGCCAAGGTCGCGGCGGTCGACCAGGGGCTCGTGCGGATCGAACTGCCCGACGACGAACGCACCCCCGCGAACGCGATCCGCATCCTCAACCTGGTCGGCAACGTGCGCGTGCCGGTCGAGAACCCGGCCAAGATCCTGATCGACCAGACCAGCGGCACCGTGCTCGCCGGCGAAGGCGTGCTGATCAGCCCGTGCGTCGTCGGCTTGTCCGACCTGACGATCGCCATCGTCGAGGAAGACCAGGTGTCGCAGCCGAATCCGCTGTCGACCGGCACGACCGAACGCGTCGGCCGCACCAGCGTCGAGGTGCAGAGCACCAACACCGACCTGAAGAAGGTCAGCGGCGGCGCCACCGTGTCCGACCTGCTGCAGAACCTGAAGGCGCTCGGCCTCACGCCCGGCCAGCTGGTCTCGGTGTTCCAGGCGCTCGACCAGGGCGGCTATCTGCACGCCACGCTGGAGGTGCGCTGATGAGCTCCATGAACCTCGGCGAGCTGAACGCGCTCAAGATGAACCCGCTCGACGCGAAGGGCAAGGAACGCGCCAAGGCCGTGCAGACGGCCTCGCAGTTCGAGCAGATGTTCGTGCGCACGATGGTGAGCAGCCTGCGGGCGACCGCGGCGGTCGGCGGCGACAGCACGATGTTCGGCAGCGGTCCGGGCTCGGACACGTTCGCCGACTGGTTCGACCAGAACCTGGCCGAGCAGATCGGCAAGGAGTCCGAGATCGGCATCGCCAGCGCGCTGCTCGCCGACCTGGAGCGCAACCACGAGCTCACGCCGGAGAAGGCGAACGCGGCGCGCGCGGCCGCCGACCGCAATCCGTTCCTGGCCGGAAAGGCCGCGACCAAGGGAGGCTTCGATGTCGTTCTCTGAAGACACGCGCGAACTCGAGCGCTCACTGCGCCGCACGCACGACCTGATGCAGGAGCTGCTGCGCGGGCTGCAGGCCCGCCGGGCGTCGTGGATCTCGGCCCGGCCGCGCACGCTGGCGCCGTCGCCCGAACTCGAACAGCTCACCCAGCGCCTCGCCGTCGAGGAGAACGCGCGCACCGTGCTCGTCGAGCGCATCCGCGCAGCCATGCCCGCGCCCAGCGGCCACGAGCACTCGGTGCTGCACGTGAACGTGACGC
>JAEUHV010000310.1 GCA_016794485.1 Planctomycetota bacterium
GCCCGTGCCGGCGAACGCGAGCCACGGGCCGTGCACCCGCTGGATGCGCAGGCCGCCGGCGGGGCCCTTGGCCGGCACCGGGCTCACGTGCAGCGCCGCGCACGCCGCCAGGATCGCGAGGCTCTCGAGGTCGCTGGTCGGTTCGGCGCTGAACACCTGCACCTGCACCTGTACCTCGGCCTTCCACTCGTCCGGGAACAGGCTGCGCAGCGTGCGATCGATCAAGCGGCTGGTCAGCACTTCCTGGTCGGTGATGCGGCCTTCGCGGCGCGTGAAGCCACCGGGGATGCGGCCGGCGGCGGCGAACTTCTCGCGGTACTCGACGGTGAGCGGGAAGAAGTCGATACCGGGCTTTGCCGCTTGTGCCGCGGTCACGGTCGCCAGCACGACGTTGTCGCCGCAGCGGGCCAGCACCGCACCGTGCGCCTGGCGGGCGATACGACCGGTCTCGAACGTGATCTCGGTGCCGGCGATGCGGACGTTCACCGTGTGGGCCAGTGGCTGCATGCGGCGGGTAGTGTCGGGCTCGCCCGGCGCCATGCAACGGCGTGTTCGCCTACGACCTTCGGCTGGCTGGGTTTTGGGGACGGGTCCTGGCATCGTCGTGAGTTGAGAACTAGTCTCAACAAACGAACGTGACCGCCGCTCCGCCCGCCGCTGCTTCTCGCCCGTTGTCGACCGCCGTCGTCGGGGTCCGTTACGCCGTGGTCGCGGTCGCCGGCGACGACGATCTGGCGCGGCGCCTCACGGCGCACGGGCTGTGGCCGGGTGCTGTGGTCGAACGCCTGCGGCATGCGCCGTTCGGCGATCCGGTGCTGTTCCGGCTGCACGGTTTCCGTCTGGCGCTGCGGCGCACCGAGGCCGAGCGCGTCACCGTGGTGGAGGTCGTTTCGTGACCGGGAATGCGACGGCGGCAGGCGTGCGGCGGGTGGCGCTGGTCGGTCGGGCGAACGCCGGCAAGACCTCGCTGCTGATGCACCTGACCGGCAGCCTGCAGCGGCCGGTCAACTTCCCCGGCTCGTCGGTCGAATGCGTCGAGAGCCGCGTCGTCGTCGACGGCCTCGAGCTGGTCGTCACCGACCTGCCCGGCATCGCGTCGCTGCAGGCGACCAGCCGCGACGAGCAGCTCGCCCTCGACGTCGTGCACGGCCGGACCGGCGAACACCAGGACGTCTTGTGCGTCGTCGTCGACGCCAGCCGGCTGCCGGTGGAGCTGGCGTTCCTGCATTCGCTGCGGCGGCTCGGCCTGCAGCTCGTGGTGGCGTTGACCAAGGTCGACGTCGCCGCGGCCGAGGGCTTCCCGATCGACGCCGCGCGCCTGCAGCAGGCGCTGGGGCTGCCGCTGGTGGTCGTGCACGGCGTGCGCGGCGCGGGTGTGGACGAACTGCGGCGGCTGCTCGCGACGGTGCCGACCGACGTGGTGCCGGCGGCGCCGGGCGACGCCGCGCTCGCTCCGGGTGCAGCGCCGATCCTGCCGGCCCGCACCGTGCGCAGCTCGCGCACCGATCGGCTCGACCGTGTGCTGTTGCATCCGTTCACCGGGCCGGTCGTGCTGCTGCTGGTCGTGCTGGTGATGTTCCAGCTGGTGTTCGCGGTCGCCGAGCCGTTCATCGGCTGGATCGAGGACGGCCAGGGCCTGGTGTCGGCGTTCGTCGGCGGGTTCCTGCCCGACGGCGCCGTGCGCAGCTTCGTCGTCGACGGCGTCATCAACGGCGTCGGCAGTTCGCTCGTGTTCGTGCCGCAGATCGCGCTGCTGATCGCCTTCGTGACGATCGTCGAGGCGACCGGCTACATGGCACGCGCGGTGTTCCTGCTCGACCGCCTGCTGCGCGGGTTCGGCCTGTCCGGCAAGAGCTTCGTGCCGCTGGCGAGCAGCTTCGCGTGTGCGATCCCGGGCATCCTCGCCAGCCGCATCCTCGGCGACGAACGCGATCGCCTGGCGACGATCGCGGTGGCGCCGTTGATGTCGTGTTCGGCGCGCATGCCGGTCTACGTCGTGCTGTTGGCCGCGTTCTTCCCGCCGGCGCAGGCGGGGTTGCTGTTGTTCCTGCTCTACCTGCTCGGCATCGTCGTCGCGGTGCTGGTGGCGCTGGTGCTGCGCAAGACCGCGCTGCGCGGCGGCGACTCGATGCTGCTGCTCGAACTGCCGGCCTACCAGCGGCCGCGCTTCCGGCTGGTGCTGGCGCACACCTGGTTCGCGGTGAAGGGCTTCCTGCGCACCGCCGGCAGCGTGATCCTGGTCGCGACGATGGTGGTCTGGGCGCTCGGCTACTTCCCGCGCCCGGCGGCGATCCACGAACGGTTCGAAGGACTGCGGGCCGCCGCCCCGGCGGGGGAGGCCGGCCTGGCGCAGCGCGCCCAGCTCGACGCCGACGAAGCGGCCGCGTACCTCGAGCAGAGCTGGCTGGCGGGACTCGGCAAGACCGTGCAGCCGGTGTTCGCGCCCGCCGGCTTCGACTGGCGCATGACGGTCGGCGTGCTGGCCGCGTTCCCCGCGCGCGAACTGGTCGTGCCGACGCTCGGCACGCTCTACAGCCTCGGCGAGGTCGAGGCCTCTGCCGACGAGCCGGACGTGCGGCTCACGGAAGCGCTGCGCACCGCGAAGGGGCCGGACGGTCGGCCGACGCTCGACTGGTTGACGGCGCTGGCGGTGATGGTGTTCGTCGCGTTGTGCAGCCAGTGCGTCGGCACCCTGGCGGCGATCCGCCGCGAGACCAACAGCTGGCGCTGGCCGCTGTTCACGTTCGGCTACATGACGGCGCTGGCGTGGCTCGGTGCGGTCGCGGTGCAGCAGATCGGGCGCGCCCTCGGCTACGGCGCGTAGTCACGCGGGCGGGTTCCACCAGACGGCGCCCTTGCCGGCGATCGCCGCCGCGGCTCGCGCCCGCACGCCCGCGAGTTCGGCCTCGGGCAGCGGCGCGAACGCCTGCGCCGCGGCCCACGCCGCGTCCTGTTGGTGCGGGAGAGCGTGGTCATCGGGTGACGACGAGGTCGCGGGTGGTCGTGCTGCCGCCGGGCGTCGCGAACGGCGCGCCGATGCGACGGCTCTCGTTCTCGTCGGCTTGCATGCGCAACTGCACCGCGTGCGCCTCGACCCGAACGAACGCGTAGCGGCCGTTCGCATCGGTGACGACGTGCTGGTCACAGCCTCGGGCCAGACGGCCGGTGCCGAGGTCGAACGGCACGCACGTCACGAACACACCGGCGGCAGGCTTGCCGTCGGCGTCGCGGACCGTGCCCTCGACGCGGGCGTTGGGCGCGAGGCGCAGGTCGGCCGCCGCGGACTCGCCGGGCACGGCCGGGATCTCCGTGTCGCCGACGGCGAAGGTGTTCGCGTGCGAGCCGCGTGCGATCCAGTGGCCGCCCGCGGCGACCATCGGCGGGAACTGGAACGTGCCGTCCGCGCCGGTGCGCGTCCACGGTTGGTCGAGCGGCCGGTCCAGGCCCTGGGCGGGCACGAGCCACACCACGACCGAGGCCGCGGGCTTGCCGTCGGGGTCGAGCACGCGGCCGCGCACCAGGTTCGCCGGCTGGAGGCGCAGTTCGCACGGTTCCATCGGGAAGTCGATCGTGGTCGCCGTCCGCGCTTGGCCCGGCGTGGGCGGGAGGGATCCCCTGGCAGAGTGGAACACGCAGGTCGGAGCGGTGGACTGCACCTGCAGCGTGAGCGGCGCCCCGGCCGGCGCCACGTCGAGTTCCAGCTCGCCCGAAGCGTCCCACCTGCCGCGAAACGTGCCAGCCGTGGTCGAGACGACGAGTTGTGCATCGGCTTCGGCTTCGTGCGCCTGCGCGATCTTGAACTGCACCTTCGCGACGTCGCGTGCGGTCTTCGTCGCGACCCGCAATTCGGTATCAGGCCGCGCGACCACGTCGTTCGGTTCGAAGTGCACGCCCGGGCGGTGCAGCCGCACGCGGTAGTTCCAGGTCGGCAGGTCGGTCCACGTGCACGTGCCGTCGGCGAGCAGGTTCCGATGGCTCCAGATCCGCGGCAGGCCGTTCACGACGACGGGGATCAGTTCGACGCGCGTGGTCGTGGCGAGACCTTCGGCGAGGCCGTCGACCCGCAGCGTCAGTTCCCCCTTTGCGCCCGGATGGCGGGCCATCGCGACCGTCGTGTCGCCGGTCGCCCGAAGGTCGCACCACCAGAGCCCCTGGCCGGGAACCACCGCCTGCAGGCGAAGGCGTCCGCGCGGCAGGTTCGGCACGGTGAACGAGCCGTCGGCGTTCGTGGTCACGACCACCTTGCCGGCACCCGGCAACCCCGGGACTGCTTCCATTGCGATGCCCGCGTGCGGCGTGCCGTCCGGATCGCGCAGCGTGCCGCGCACGGTGATGCCGTCGAACACCACGAGCCGCAGCGGGAACGGTGGACACGCCGTGGGCGACTCCGCCACGCTCGACCCGGCCCGCATGGCCCGCACGAGGTAGATTCGGCCTCCCGGCAGGCGTTTGCTCGCGAACGCGCCCACGGCATCGGTGGTCGCGGTGCACAGCACCTTGTCGGGCGCGCGTTCGTCGCGCACTTCGACGGCGGCATCGACGACGGCATCGCCGTGCATCGTGACGACGGTGCCGCACACGACGACCGGCGGCACGCCCTGTTCCTGGGTCATCGCGCGTGGGGCGAACCATGCCAGCGCCAGGCCGAGCATGCCGGCGGAGACGGCGGCGGCGGGAATCTCCATGGCGCGACTGTAGCGTTCGCAATCGTGGACGCGCAGTTCGAACACGACGGCTGGTCGGTGCACAGGAACGTGCTGCCGCGGGAACTGCACGATGCGCTCACGGCGTTGTTCGCGACGCACGCTGCCGCGGGCCCCGGCGTCCGGTCCGGTCTCGACCACGCGGCCGTGCGCGCGCTGGCGAAGTGCGCCGCCGTGCGCGCGCTGGTCGAGCCGATCCTCGGCCCGGCGGCGTTCTGCCACCGCGCGACGTTGTTCGACAAGCACGACGCCGCGAATTGGACGGTGGCGTGGCACCAGGACCGGGTCGTGCCCGTGCAGGAACGCATCGACGCCGCGGGCTTCGGACCCTGGTCGGACAAGCCCGGCTGTGGCGTACACGTGCAGCCGCCGGCCACGGTGCTGGCAAACCTGCTCGCGGTCCGCGTCGACCTCGACGGCTCGCATGCAGCGAACGGCGGCCTCTGCGTACTGCCCGGGTCGCATCGGTCGGGCGTGTTGTCGCGCGACGCCATCGCGACGTTCGTCGCGACGGTGCCACCGTTCGTCCCCGAAGTGCCGCCCGGCGGCGCCCTGCGGTTGCGGCCACTGCTGTTGCATTCTTCGCCACGGGTGGCCTCCCCGTCGCATCGTCGCATCGTGCACCTCGAGTTCGCACCGTGCGAACTGCCGGACCCGGTGCGGTTCCGCGTCCGCGTGTGAAGTTCGTCCCGAACCCGTGTGAGGGTTCGTGCGTCGGGAGGTTTCGGCGACGGTCGTCGTCCGACGCCGCGCACCCATGATCGTGGCCTCCTCGCACAGCCTGTTGGGAATCGACGTCGGCCAGGCCGCTGCCCGGCTCGGGCCACCGATGTCGTGCGTCGTCGTCGGCGACGAGGTCCACCTGGGCTACCTCGGCGAGTCCGGCGAGCTGGTTCCGGACGGCGTGGTGCTGGTCGACGGCGTGGTGGTGCGGGCCAGGCGCGTGCGCCGTTCGCCGCCGGCCTTGCACGCCTACTGGATCGGGCAACCGATCGAGCGGCTGCTGTCGAACTTCGGGCCGGTGCTCGCCAGCGTGCCGGGGGCGGTGCTGCAGGAACTGACGTTCGCCGCGTTCCGCGTCTGCGTGCACGAAGGCCGCGTGGTGCTGGTCGCGCCGCGGTCGCTCACAAGAGCATCGTGATCACCAGCAGGAAGATCGTCGCTCCGGTCAGGTCGGTGAGCGCGGTCACGGCCGGGGTGCTGATCAACGCGGGGTCGATGCGCAGCGCACGCACGAGGTTCGGCACCGCGACGCCGAGGCCGGCGGCGAACACCACGTCGGCCGCCATCGCGATGCCCATCACCAGCGATGTGTGCGGGCTGCCGCCGAGGATCCAGGCGTTGCCGAACGCGACGATGCCGAGCGCCGCCGCCATCGCCACGCTGACCAGCATCTCCTTGCTGAACGCGGCGCGGAACGGGCCGCCGGAGTTGGTGGCCAGCGCGCGGATGATCAGCGTGCTCGCCTGGCTGCCGACCATGCCGCCGATCGCCATCACCATCGGCATCATCGC
>JAEUHV010000313.1 GCA_016794485.1 Planctomycetota bacterium
CACCGCCCCACGGCTGGCCCTTCCTCGCCTGGAACACGACCACACAGATTCCTGGCACCTCGCCCGTGCTTGCCGGGGATGGAATCGCTGCGGCGTCCTCGTCGTAGCACCGCGCCCACTGCGGGCGTCGGCGCCAACTTCGACGGGCGATGCCGCTGCCCCCGTGGTCCTCAGTAGCCCAGCTTGCCGGCCCCGCCATTGCTCGCCGCGAACCCGAACGCATTGGCCGCCGGATCCAGCGAGAACGCCTGGGCGAAGAACGTGGCGCCGAACAGGGACTGCCCGCCCGGCAGCGCCCACGACCAGCTGGCGGTGCTGCCCGGCCCCGACAGCACGAACGCCGCCAGCGGATCGACCAGCAGGTTGCAGCCGGGCATGCCGAGGATGGTCAGGTCGAGGGGCAATGGCACGTTGGTCGACGTGAGCGTGTTCGAGAACCCGATCTGCAACACCGCGATGCCGTACGGCAGGTTCGAGACTTCGGTGACGAAGGTCGTGCCGAGAGCCGGCCGCGAGCCGGTCGCCGCCGCCAGCACCGGCACGCCGCTGCTGCCGGTGCAGCCCACGCCGAAGGCGTCGAACGTCGCGGTCGGCGACTCGGCCTGCCAGGCCGTGGTGTAGATGTTCCACATCGCGCCGAGTGGCACCGTGTGCAACACCCCGCCGCTGGTGACATCGAACACGATCAGCGTCCCGGGTGGCGACACCGACGCGGGCGTCGACGTGACGCATGCGCGCGTGGCCTCGGGCGACAGCGACAACCCGTTGCAATTCGGCGCCACCACCGCGGCAAACAGCGTCACCGTCGTGTTCGCCGGAATGCCGTAGTCGAAGTCGACGCGGGCGACACCGGTCGTGCTGCCACCGCCGGCGACCAGAGCGAACGACCGGTCCGGCGCCAACGCGAGCCCGTTCGGCACCGACACCCCGACCGCCATGTCCTGCTGGCCGGGTGCGGGATCGAAGTCGAGCCAGGCCGAAGTCGCGATGTCGAACACGGCGAGCGCACCCGAACCGAGGCCGGCGTAGAGCACGTAGGCGTAGGCGTCGTCGATCGAGATCTCGCACGCCGACACGAACGCGAAGCCGCTGCTCGCGGCCCCGGGCACGGGCGTCGATACGAGCGTCTGCAGGAACGTCGGACTCGAAGGATTGGTGTCGACCAGTTCGAACAGGCCGGTGTTGATGAACACGTGCGGCACCGCGGCCAGGTTGCCCGAAGGCGACAGCTCCCATCGTTCCCGCGACGCACTCGCCAGGTTGGTCGATGCGAGCAAGGTGCCGTAGCCTGGGCTGCCGAGGTCGGCATCGAGGCAGTGCAGTTGGCGCGACGACGTCGAGGCGCCGGTCAGCACCCACAGGCGCTGGCGACCCGCATCGAGCCCGAGGCCGTAGCAAGCCCCGGGGGCCGCGTAGAACGCCGACCACGTCGGCGTCGCGCCGTTCCAGTCGGCGACGGACACCTGGTTGCCGAGCGACTGGCCGACGTAGATGCGACGCCCCTGGTCCGCCCACACCGCGTCGGTGACGTTGTTCGTGAACGGACTCGGCGACTGCCAGACCAGGCTGCCGGGCCCCGACGCCACACAGGCGTGCAGATCGGTCGAGCCGCTGGTCGACGTGCCGACGAAGATCGTCTCGTTGCCGGCCTGGGCCGACACGGGGAGCGCGGCGAGGACCGCGACGGACAGGTGGCGCATGGAGTCGAGCATGGATTATCGCGTGGAAGGAAGGCGGAACGGCGAGCCGCGGCGCGGTCGCCCGCGGCCACCGGCAGCGCCCTTGCTATGCACAACCCAGGCCCGGCGTGACGCCCGCCAGCAGATTTCT
>JAEUHV010000319.1 GCA_016794485.1 Planctomycetota bacterium
GCGCTGCGAGCCGCTGCTGGTGCCGTTCCGGCGGGCGCTGTCGCAGGACCGCCCGTGGATGCTGGCGAAGTGGGCAATGACCCTCGATGGCAAGACCGCAGCGCCGACCGGCGAAGCTCGGTGGATCTCCGGGCAGGAGGCCCGCACCAAGACGCACGAACTGCGGGCGCGGTGCTGCGGGGTGATGGTTGGGTTCCGCACCGCACAGATCGACGATCCGGAACTCACGGTGCGGCACGTTCCCGGCAAGCAACCGGTGCGCATCGTGGTCGACCCGCTCGGCGAGATCGACGACGACAGCAACCTGGTGCGCACCGCGAAGCAGGCGCCGACGTGGCTGCTCGCCAGCGAAGACGTCGACCCGCTCCGCAGCGGGCACCTGCAGGACCTCGGGGTCACGGTGATCCTGGTGCCGACGGCGGAAGGGCCGCGGCGGTTGCATCTGGGGCAGGCGTTCCGCGAACTGAAGCGGCGCGGGCTGCGGCGGGTGCTGGTCGAAGGCGGCGGCGGGCTCGTCGCACAGATGCTGTCGTGGAACGCGGTCGACCAGGTGCTCGCGTTCGTGGCGCCGAAGATCATCGGCGGGCGGTTCGCGCCGACGCCGGTGGCGGGGGAAGGGCGGCCGTTCATGGCCGAGGCGTGGCGGCTCGGCGACGTGAAGTACGAGACCTACGGGCAGGACCTCGCCATCTCCGGCTTCATGGGGTGAAGCCGGTTGCCGTCGTCAGGGGCCCACTGCCACGACACACGGCGCACTGGCGACTCCGGCGCGCCCGATCGCGGTGAGCGCCACCGACAGCGCAGTCGCGGGCACTTCGAACGCCGTGCGGCCGCCGACCACGTCGACCGTGCGCCAGCCGTTCGGGTCGCGCACCTGGATCGCGACGAAACGCGTGCGCGGATCCGCCTGCCAGGTCACCTGCCGCCCCGACACCTGCGCCTGCACCGGCTCCGGCGCGGATTCGCCGAGCCACGGCATCGCCGGCGGCAGCACCACCTCGCGGTAGAGCTCGCGCAGCACGCCCTGCACCTGCGCCGTGTTCGCGGCGACGTGCTTCCAGCTGAAGTGCACGTGCCCGGGTTCGCGGTCGCCGGCGCGCAGCAAGCCGATCTGGTCCTGCAGTTCCGAAGCGCGCACGTCCTTGCCGCCGGCCCGGATCGTGTGTGTCGCCAGTCCCGGCCAGATCGCGCGTTGCCGCGGGTTGATCGAACGCCACCATGGCAGCAGGGTCGCGAAGCTCTGCGCCTTGCGATCGATCGGCCAGTAGAGCTGCGGCGACAGGTAGTCGAGCCAGCCGTTCGCGAGCCACTTCGGCACGTCGGCGTAGAGCTGGTCGAACTGGTCGATTCCCGCGGCGATGCCCTTCGGCATGCCCGGCCGCGCGATGCCGAACGGCGAGATCCCGACCGCGACCCACGCCTTCTCGTCGTGCACGATCGTGTACATCCGCTGCACGAAGTCGTCGATGTTGTGCCGCCGCCAGTCGGCGCGCCCGAGCTTGCCGCCGTCGGCGCGGTACTTCTGCCAGCTCGCGTCGTCGGGGAACGGCGACCGCTTGTCGTCCGGGTACGGATAGAAGTAGTCGTCGATGTGCACCCCATCGACGTCGTAGCGGCGCACCACGTCCTGGATCACCGCCAGCGACCACTTCGCCGCCAGCGCTTCTCCGGGGTCCATCCAGGCGTGCTTGTTGTACGTGCGCACGATCTGCTGGGCGCGCGTGCGCACGTGGCCGGCGGCCGGTGCCGACTTGCCGGCCGGATGGCTGGCGCGGTACGGGTTGAACCACGCGTGCAGCCAGATCCCGTTCTTGTGGCAGCGGTCGATCAGGTAGGCGAGCGGGTCGAAGCCGTTCGGCGGCGCCTTGCCCTGTGTGCCCGTGAGCCACTCCGACCACGGTTCGAGCGGCGAGGCGTAGAACGTGTCGGCGGCCGGTCGCACCTGGAAGACGAGGGCGTTGAGGTGCAGCGCGCGCGCCTGGTCGACGATCGTGTCGAGTTCGTTGCGCAGTTGCAGCGCCGACAGCCCGGGCCGCGACGGGAAGTCGATGTTGTCGACGGTCGCGACCCAGGCGCCGCGGAACTCGCGTCGCAGCGGCGGCGGCTGGTCGTTGCGTCCGGCGGGTGGTGGGGTCGCGCCCCGATTCGCGTCGGGTTCGGCTGCGGTGGCCGCAGCGCCAGGTCCGGCCGAGGCCTTGGTCTTTGGGGGCGCGTGGAACGGCGAACTGCACGCCGCCGCCAGCACGAGCATCGCGAACACGAGCAAGGAAAGTCGCATGGCCGATCGGCGCGCCAGTCTTGCCGAGCGGGTGGCTTTGGGCCAGCGGCGAGACGCAGAAGCCCATGCCATCGGCGGGATCGCGGCAGCGATTGCGGCCTCGGCTGCCTGGACCACCACGGGAAGCGTGTTGGTACTCCGGGCCACGTTCCGCGGTCGCGCGCGCCGCGAGGATCGCGCGGTGCGACCGACGCTGCGACGAGCTACGTTGCCCGACCCCACGCGCGAATAGTCCGCGGCGTGGCCCGAAGCCACCACGATGCTCGCCCCTCGGATCGCGCTGCCGTTCCTCGCCCTGTCGGCAACCCTCGCCGCACAAAGCGACCGACCGCCCGAACAATTCCAGATTGCCGTCGGGCTGCTGCAGCGCGGCCTGCACGACGAAGCGGCGGCTGCGTTCGAGCAGTTCCTGCAGCAACAGCCGCAGCACGCGCTGGCGGCGGAGGCGAACTACCGGCTCGGCCTCGCGCGCATCGAGACGAAGGCGGTCGACCAGGCGATCGCGGCGTTCCGCGCGGCCCTGAAGGTGGCGACGCCGGACTGGAAGCTCGAACCGGAGGCGCGCTATCGCCTCGGCAACCTGCTGGAGCAGAAGCAGGACCACCAGGGCGCGGTGCAGCAGTTCGAGGCGCTGGTGCAGAAGGTGCCGGCCGACCACTACCTGGTCGCGGCGGCGCACTACGGTGCCGGCGAGGCGTGGCGCGAACGCAAGGACGACGAACGCGCGGCGGCGGCATTCGCGGCAGCGGGCGAAGCCGCGACCGGCGACAGCGCGCGCTACCGGTTTCCGGCCCTCTACCAGCTCGGCTTCGCGCAGGTGCGGCGGCAGCAACTTGCCGAGGCGGCGGCGGCGTTCGCGCAGGCGGCGGCGGCCGCCGGCGACGACGCGCAGAAGGGCGAGTGCTTCTACCTGAGCGGCGACGCGTTGCTGCGACTTGGCGAACACGACGCGGCGGCGCGTGCGTTCGGACGGGCGCAGAAGTTGTCGTCGGAGTACGCCGACGACGCGGCGCTGGGGCTGGGCTGGGTCGCGGTCGGCCGTGGCGACAAGCCCGCGGCGGTGGCGGCGTTCACCACGTTCCTGGAGAAGCACGCGGGTTCGCCGCTGGCGAGCAACGCACGGCTCGAACTCGGCCGCGCGCTCTACCAGGACGGCAAGGCGGCGGAAGCCCAGCAGGCGCTGCAGCCGCTGCGCGCCGAGAGCACGCCGGGCCCGGTGCGGCAGCAGGCGGAGGAACTGCTCGGCCTGTGTGCGCTGGCGACCGGGGCGGGCGAGCAGGCGGTCGCGAGCCTGCAGCAGGCGTTGACCGCGTGCAAGCCGGAGGACAAGGCGCGGTTGTCGTTCGCGCTGGCCGAGGCGCTGGCGAACCTCGAGCGCTGGCAGGACGCGCTGGCCGCCTACGACGCGGTCGGCAAGGACGCCCCCGAAGCGCTGCGCGGCGACGCGGCCTACGGCGCCTGCTTCGCCTTGCACGCGCTCGGCAAGCACAAGGAGTCGATCGCGCGCGCCGAGCAGGTGCTGGCGCTGCCGAACCATCGCCTCGCTGCCGATGCGCAGCTGGCGCTGGCCGAGAACCGCTTCGCGCTGCAGCAATACGAACCCGCCGAAGCCGCCTACGCCAAGGTCGCCGAAGGGCCACACCGGCGCACGGCGCAGTGGAAGCAGGCGTGGTGCCGCTACCTGCGCGGCGACAAGGCGGCGGCGGGGAAGGGCTTCGCCGGCATCGCGGCCGACCAGGAATCACCGTTCGCCGAGGAAGCCCTGTCGATGCTGGCGCTGGCGGCGCTGGAGTCCGGCGATGCGGACGGGGCGTTGCAGGCGGCCGACCGCTACCGCGCGCGGCATCGCGAAGGCGCGTTCCTCGACCGCACCGAACGGGTGGCTGCGCGCGTGCTGAAGCAGAAGGGCGACCTGGCGGGGGCGGCGAAACGGCTGGCGACGGCGGCGCAGGTGGCGCAGAAGACCGGCGGGGCGGCAGCGGCGAGCGGCGACGTCGTCGAGCAGGCCGAGCTGGCCTACCAGCAAGGCGACTTCCAGGCGGCCGACGCGCAGTTCGCGCAGTTGTGCGAACGCACCGACGCGCTCGGCGCACGGGCGCTGGCGGGTCGCGCGTGGTGCGCGTTCGAACTCGGCGACGCGGCGGCGTGCGGCAAGGCGCTCACCGCGGCGAAGGCGCATCCGCAGGCCGAGGGCGAACTGGCCGGACTGCTCGAACTGGAATCGGCGCTGCACCATCGCCAGCAGGACTGGCCGGCGGCGATCGCGGTGGCACGCACGTTCCTCGAACGCTTCGGCAAGCACGGCAAGGCCGCGGCGATGGCCTACGCGCTCGGCGTGGCCCAGGCGCGCAGCGGCGATGCGAAGGCCGCGCGCGCGACGTTCTCGCAACTGGCCGAACGCGGCGGCCACGACCGCATGGATCGCGTGCAGTACGAACTGGCGTGG
>JAEUHV010000605.1 GCA_016794485.1 Planctomycetota bacterium
CCCTAGACCTCGACCTCGTGGGGCCAGGCAACGACCATCCGCACGCCCGCGAAGTCCTGCCGATCCCGCCATCACGGTGGTATCTGACCGGGTTCCTGGCGCCGCGCGATTCGGCGCCCGAGGCGGTCGAGGACATCGACCAGGACGACACGATCGAGTCGGGGGAGCATGAGGCCGACGAGGCGACGCCGGCTGAAAGGGCGGCTGCGACGAGGGCTCGGTTTCCGGCATCGATGGGGCTGTCGGTGCTCGTCGCCGCGGAGACCAAGATCCTGCGCGTCGTCGTTCAGTGGGGTGACTACACCGTTGAGACCGATGGCGCCAAGTGGATGCGGCAGTCGCGGGAGCAAGTCGTCGACATCGAGCTGCCGGCGCGCACCAAGCAGCCGCAGCTGCACGATGTTCCCGACTCCGGCGGTCTGCAAGTCGCCCTGAGCGTGCGCCCGGTCGCGAAGAGCGACGAGGTCGCCAAGCACCGCGTCGTCTCGCTGTTCGTGGTCAACAACCGGCGTCCGGCCGGCGACGACGAACGCGACCTCGCCTTCGCGTTCCAGGTCTGCCTCGAAGTGCATTGCTCGGAGGGCTTCGTTGCGAGGCCCAACCTGCGGGGCCAGTCGAGCCGGGACGGCGACGAACGCATCGCCGACCTGCAGTACCGCGACGTCAACGAGTGGGCTGTCGGGCACGGCGTGGCGACCGAGGTCGTCGTGCAGGATGGCCTCTGCCATGTGGCACGCACGTGCTGGGTGCCGTGTGCCGAAGTCGAGCGCGTCGAGCCGAGCCGGCTCGAGGGCATCGAGTTGCGCATGCAGGCGCTCGCCGAGATCCCGGATACTGCGACGGCGGCGGCCAGGCTGATGCCGCTCGTCGCGCGCTACCGCGAGTGGATCGCAGCGCAGGAGCAGAAGGCGCCGACGGACCGGCAGCGCGCCGAGGTGGCCGCCGAGCTGACGAAGTCGGCGCGATTCGCCGCCGACCGCATCGAGGCCGGCATCCAGGCCCTGGGCGATGCGAAAGTGCTGCAAGCGTTCACGCTGGCGAACAAAGTCATGGCCGTCGCCGCACGGCAGCGCGACCTGCAGAAGGGCGACACGCCGAAGGATCCGACCTGGCGTCCATTCCAGCTCGCGTTCGTACTGGTCAACCTGCCTGGCATCGCGCAGCCGACGCACCGGGATCGCGAGCTGGTCGACTTGCTGTTCTTCCCGACCGGTGGTGGCAAGACCGAGGCCTACCTCGGGCTCGCTGCGTTCACGTTGGTCCACCGCCGGCTGGCCAACCCCGGCATCCAGTCGGCGGGCCTGTCGGTGTTGATGCGCTACACGCTGCGCCTGCTGACGCTCGACCAGTTGTCGCGCGCCGCGACGTTGGTGTGTGCGCTCGAGCTGGAGCGGCAGCAGCGCGTCGACCTGCTGGGCCCCTGGCCGTTCGAGGTTGGCTTGTGGGTGGGGCGCGCGGCGACGCCCAACCGCATGGGCAAGAAGGGCGACAACCAGCGCGAGTCGGCGCGCGCGAAGGTGATCGCGCACCGCAACAACGAGCGCAAGGCATCGCCTGTGCCTCTAGAGAACTGCCCCTGGTGCGGCCAGAAGTTCACGCCGGCGTCGTTCCGGCTGGCGCCGCGCGAGGACGAGCCGAGCGACCTGCACATCGTCTGCGTGAATCGCAGCTGCCCGTTCACGCGGGACAACCCGTTGCCGATCCTCGCCGTCGACGAGCCGATCTACCGGCGACTGCCGTGCTTCTTGATCGCGACGATCGACAAGTTCGCGGCGATGCCGTGGGTCGGTGAAGTCGGCGGCTTCTTCGGGCGCGTCGATCGCTGCGATCGAGACGGGTTCTACGGACCGAGCCAGCCCGGGCGTGGCAAGCCGCTGCCTGAAGGGCGCCTGCCCCCGCCCGACCTAGTGATCCAGGACGAGTTGCACCTGATCTCGGGGCCGCTCGGCACGATCGCCGGGCTCTACGAGTCCGCACTCGATTGGTTGGCGAGCCGTCAGGACGGGGATGCGTGGATCCGGCCCAAGGTCGTGGCCTCGACGGCTACGGTGCGGCGCGCGGAGAGCCAGATCCGCGCTCTGTTCGGTCGCGCGCGCACCGAGGTGTTCCCGCCACTCGGGCCCGATCGGCGCGACTCGTTCTTCGCGCGTACGGTGGTCGCCGGCGAGGTTCCCGCGCGGCGGTATCTCGGGGTTGCGGCGCAGGGGCGAAGTCTCAAGGTCGTGCTTCTGCGCACGTGCCGCGCGCTGCTGTCGGCGGCGCAGAAGCTCTACGAGGAAGCGGGCGGCAAGCGGACGCAGCCGAACGTGGCGGACGCCTACATGACCCTGCTCGGCTACTTCAACAGCTTGCGTGAGCTGGGTGGCAGCCGCCGCATCGTCGAGGACGAAGTGGGCCCCACGGTCGCCAGCTACAGCGAGCGCCTGCGCGGCGGCGAGACCTCGGGCGACTTCGCCAACCGGCGGATCGCCAAGGAGCCCGTCGAGCTGACATCGCGGGTGCCGACCAACGAAGTGTCCGAGGCCAAGCGCCGCTTGGCGCGGGACCAACACGAGGACGACCACGTCGATGTCGCGTTGGCGACCAACATGATCTCGGTCGGCCTCGACATCACGCGTCTTGGGCTGATGGTCGTGCTGGGGCAGCCGAAGACGAGTGCGGAGTACATCCAGGCGACCAGCCGTGTCGGGCGCGATCGCGACAAGCCTGGCCTCGTGGTCACGCTGCTGAACGTGCACCGGCCGCGCGACCGGTCGCATTACGAACGCTTCGGCTTCTACCACGACACGTTCTACCGAAGCGTCGAAGCCAGCAGCGTGACTCCGTTCTCGCCGCGGGCCCTCGACCGAGCACTCGCGGGCGCCGTGGTGTCGCTGGCGCGACAGGGATACGCGCCGATGACTCCAGCGGCGGGGGCCAGCAACGTTCTGACGGAGCGTGGCAACCTCGCCTTCGTCGTCGATGCCTTGGTGCGGCGAGCGAGCGGCCATGGGCAGCTCGATGCCGACGAACAGGCGCGACTTGGCGAGAAGGTGCGTTCGCGGGTCGAGGAACTGCTCGATGCGTGGAACACGATCGCCAACGACTTCCACCAGACGGGTGGAACGCTGCAATACGGCACCGAGCTGGGCGGGCCGCAGCGACTGCTCTTCGAGCCGTTGCATTCCGAGCTGCGGACGTTGCCGGCGCGGCGCCGGCTGTTCCGGGCGAATCGATCGATGCGAGACGTCGAGCCCTCGGTGAACCTGTGGGTGAAGACGCTGGACAACGAGGACGTGGCGGAAGCCGAGAGTGAAGCATGAGGCGCCCGAAGAAGCCGCACGGTCAGTTCCGCATGAGCCAGCTCGTCACGACCTACGGTCCGGGGGCGTCGGCGGACTTGCCGAAACACTCGGTCTTGATTGGTGGTCTGGAGCAGTGGACGCCCGGGCCGGCGGTGGCCGAGCCGCGCCTGGTCGCCAAGATCCAGCAGCTCTTCCCCGACCTGCAGAACATCCGACTGCACGCGCCGCCGCCGGCCGTCGACGACGAGGACGAGGCGAGCTCGGGCGTGGGCGTGTGGCTGTTCCCGGAGTGGTTCCTGACGGTGACCAACATGGCGCCCGCTGGCGCGCAGGTGCGCAGCCGCCGTCTCGTGCATCGTCGGAACCTGATCCAGGGCAAGTACCAGGACGACACGAGGAAGAAGCACGAAGTCGTGCCCGTTCGCTTCGTACGCGCCTGCGTGCACGGGCACATCGACGACATCGATTGGTATCGCTTCGTGCACCCACCCGGGGACGAGTGCCGGCGGCCGTTGTGGCTGGATGAGCGTGGCACGAGTGGCGACGTCAGCGACATCATCGTGCGCTGCGAATGCGGCCGGCGTGAGCCGATCTCGACGGCGACGGTGCGCGAGAGCGAGGCGCTCGGCTGGTGCGTCGGCAAGCGGCCGTGGCTTGGTCGCAACGAACGGGAAGGCTGTTCGCAGAAGTACCGCTTGCTGATCCGCACCGCCTCGAACGCCTACTTCACGCAGTCCTTGAGCGTCATCTCCTTGCCGGACCCGGACGAACTCGTCGGCAAGGCGGTCGATGCGGTGTGGGAGGACTACCTGCAGTACATCGAGAGCAAGGAGGAGCTGCAGCGCGATCGCCAGCGCAAGGAGAAGGTGATGCGTGCCCTCGATGGCTTCACCGACGACCAGGTCTGGGGCTTCATCCAGGTGCGTCGCAGCGGCGGGCGCGCCGACCGTTCGGTGAAGCAACAGGAACTGGAAGTGCTGGCTGCCAGCGGCGCGGAGAGTGGGGTCGACCGGCCCGAGGGGGACTACTACGCGCGGGCGGTGCCTGCAGGGGCACTGAAGGGCAAGCACATCGAGGCGCTCGAGAAGGTCGTGCTCGTGCATCGCCTGCGCGAGGTGCAGGCGTTGGTGGGATTCACCCGCTTCGAGGCCATGGCGCCGAGTACCGACGGCGAACTGGATGCCGGAGTGCAGCGAGCGGCGCTGGCACGCGAGCCGGGTTGGTTCCCGGCCATCGAAACACGCGGCGAGGGTGTGTTCCTGCACTTCCGCAACGACCGCATCGACGCGTGGGCCAAGCGTCCCGCCGTCGTCGAGCGCCGTCGTGCGTTGGCCGCCGGGTTCGATGCCTGGCTGCACGATCACCCGCAGTCTCGGCGGCAGTTCTGCGGCATCGAGTACCTGATGCTGCACTCGCTGTCGCACCTGCTGATCACGGCCGTGTCGCTCAGCTGTGGATACCCGGCGAGTTCGATCCGTGAGCGTATCTACGCCCGCCCCGAGGGTTGCGGCATCCTGCTCTACACCGCGACGTCCGACGCGGAAGGAACGCTCGGCGGCCTGGTGGAGGTGGGCCGGAACATCGACAAGCACCTCGCCGAGGCGCTGGAGGTGGGCCGTCTGTGCGCGAACGACCCAGTTTGCGCGCAGCACGAGCCGAGCGATCCGCATGAACAGCGGTTCCTCCACGGCGCGGCATGCCACGGGTGCTTGCTGATCTCGGAGACGTCGTGCGAGATGCGCAACGACTTCCTCGACCGGTCCCTGGTCGTGCCCACGGTCGGTGGCGACGGAGCGGCCTTCTTCGATCTGGATGGTGCATGACGGGCTGGGATCGGTTCTCGGCGTCTGACCTGCAGGCCATTGCGGGAGCAATCCGCGAAGGGCGGCTCGCTCCACAGCCGAGCGCCATGGCTCTGCACGGCTACTGCGAACCGGAGCGGGCGCAGTGGTTGGCGAAAGCGCTCGGCGCGATGCAGGCAAGTGCTTCGACATTGGCTGAGTTGCTCGAATTGGTGGCTCAGGAGCGGGCGCGGGTTGCCGCAGCGCGTGGCTCGATAGACGTCGTTTGGACCGGCCCTGAAGTGGCGGGCATGCACAACCGCGAAACCGGTGCGGTGATGCGCGAGCTGTTCAGCTCGGCCAAGCAGTCGGTGTTGGCCGTTGGCTACGCGATCCACCAAGGCCAGGAGGTGCTGGCGCCGCTTGCGGCCAGCATGGATCGCCACCCGGATCTCGAGGTGCGCATGGTCGTCGACATCCAGAGGGCCTTTGGCGACACGACGTGCGAGCATGACTTGGTTGCGCGTTACGCAGCAGAGTTCCGCCGTGAGCAGTGGCCGGGGGCAACCTTGCCGGCGGTGTTCTACGACCCTCGAAGTCTCGCGGTTGAAATGGAGCAGCGGTCTTCGATGCACGCGAAGTGCGTAGTCGTCGACCGATCGGTGGCGCTCGTCACCTCCGCGAACTTCACGGCCGCTGCGCAGCAGAGGAACTTCGAACTAGGCCTGCTCGTGCGAGATGCGGACCTGGCCGGCACAGTGTGGGACCACTTCGATGCGCTGGTCAGGGCTGGCGTGTTGCGATCGCTGACGTTCGGCGGTGGGCAATCGTCATGAGGGCCGACCCTCTCCCGTTCCTGACCGAGATCGACTTGTGCGTCGACGGCAAGGACTGATTGCGATGCCTAGTTCATTCTCATGGCTCGACTTCGCCGAGACCGAACGCCAGCGCGCCATGCAGGTGATCGACCTGTTCCGCGAGACGGAGACCGTTGACGAACTCGGCTTCGCCCCGATCCGTGATGCGTTCGCGGATCACTTCTTCCCGGGCACATCGACGATCCAGACCCGCGCACGCTACTTCCTGTTCGTGCCGTGGCTGATCCTGCAGGACGAGAGGCGCAAGCTCCCGGCCGCGGAGCGGACGGCCAAGCTTCGGCAACGGGAGACCCAGCTGATCCATGCGCTACTGGCGGGTGGCGCCGACCAGAGCGGCGTCATCGGGAGCCAGTCGCTGGGCCGGCTCAAGCGCATGCCGAGCAGTGTGTACTGGCGAGGATTGCGGTTGTGGGGGATCCGTCGGTTCGATGGGTCGCTCGAGCAGTACTTCCGGCGGTTGGCCAAAGGCGAACGACCCGAGGCGACCCTGTGCACGGATGACGGGGAGCCACTCGCGGACGTCGGACCTGCGTGGGACGCGGATCTCCCCGAGCGTCCCGCCAACCTGGACGAAACGGTGCGGCTCGAGCTCCAGGCCGACGAGGCGGAGTTCCTCCGCGATCGCATCCTGACTGCCCAGGGGCGTTCTGTCATGGCGCGACTCGTCGACAGCGGCCGCCCTGCGATCGAAGCGCCGCACATCTGGGATCCCTCCATCGAGCCGCACGTGCTGCGGGCCCAGTGGTCCGAGATCGAGCATGCGCGCTGCTTCGCGCTCTGTGCTTGGGGTGGCCCGCTCGTCTACGAACGTTGCGTGGCGCGCATGAAGACGGGAACCGACGAATTGCTCGCCGCCCTCGAGGAACGACTGGTCGAGTGGCGAGAGGCGTTGATGTCCACGCGCAGTGCGTTGCTGGCGTGGGACCATGCGACGTTCTGGGCACTCGTTCGCCGGCTGAACCCACGGCTGGCCACGCGAACGCAGGATTTTGCCAAGCGGTGGATCGTCGTCGCGATGCGGGCCGTCGCAGGGGAGGCCGTCTGGCAGGATCCGCAAGTCGAGGCCCTGGTTGCGGCCCGCGAGCGACAACTCAAGGGTGGCCGAGCTCGGCTGTTGCCCGAGAACCTGCGCGCGCGGGATCGTTGGGTGGGCAACGCCGGGATCGGTCCCCTCGACTACCGGTGGGGCCGCACCAGCGTCATCGTGAACGACATCCTGCAGGGACTCGCGAGCGCCAGCGGCGCGGGGGCTCGCGATGCTTGACCCTCGCTCACGTCAGATGCTGTTGGCGTCGCTGCGGCCACCGGACGGGTTCCGGTTCGACTGCGCCGTCGCCACGACGTTCTCGCTCGACCTCATCGCCTTGCTGACGGCGCCGTTGGCGTTCGCGATGTTCGACTGGCAGGACGACGAAGGCCGGCTGGCGGTCGACCCGAACGCTGGAACCGGCGATCCGCTCGTGCTGCTCGAGTCGCTGCGGCGCTGTGCCGACCGCATCCACATCTACTGCCAGGCCGGGCAGATCAAGGTGCCGCCGACGAACCAGCGTCTGTTGACCTACTTGGAACGTTCGGTCCTCGAGGTGCTGCCGCCTGGGGCGCGGCGTGGTCGCCCGGGTGTCTTTCACCCCAAGGTGTGGGTTCTTCGCTTCCAGGATGGCCAAGAAGCGGACCGCGTGCGCTATCGGCTGCTGTGCCTCAGCCGCAACCTAACGTTCGATTGCTCGTGGGACACTGCGTTGGTGCTCGAGGGCGAGCTCGCGAATCGCCAACGTGCCATCGCCGACAACCGACCACTGGCTGAGTTTGTCGGTGCTCTGCCCGGACTCGTCGTGCGCGATGCTGCGTTGTCCGAGCAAGCACGAACGGACACGGCACGGATGGCGGACGAGCTGCGCGTCGTGAAGTGGGAGTTGCCGGAACACGTCGAAGCGATCCGCTTCTGGCCGCTCGGCCTTGCCGCCAAACCGGTGTGGCCCTTCGAGGAGCGCATCGAGAAGCTGCTGGTCGTGGCGCCGTTCGTCACGCCCGAGTTCTTGCAGCGGATCCGCGAGGGGAAGGGGGATTGGTCTCTGGTCAGTCGGCCGGAGTCGTTGCGAGCGATCGATCCCAAGCTGCTGCGCGGGCTGTGGTCGTGCTTCACGCTCGAGGATGGGTGTGACGCGATCGCCGCCGCCGAGGATGCAGCCGATCCGACACCGAGTGCGTTGAGCGGGCTGCACGCCAAGCTGTTCGTGGCGGACGATGGTTGGAACGCCCACGTCTGGACGGGGTCTGCGAACGCGACGACGGCGGCGTTCGAGCACAACGTCGAGTTCCTGGTGCAGATGACCGGCAAGAAGTCGAAGCTCGGCGTCGACACGGTGCTCGGGGAGAACGACGGGGAAGCAAACCTGCGGTCCCTGCTCGTGTCCTTCGATCCGCAGGATCAGCCGTTCGAAGCCGACGCCGCAGCGGTTGCGTGCGAGGAACTGGTCGACCGAGTCCGGCGCCAGCTGACGGGGATGACCCTGCAGCTGATGATCGAAGCAGGCGGCATGGGTGGGGTGGACTACACGACGACACTGCGTTCGAAGGAGGCACTCGAGCCGATAGACGGCGTCGTGGTGCGCGGTCGGCCGGTGATGATGGCAGGCAGCGATGCACGTGTGCTGCCCACGGGAGCACCGATGGGCGTGACCTTCGGGCCGCACTCCGCAGCGACCATCAGTTCGTTCGTTGCGTTCGAAGTCGTAGCCCGGGTGGGTGGGGTCGAGCGTGTCGAGGCGTTCGTGCTCAACCTGCCCATGCAGGGGGCGCCAGCCGATCGTCGCGAGCGTCTTCTGCGCGGCATTCTGTCCGATTCGGACACGCTGATTCGCTTCCTCCTGCTGTTGCTGGCGGACGAGCCGGAGCAGGTTCTGAGCGACCTGCGAGCTCACCCTCTCGGCGAGGGCGGTGACGGCGCGGGCTCTCGAGGCGTCCAGTTGCCGCTCCTGGAGAACATGCTTGTCGCGTTGCATCGCTGTCCAGCCAAGCTGGACCATGTGCAGAAGGTCGTCGAAGATCTGCGTCGATCCACCGACGGCAACACCCTGGTGATGCCGGAACTCGAAGCCGTCTTGGAACCCATCCGCAAGGCGCGCGAAGCCCTTGCCGGGCGTGCTGGAGATGCTGGGAGATGACCGCGAACCCCTCGTCGCCACCGCGCGCAGACGCTGCTCTCGCTGGCTTGAAGCACTTCCAGCGTCGAACGGTGGAGCACGCGTTCCGCCGCCTTTTCCTCGATGCCGACTCGACGCACCGGTTCCTGGTCGCCGACGAAGTGGGGCTCGGCAAGACCCTGGTCGCCCGAGGGGTGATTGCCAAGGCCGTGGAGCACCTGTGGGACAGGGGCGAGCGCATCGACATCGTCTACGTCTGCTCCAACGCCGACATCGCGCGCCAAAACATCAACCGACTGCGGTCGGACCCGTCCAACGAGTTCGCACTTGCCACGCGCGCGACGCTGTTGCCGATCGAGTTGCGCGACATGAATCGCCGCGTGAACTACGTGTCGATGACGCCTGGCACATCGCTCGAGCCGCGAGGTGGCATGGGGATCGCTCGCGAGCGGGCCCTGCTCTACCACTTGCTGCGCGAACACTGGGAGCTGCCTCGCCGCGGGGGCATGAATGTGCTTCGCGGGGTCGTGGGCTACAGCAGCTTCGCCTCGCGCGTGGACGAGATTCTCGAGCGAGACATCGATGAGAGACTCAAGTTGGGGTTCCTTCAAGAACTGGATCGTCTCGAGGCTAGCGACCGAGTCGAAGGTCGGCCGTCGCTTCGGGATCGTGTGTTGGCGCTGGCGGCCGGTGAGGAGGATGCGGCCACTGCTAGTGCGCCAGGGGATCCGCGACGGTTCGTGATTGCGGACTTACGGGCTGTCTTGGGGCGCACCTGCATCACGGCGCTGCGGCCGGACCTTGTGATCCTCGACGAGTTCCAGCGGTTCAAGCACCTGCTCGACGTGTCGAACGAGGACGCCGAGCTGGCGCACGCATTGTTCGAATACGCCGACCAGAAGGAGGCCGCGCGGGAGGCGGTGCGAGTGCTGCTGCTCTCGGCCACGCCATACCGGATGTACACGCAGGCTCATGAGGCGCAGGAACAGGGCGACCACTACGAGGACTTCGTGGCGACCTACGAGTTCCTCGTACGCCACGAACCGCAGCAGAGCCGAGAACTGCAGCAGCTCCTGCGTGACTACCGCGGGGCGCTTTTGCGTGTCGAGCAGGATGGGGTGTCGCCGCTGGCGCGCATCAAGCAGTCGATGGAGGAGCGACTTCGTCGCGTGATGTCGCGCACGGAGCGTCTGACGGCGACCACAGACCGGAGCGGGATGCTCCGCGAAGTGGTGAAGCCGGTTCGCCTCGAGGCGACGGACGTGCACCACTACGTTGCCGCGGCGAAGGTGGCTGAGGCGCTCGAGCACGCGGAGGTTGTCGAGTACTGGAAGTCGGCCCCGTACCTCCTCAACTTCATGGACGAGTACGAGTTGAAGCGGAGCTTCCGCCAAGCCATCGCAGACGGGGACGCGACCGACCTGATGGCGACCCTTGCCGAGCCGAACTCTGGCTTGCTGCCTTGGGACGATGTCGTGGCATACCGTCGCATCGATCCGGCCAACGCCCGTTTGCGTGCTTTGCTCGCCGACACGGTCGACAACGGAATGTGGCGGCTCCTGTGGTTGCCGCCGAGCTTCCCGTACTACGCGCCGTCGGGGCCGTTCGCCGCCGTGTCGCATCCGACCAAGCGTCTCGTTTTCTCCGCTTGGCAAGTCGTGCCCAAGGTGATCGCCAGCGTGGTGAGTCACGAGGCGGAGCGGCAGATGATGGCGTCGGCGGTTGCGGGTGCTGGCCTCCGCAACACTCCCGAGGACCGCAAGAAGATCGCTGCATTGCTCCGGTTCTCGCGGTCGGACAAGCGGCTCACGGGCATGCCGGTTTTGGGGCTGATCTACCCGTCGTTGGCCCTTGCGGGAGCATTCGACCCAGTCGCTGCCAGGCGACCTGGCGGAACAGCAGCGAGCATGTTGCTCGAAGCCCGAGCATCGATCGACGTGACCCTTGCTGAGGCAAAGTCGCGCTGGAGCCGTCGGACAGAACCCGATGAGAGGTGGTACTGGGCGGCGCCGATCCTGCTGGACCTGCTCGCGAACGCCTCGGACACGAAGTGCTTCTGGTGGCACCCGGATCTTGCCAAGCACTGGGCAGGGGACGATGTCGGCAAGACCGGGGCCGAGACCGAGACAGAGACCTCGGATGGTGAGGGCGAATCGGCCTGGGCCGAGCACGTGCGCCATGCCCGCGACCTGGTCGCCGATGCACTGCGTCCTGGCGGGCTCAGCCTCGGCGCCCCCCCGGCCGACCTGGCTGATGTGCTTGCCAAGGCTTGCCTCGCCAACCCGGCTGTCGCCGCACTACGTGCGCTCGGGCGCGTGTTGGGTTGGCAGCACAGTCGGGATGTCGAGGTGCGCCTGGCGGCTGGACGGGTGGCGTGGCGGCTACGCAACCTGTTCAACTTTCCCGAGGTCATCGCGATGCTGCGGGGTTGGAACGGCGCGGAGCCGTACTGGCTGCGGGTGCTTGAGTACTCCGTCGATGGTTGCCTGCAGGCGGTTCTCGACGAGTATGTGCACGTGGCGGCCGAAGGCCTCGGAGTCCCGTCGTCCGGTGTGGTCGCCGCTGCGAAGGAGATTGCCGATGAGATGGCGCGGGCGATCGGTCTGCGTTCTGCCATGGTCGGTGTGGACACCATCCGGATGCGGCCGAAGGCCTCGAGAGTCGACATCAAGGCCGAACGCATGCGCGCCCGCTTCGCGGCCCGGTTCGGGCAGCAGCAGGGCGACGACGCCTCGGATCGGGATCGAGCGGGACTGGTTCGTTCGGCGTTCAACTCGCCGTTCTGGCCGTTCGTGCTCGCGAGCACGTCGGTGGGGCAGGAGGGCCTCGACTTCCACTGGTACTGCCACGCCGTCGTGCACTGGAACCTGCCCTCGAACCCTGTTGACCTCGAGCAGCGAGAGGGGCGCGTGCACCGCTACAAGGGACACGCCGTGCGCAAGAACGTGGTGCGTGCCTACGGAGAACGAGCTGTTCCGGCCTTCTCGGATCCGTGGATTTCGACGTTTCAGGCGGCGGCGGACGAGCATGCTGCGAGCTCGAACGAGATGGTGCCGTTCTGGGTCTTCCCGCTACCCGATGGCGCCGTGATCGAGCGCCACGTGCCGACGCTGCCGCTGAGTCGAGACGCCGACAAGCTGGTGCAGCTGCGGT
>JAEUHV010000340.1 GCA_016794485.1 Planctomycetota bacterium
ATCGTCGAAGTGCGCACTCCCAGTTCGAACGTCTGCACCGCGTGCGCGTCGACCACGAACGCCCAGCTGCGTTCCGGACCGGGCGCATACACCAGCAGCCCGCGGCCCGGTCCCGTGAGCGAGCGTTGCACGTCCGCCACGGTGCACGGTCCGGCTTGCAGCGTGCGGGCGAGCGAGCCCAACGTGCCGATGTCGAGTACGAGCTGCAAGGCCAGGCGAGGTCCATCGACGCCATCGTGCCGCAGGTGCGAGCGGATCATCTCCGCGAGGGCCCGTTGCCGTTCGAGCGGGAACATCGCGCCGAGCCCCATCGCGGCCGGGGGCTGGTGGGCGAGCTTGTCGAGCAGCTGGTCCCAGGTCGAGCGCAACTGGAGCTGGCGATCGCGCACGCGCTCTGGAGCATCGCCGGCGTCGTTGGCGAGCCGCAGGGCCAGTGCTTCGAGCGACACCCGCCGTTCGTTCACGCCGGCCGGCAGCCGCTGCAGCGCCGCGTCGAGCTCGCTGCGCGCGGCGCCGTGGTCGCGCGTCGCCAGGCGCCGCAGCACGTACAGGGTCGACACCAGGCTCCGTTCGTCGGCGCTGAGGTCGGCGGTGCGCGCCGCGTCGATCCACTCGTCGACCTGCGCCAGCTCGGCGGCCGTCGTCCGCGGATCCTGCATCAACGCGACCGCCGCCGTGAGCCGAAGGAACGCATCGGGCCCGAACTTCCTTTCGAATCCCTGCAGGCAGTCGCGCGCAGCCTGGCCCTGTTCGAGGGCCCGGTGCATGCGCAGTTCGAGCCAGGTGATGCGGTTGCCCAAGAAGCGATCGTCGGCGGGGGCCATCGCCTGCGCGGCCTGGAGGTGCGCATGGGCGAGGTCGGGCAGGCCGCGTTCGATCTGGACTGAGGCACGACCGATCGAGACCAGCGTGGCGAGCGTCGTGCGGTCGGGGCTCGGGGGCACGTCGACCAGGGCCGCTTCGGTGCGGTCGAGCCAGGCCATCGACTGCTGCCAGTCGAACAGGCGCCGGCGGATTTCGGCTCCTTCGAAGAACAACCACGCGCTGGCGATGCCGCGATCGGGGGTGCGGTCCACGATGGCCGCGAAGCGGGTGTGGGCGTCGTCGAAGCGCTGTTCGTCCTTGAGGCCGCGGATCGCCGCGACGGCCGCGTCGAGTTCCTGCTCGCTCGCGGTCTGCGCCGTGCCCGCTGCGGCAACCAGGAGCGCTGCCGCGAAGGTCAGCGCAGCGCGACGCGCCAGGATCCGGCGCGGATGGCGACCTTGATCGAGGCCTTCTGCGCGCGCGCGGATGTTGCCTGCCATGCCTCGGGAAGCTCGATCGGAGAGGACGGGAACGACGCCGTGAGGGTCGTGCCGTCCGCTTCCAGAGTCAACACGTACAGTTCTCCGGGTTCGGCCTGCGGCAGGTCGTGCAGCACGATGCGTTCGCCGCGCTGTTCGACGCGGATGCCGCCGCTGTTGCCCAGCATGCCGTTGTCGGCGGTCTCGGAGCGCAGCATCGGCAGCACGATCAGCCCGATCGCGAGCATCGCGGCGACCAGCAGTGGCCACTGCCACCAGCGCCGTGCTGCCGATGCCGGCAGCGCTGCCCGCAGCAGGGCGCGATCGCGCACGGTCGGTTCCGCCGCCGCCTCGGCGAGGGATCCGGCGTCGTCCGTCGACCAGTCGAGGTCGCGCTGCACCTCACGCAGTTCGGCGAGCTGCGCCGCGAACTCGGGGAACGTGCGCACCACTTCCCGCCACTGGGGCGAGGCCTCGGCCAGGTCGCCACAGGCGACTTCGGCGAGGCGCTGTTCGGCGAGGTTGCGGTCGAGGTTCATGCGCGTTCCTCCGCGATGTGTGGGGCCAGTCGGTGCCGCAGCTGTACCAGGGCCCGGTAGTAGCGGGTCTTCACGGTGTTGGTGGGCATGCCGACCGCCGGCGCGATCTGGTCGAACGTCAGTTCGTCGTGGTGCTTCATCGTCACGATCCGCCGGTCGGTTTCGTCGAGGCAAGCCACGGCCCGCTGGACCAGTTCCGGGTCGTGCCGGGGTGGCTCGGGGGCACTTGCGACGACCTCTTCCGGGGCCTCCTGTTCGCGGCGACGGCCACGTCGCTCGACCAGGCGGCGCAGCTCGACCACCGCAAAGCCGTAGGCCCAGTGCAGCAGCGGCCCCCGCCCGTCGTAGCGGTCCAGCTTCTGCCAGACCGCCAACATCGCACTCTGCAGCGCGTCGTCCAGGTCGGCTGGCCGCAGCAGTCCGCCGAGCCTCGCGTTCTTGCCGCGCAGCATCGCCGGGAGGCGCGCCAGGGTCTCGACCAGCCGGTCGCGGGCCCCCGGTTCGCCGGCGCGGGCGGCGCGGGCGAGTTCGCACTCGGTCGCGGCGTCGAAGGCAGCCGTGTCGAGTGGCGTCGTTGGCTCGTGGGATGGGCGCAGGGGCATCCGCGGGCGAGGGCGGGCGAAAGGTCGGAGCAGCCCGTGCGTCGGCGAGATTCGCAGGCTGAACGAAATCGACATAGCGGCTGGCACGAGGAAAGTCACCGGCGCGATGCTCCGGTGTGCACGTCCCCGGCGCCGCTGACGGGAGTTTCAGTTTTTTCCGCGTCGTCAGCGCGGCACGGCTGGACCCGGGGATCCGGCTGCCGGCAGCCATGCGACGGCGTGGGCCGGGGCCTCGGCCAGGGGACGCGCGGCTTCGGCGGTGGCGTGCCAAAGCAACGTCGGGCCGACCTCGACGCGGTTGCAGTGGATCACCGCATTGCCGTCCGGAGCGAACGACAACGTGCCGTGCGGCAGTTGCTTCTCGGCGAAGCGGCGCAGCGGTTCCTTCCGGCCCTCGCGCCACAGCGCGCTGCCGCCTTCCGCCAGCGGTTCCCAGCGGAACCGCGGGGCGGCGGTCGCGACCGCGGGCGCCGACGGTGCCGGCGGAGCATCGTGCCACAGGCCGATCGGGCCGTAGTCGTGTTCGTCGACGATGGTGTCCGCGTCGACCGGCCGGCGCACCCAGGTGAACGAACGCGGTCGCGTCTCCGAACAGACCACATGGGCATCGTCGTGCCAGCCGACTTCGAGCGTCGGCCGGTTGCTCGACAGCGGCGACACGTCGATCGGCAGGTCGGCCCATTGGTGCACGACCGTGGCCGTGGCGATGTCGACGACGGTGAGCAGGCCCTTGCCGCGCGCGACCACGCCGATCGCCAGGCGCTGGCCCGCCGGTGACAACTTCACCTTCACGTGGTCGGCGCCGCCGGGCACGGTCCACAAGCGGCGCGTCGTTCCGCCCGTCAGGCTGACGGAGTGCAGTTCGCGTTCGCCTTCGCCGACCAGGATCGCGAGGTTGCCGGCGACCATGGCGATGCGTTCGCAGCGGATCTCGGCGAGCCGGCGGCGTTGCGCCGGGTCGCGCCACGGCGTCGCGTACGGGAACGGATCGAGCGACTGCACTCGGCCGTCGCCGAGATGCAGCACGAGGTCGCCGTGCAGCGCCACGAACTCGTGCGGGGCGCCGTCGGCGAGGATCGTGTGGGTGCCGGCGGTGAGGTCGACGACGACCAACGCGTAAGGCTCACCGTAGCTGGCCAGCAGCAGGTGGTCGCGGTCGAGCCGCGCGAGCAGGTCGCAGTTGCCCGGACCGCGCCAGAACGGGGCGGCCTTGCCGGTGCCTTCGACGTCGGCGATCGACCACACGGTCGCGCTGCCGTTCTCGAGCGGCGAACTGGTGCGCAGCGCGACCAGCGGACCGGCGCCGACCGTCGCGGCGAACGCGCGAGCCTGGGCCGGCGCGGCGGCGGCGGTGGCGAGTGCCACGAACGTCGGGAAGAGCACGCACTTCATGCCGCCAGCATGCCGTTCGTCGGCGCCGCGCGTGTCAGCTTCCCGTCAGGGCGCCTTGTCGACGTTCCCGAGGCTGGCGAAGATCCGCCAGTTCGCCGACGGCATCGTTTCCCGACCGCCTCGGCGAGCTGCCGGGCCGCGTGCGGCGCCGGCCGCGCCCCCGGTTGCTGGTCGCGCTGGACACTTCGGCGAGCATGGACGCAGCGGCGATGGCGCGCGCGTTGCGCGAAATCCGGCGGCTGGCCCGCTGGGCCGACCCGACCATCGTCGAGATCGATGCCGCCGTGCATCGCGTGCACCGCGACCTGCACACGGAGGTGGTCACCGGCGGCGGTGACACCGACTTCCAGCCGTTGTTCGCGCTGCGCGGTGGCGCACACGTCGATGGCATCGTCTACTTCACCGATGGCGTCGGCGATTGGCCGGTGAGGCCGCCCGCCGTGCCGGTGTTGTGGGTTCTGGTCGGCGACACGGCGTTCGACTGCCCGTGGGGCACCGTGGTCCGACTGCCCGCCGCGCCGCCGGCACCCGGGCCGTAGACCCGTCCAGTCGCGTTCGGGGCGTTGCCGAAGAACTCACCTCGGCAGCGTCGATTCCTCGTCGGCGCCGTGTCCCCTCGCTCGTGCCATGACGACCTCGATCCGTCCGTTCCAGAAGATCCTGTGCGCCAACCGCGGCGAGATCGCGATCCGCGTGTTCCGCGCCGCGGCCGAACTCGGCATGCGCACCGTGGCGGTGTTCAGCGAGGAGGACGCGACCAACCAGCACCGCTACAAGGCCGACGAGAGCTACCTGATCGGCCGTGGCAAGCTGCCGGTGGCGGCCTATCTCGGCGGCGACGAGATCATCGCGGTGGCGAAGAAGGCGAACGTCGACGCGATCCATCCGGGCTACGGGTTCCTGTCCGAGAACGCGCAGTTCGCGGCCGCGGTGCGTACCGCCGGCATCGCCTTCCTCGGCCCGCGCGCCGAAGTGATCTCGGGACTCGGCGACAAGGTGCTGGCGCGCAACGAGGCCCAGCGCCTCGGCATCCCGACCGTGCCCGGCGGCGAACTGCCGCTCGACGAAGGGCAGGCGGTCGCCGCCGCGGAGACGTTCTTCGCGCAGCACGGCACCACGATCTTCAAGGCGGCGCACGGTGGCGGTGGCCGCGGCATGCGCGTCGTCGAGGATCGCAAGGACCTCGTGCCGTACCTGCGCCAGGCGCGCAGCGAGTCGCTGGCCGCGTTCGGCAGCCCGGTCGTGTTCGTCGAGAAGTACCTGCCGCGCGTGCGCCACATCGAGGTGCAGGTGCTCGGCGACCAGCACGGCAACGTCGTGCACCTGCACGAACGCGACTGTTCGGTGCAGCGGCGCCACCAGAAGGTCGTCGAGATCGCTCCGGCACCCAACCTGGATCCGAAGGTGCGCGCGGCCCTGTTCGCCGATTCGCTGAAGCTGGCGAAGGCGGCCGGCTACCACAGCGCCGGCACGTTCGAGTACCTGGTCGCCGGGGCGCAGCACTGGTTCATCGAGGTCAACCCGCGCCTGCAGGTCGAACACACCGTGACCGAGCAGATCACCGGCATCGACCTGGTGCAGGCGCAGATCCGCATCGAACAGGGCTACCGCCTCGACAGCGCCGAGGTCGCGATCCCGACGCAGGACGCGATCGTGCCGCGCGGTTGCGCCATCCAGTGCCGCATCACCGCCGAGGACCCGCAGAACGACTTCTTCCCCGACACCGGGACGATCGTCGCGTACCGGGCGCCGGGCGGGTTCGGGTTGCGCCTGGACGGCGGCGATGGCCTCGCCGGCACGGTGGTCTCGGGCCACTACGACTCGCTGCTGGTGAAGTCGATCACCTACGGTCCGACGCTGCAGCAGGCGGCGACGAAGGGCGTGCGCGCGCTGCGCGAGTTCCGCATCCGCGGCGTGAAGACCAACCTCGCCTTCCTGCAGAACGTGCTGGCGCACCCGTGCTTCGCGCGCGGCGAGACGTGGACGCGCTTTCTCGACGACACGCCGGAGCTGTTCGACATCAAGCCCGGCAAGGACCGGGCCACCAAGCTGCTGGCCTACCTCGCCGACGTGGTGGTGAACGGCCACCCGACCTTCAGGAAGGAGCAGCGGTTGTCGCCGGCGAACTGCGTCGCGGCGCCGGTGCCGGTCGTTCCGGTGGGGGCGCCACCGCCCGGCACCGCGCACATCCTGGCCGAAGGCGGGCCGGGCAAGGTCGTCGAGTGGATCAAGCGGCAGAAGAAGCCGCTGCTGACCGACACCACGATGCGCGACGCGCACCAGTCGCTGCTGGCGACGCGCGTGCGCACCAGGGACATGCTGGCGATCGCCAACGCGACCGCGCACCTGCAGCACCAGCTGTTTTCGCTCGAGTCGTGGGGCGGGGCCACGTTCGACGTCGCCTACCGCTTCCTCAACGAGGATCCGTGGGACCGCCTGGTGCAGCTCAAGAAGGCGATCCCCAACGTGCTGCACCAGATGCTGCTGCGCGGCGCCAACGCGGTCGGCTACACGAGCTATCCGCAGAACGTCGTCGAAGGGTTCATCGACCTCGCGGCGCAGCACGGCATCGACGTGTTCCGCGTGTTCGACTCGCTGAACGACCTCGACTCGATGGAGGTCGCGGTGCGGCGTGTGCTGAAGACCGGCAAGATCGCCGAAGTGGCGATGTGCTACACCGGCGACGTCGACAACCCGAACCGCACCAAGTACGGACTCGAGTACTACGCCGAGCTGGCGCGCCGCATCGAGGGCATGGGGGCGCACATCCTGTGCCTCAAGGACATGGCGGGACTGCTGCGGCCGCAGGCGGCGCGCATGCTGGTGAGCCGGTTGCGGGCGGTGACGTCGCTGCCGATCCACCTGCACACGCACGACACGTCCGGCAACGGCATCGCCACCTACATGGCGGCGATCGACAGCGGCGTGCACATCGTCGACACCGCGCTGTCGCCCATGGCGGGGCTGACGTCGCAGCCGAGCATGAACGCGCTGATCGCGGCGCTGCGCGGCAACACCCGCGAGACCGGCCTGACCAACAAGGTGATGCAGCCGCTCGCGGACTACTGGGAGGCGGTGCGCGAGTTCTACGCGCCGTTCGAATGCGGCCTGAAGAGCAGCACCAGCGAGGTCTACTACCACGAGATCCCCGGCGGCCAGTACAGCAACCTCCGGCCCCAGGTCGCGTCGTTGGGCCTGCTGCACCGCTGGGCCGACGTTCGCCACGCGTTCGCGGTGGTGAACCAGCTGGTCGGCGACATCCCGAAGGTCACGCCGTCGAGCAAGATGGTCGGTGACTTCGCGATCTTCCTGGTGCAGAACGACCTGCTGGTGATGAAGGGCGACCTGCAGGCGTCGACCGCCGCCACGAAGCAGAAGGTGCTGCTCGAGGCGCGCCGCCTCGACTTCCCGCAGAGCGTCGTGCAGTACTTCCAGGGCTACCTGGGCCACCCGCCGGGCGGGTTCCCCGACGACCTGCGCGCGGCGGTGCTGAAGGGCCTGCCGGTGCTGCACGGCCGGCCGAGCGACGGCATGGCGCCGTTCGACTTCCAGAAGGCCCAGGCGCACGTGGAGCGGGCGACGGGCCGCGAGCCAGCCGCGCGCGACGTGATCAGCTACGCGCTCTACCCGCGCGTGATGGACGAGTTCTTCGCCTTCCAGAACCGCTGCGGCGACGTGTCGCTGCTGCCGACGCCGGTCTACTTCTACGGTCTCGACATGGGCCAGGAGGTCTGGGTCGAACTCGAACCCGGCAAGACGCTGGTCGTGTCGCTCGAGGCGAAGAGCGAGCCCGACGAGGACGGCAACGTCACGGTGTACTGCAAGCTCAACGGCCAGAACCGCCAGGTCGTGGTGGCCGATCGTTCGCTGGTCAAGGAAGGCGAACAGCGGCGGCGCGCCGATCAGGCCGCGGTGGGCGACGTCGGCGCCCCGATGCCTGGTCGGGTCATCGTGCTGCACGTGCGCGAGGGACAGGCGGTCACCGAAGGCGAGCCGCTGCTGACCCTGGAGGCGATGAAGATGGAGACCATCGTGCGGGCGCCGTGTGCCGGCGTGGTGCGCGAACTCTGCACCGACGTCAAGGCGGCAGTGAAGGCGCAGGACCTGCTGGTCGTGATCGACGCCAAGAAGTGAACCCCGCCGGCGGGCGGAAGCCGCCGCGGGAGGCCGGGGCTGGCCGGGCGGCCGGGCCCGCGTATCGTCCGCGCGTGCGCATCGCCGAACTGCCGTGGTACGACGTGCCGGAACTGGTTCCGGCGACCGATGCCCTGTGGCGCGGCATCGCCCGGCACTTGCGCGCGTCCGGGATCGACCGGGTGCCGGACGGGCTCATGCGCGAGGGGTCGTATCTCGACCACTGGCGCGATCCGGACCTGCTGCTGAGCCAGGCGTGCGGCTACGACGTGCTCTACGACAGCGCCCCCGACCTCGAGCCGATCGCGACCCCGTGCTACTTCGCCGAAGGTTGTGAGGGGCCGCGCTACCGCAGCATCGTCGTGGTGCGCGCCGATCGGCCGTTCCGTTCGCTCGAGGCGCTGCGTGGTGGCCGGCTGGCGATCAACCAGGCGACCTCGCACTCGGGCACGAACGCCCTGCGGCCGTTGCTGGCGCCACTGGCGCGCGACGGCCGCTTCTTCGCGGCGGTCGAGGAGACGGGCTCGCACACCGACAGCCTGGCTGCGGTGCAGGACGGAGCGGCCGATGTCGCCGGAATCGATGCGGTGGTGCTGGCCTTGCTGCGTCGAGTTCGACCTGCGGCCGTGCGCGGCCTGCGTCCGATCGCCTGCACCCAGCCGGCGTTGGCGCCGCCGTTCGTGACGTCGCGCCGTTCGTCGCCCGGGTTGCGGGCCGCGCTGCGCCGGGCCTTGCGGGCCGCGTTCGACGATCCCGAACTGGCGCCGGCGCGAGGGGCCTTGTTGCTCGGCGATGTCGTGTTCCTGCCCGGGGCGTGCTACGACGAACTCGCCGCGTTCGAGGAGCCGGCCTTGGAGGCCGGCTACCTCGAGTTGCCCGCCCCGGCGCTTTCGCCGCTGGCGCGTGGCCGGGCGGTGCCGCGTCGCGGCACCGCCTGCTGAACTCACGGGTTCAGGCCGACGATCATCCGCGTGTAGCCGGAGACGGTGAGGTCGCCCGGTTCCGAGGTGTCGAGGCCGAGCCACGTTCCGAACACCTTGGCGCCGTCGAGGGCCGGGTTGTTCGGGACCGCCAGCGTGTAGTCACCGACGCCCGACGCGTTGGTCGGGATCGTCAGCAGCACGTCGGCGTCGTGCCAGGCGAAGCAGTTCGTCCAGCCCAGGAAGTTGACGCTCACCGGGTAGGGCGTGGCGTTGTTGAGGCCGAGGCTGAGGAAGGCCACCAGGTTCGGCGTCGCGTTGTTCACCAGGAAGTGGAAGTTCGAACCGCGTGCGCCCGACCCGCTGTGGGCGGATTCGAGGCGGCCACACGAGGCGCCGAACTCGTTCGCGTTCGCGCAGGCGAAGCTGACGCGCATGCGCTGCGCGCTGTTGTCGACGGTGCCGGTCAGCGGCGTGGCGCCGCT
>JAEUHV010000348.1 GCA_016794485.1 Planctomycetota bacterium
TGGCGACCTCGGTCGAGACGCCGCTCGGGCCGCAGTGGCGGCGCGTCGTGGCGCATGCGCGCATCGGCGACGCGGTGGCGTCGTTCAGTGCGCACGCATCGGCTGGTCCGCTGTGCGCCACCAACCCGGTGACGCCCGACCACGTGATCCGGACCAAGGGCCACTACCTGTTCCTGCAGCAGGCGGAAGCGCTCGATCCGGGCCAGTGCCGGCGAGCCGTCGCGGCCTGGTCGGCGGCGTACACCCGCTACTACGAGGCGCACTGCCGGCAGCTGTCGCCGACGATGCTGCGGCCGTTGCCGAACATCGCGGTGGTCGCCGGTGTGGGGCTCGTGGCCCTCGCCGAAACGCAGTCGGCCGCCCGTATCGCCGCCGACATCGCCGAGCACACGCTGGTGGTGAAGGCGCAGGCGCACGCGCTCGGCCGCTACGTGCCGTTGGCCGACGGCGAACTCGCGGCGATGGAATACTGGCCGCTGGAGCTGGCGAAGCTCGGCACGCAGGCGGCTCCGGCCCTCGCCGGCCAGGTGGCGCTGGTCACCGGTGCCGCCGGCGCGATCGGGGCCGGCATCGTCGAGGTGCTGCTGGAGGCGGGGGCCTGCGTGTTCGCGACCGACGTCGACGGGCCGCGGTTGCAAGTCGTGGCCGAACGGCTGCGCCGGCACGGCGCGCGCCTATGCGTGGGCACGGCCGACGTGGCCGACGCGGCTTCGGTGGCCCGGTTGTTCGCCGACGTGTGCGCCACGTTCGGCGGCGTCGACGTCGTGGTGCCCAACGCCGGGATCGCGCACGTGAGCACGCTCGAAGCGATGGATCCCGAACGTTTCGCGCGGGTGCAGACGGTCAACGCGACCGGCACGATGCTGGTGCTGAAGGAGGCGGCCCGGGTGTTCCGCATCCAGGGCACCGGTGGCAGCGTCGTGGTGCAGGCCAGCAAGAATACGTTCGCCCCGGGGGCTGGATTCGGCGCGTATTCGGCGAGCAAGGCGGCGGCGCTGCAGCTGATGCGCATCGCCGCGCTGGAACTCGCCGAGTTCGGCGTGCGCGTGAACGCGGTGAACGCCGATGCGGTGTTCGGCGACGACGACGTGCCGAGCCAGTTGTGGCAGGAGGTGGGGCCGCAGCGCATGGCCGCGCGCGGACTCGACCAGAAGGGGCTGCGCGAGTTCTACCGGCAGCGCTCGCTGCTGAAGGCCACCGTGTTGCCGCGGCACATCGGCGAGGCCGTGTTGTTCTTCGCCTGTGGTCGTACGCCGACCACCGGCGCCGTGCTGCCGGTCGACGGCGGCTTGCCCGAGGCGTTCCCGCGCTGACCGCGTCGCTCAGCGGCGTGGTGCGGCGAGGTTGGCTCCGACTCGCGCGGTGGTGGCGACGAGGCGAACGTCACCGTCGCCGCTGGCATCCGCATCGAGCCGGCCGTTGTCGCGGCAGGTGACCCGTTCGAGTCCGATCGTGCCGCCGACCGCTGGGGCAGGGGAGCCTTCGGCGAATGCGCCGACCATGTTCCCGACCAGTTCACCGGCTTGCAGGGTCACGGCCGCGGCATCGCGCGCAAAGACGCCGTGGTCGTTGAACGCGAACCGCGACGCGGTCGCGTGCACCTGCGCGGAGCTTCCAGCGCAAAGGCCGTGGCCGCGGCACAGCGACACGGCGAGGTCGTGGGCGGTCACGGTGCCACCTTCGATCTCCAGCCCGTTGCCGGCGGCGCCGTGCACGGTGACTTGTTCCAGCTCGGCCGAACTGCCGTGCAACGCGAGCAAAGGTGCATTGGGGCCGTGCAGGCGCACGTGCGCGATCCGTACGTCGCCGCAGCAGCGCAGCGGTGCGCCGCCGCCGGACGCCACGAGTTCGATCGGTGCGTCGGCGGTGCCGATCGCATGGAACGTGCCACGCACGTGCCAGCACGCGCCGGGTGCGAACTCGACGCGGGTGCCCGGCACGACCGTCACCGCGGTCGCTGCGGCGAACGCGACCGAGTCGCTCACCTCCACCGTGCCCGGGCCGAAGGTCCGCGTGGTCGGAACGGCGGGCCGTGCCCACGGGTGGATGCTGCACGTGGCTGCGCTCGCCGGCGGCGGCGATGGCTGCACCGGCGTGCCGGCGATCGCATCGTGGAAGACGAACTCGGCAGGTGTGCCGCGCAGCCGGTAGACCAACGGCGCCGGACGGGCGTGGGGTGCCGCGACGCCCTTGCCGTCCTGGTCCGCACGTTGTGGCGCCGCGAAGCGTTCGGCGCTGCGGCCGGGCCAGAGCTGCGCCACGGTCCGTCCATCGGCACCGACGACCGCGGTACCGTCGCGGCGCGCGACTTGGACTGCGACGTTGCCGAACACCGTCACGCGCGTATGTCCCGCCGCAGTGTCGGCCTCGACGGCGACCCGCGCATCGGCGAGCCACGCACGCAGGAACCGGGCGCGGGACTGCACGAAGACCGTGAACGCGTCGAGTTCGTCGTCGAGGTCGTTCGTGGCGACGCGCTGCGCACGGAACTCGCCGTGTCGCAGCACCAGCCGCACGATCTCCGGATCGTGCGCGAGCACCGGCTGCAGTGCCGCGAGCTGTCGCCGCGCGGCGTCGACGAGTCGTTCGGGACTGCCGTGGCCGAGCAACAACGCGTGCAGCGCGGCATCGCGGCGCGCGAGAAAAGGCGGATCGCACAACAGCCGTTCGCCGAGGGGATGCCGGGCGAGGTCGACCGGCAGGTCCGGTTCGGCGTGCATGCCGAACGCGTTTGCGTCCCACAACAGCGGCACGAACGTGTCGCGGGTGGGATCGAAGTACCAGACGTGGTTGTGTGCCCGATCGGCGTGGTTGGAGGCCACGAGCGCCTGCACCGCGAAGGTGCGCGCCGTGGCGTCGAGATCGACGATGCCCGCGAGCCGCTCCTGGTTGTCGGCCGACGCCGGTGCGCGCAGCAACGCCAGCAGTTCGGCGAGCCTGGCCCGGCTGCGTTCCGTCGTGCGGCCGCTGTCGCGCCACGCGGTCGGGTCGGCCCACAGATCCTCGTGCCGGCGCTCGCCGAGGGCATCGCCCTTCCAGAAAGTACCGCGCGGCAAGGCGCACGCCGTTGCCAGGTCGTCGCCGGGTCGCAGCGACCGGAGGTAGACGCCGTGGCTGTCGCCGTCGAGCAGCAGTTCGACGGCTTCGGTGCCCGCGTGCGGCAGGCCGAGTCGGGCCAGCAGCCGGTCGGGCAGCAGGTTCGCGAGCGCCAGCGGGTCCTCGGGCCGCGACAGTTCGACGTGGCGCGGGCGCAGTGGGGACCTGCGGGCGGCTTGTTCGATCCGCAGCGACGGTTTGGCGTCGCCGCGATGCCAGCTGCTGAACCCGCGGCGGCCGAGCTTCACCGGAACGAGCTCGCCGTGTTCGTCGACGAACGTCCCCTTGGTTTCCGCCTCGGCCGTGGCGGGGGCGGCGAGCATCGCGTCGAGTTCTGGGGCGGAGACGCCGACGCGCGGGACCCCCGGTGCCGCCGTGGGCCGGTTCGTCGCGGTCGCGGCGACGACGGCGATGCCGGCGACGGCGGCGAGGACGGCGATCGGCAGCAGCGGGGCGCGCATGCCGCCATGCCATCGGCCACTCGCCGTGCCGCACTGGAATCAGCGGTCGAGCAGGCGCAGCACCGGGTAGTGGTCGCCGGTCGCGGCTTCGAAGAAGTTCCAGGTCGACATCGAGTCTTCGCTCTCGGGCTCGAGCAACGTCGCGGCCACGCGGCCGAGCGGTTGCGCCGCGGGAACCACGATCGTGCCGAGCGGCAGTTCGACGGTCGCGGCTGCGGTCCATTCGCCCTGCAGCACCAGCTCCTGATGGCCCTGGTAGGGCCGCTTCGGCTTCTTCCTGCCGGTCACGGCGAAACGCTGCGCGTCGACCTTGCGCGCGGCCTCGACCGCGGTGAACTGCACACCGTGCTGCTGCAGCTTCGCGACCACTTCCGGCGTCGGGGCCGGGATCGCCCACGCGGCCGGCAAGCTCCGCTGGCTGCGCGCCCGGAACGCACGCGCCACCGGCATCGACTCCGTCTTCGGCTCGCCCTTGCGCACGTAGCGCATCGGGGCCCCGTCCTTGCCGTCGACGCGTTCGATCTCGCCGACCAGCACGTCGAGCGTCTCCACCGGCGCGAACGCCGTGTCGTGACCGAACCACACCGGGCCCGGGGCGAGAAGGCGGGCGTCCGCCGCCGCGGTCGTGGCCTGCACCTCGGCCTGCAGTGCGCACAGCCGGCGCAGCAACGTCAGCACGAACGCACGCGTCGAGGCGATGCGGGTGGCGAAGTCGTCGTAGCTGTAGGCCTCGCTCAGCACCGCGAGCCGGTTGCGCAGGCCGAAGTAGTTGATGCCGTAGCGCGCGCGATGGTCGTAGGTGTACCAGCCGCGCACGCCGTTCGGCGATTCGGGCGCGCCGCTGCCGTCCCAGTCCCTGGTCTCGAAGTTGCCGTAGTCGAAGGTGCGGAAGCCGTGCTCCTGCTGCATCGCAGCAGTGGCTTCGTCGAGCAGCCGGCGCGACAGGCGAGCCAGTCCGGGGTCCTGGTTGGGCGACAGGCACGGCGCGTAGGTCAGGTGGTAGCCGTGCGCCGAACCGTTGGTCGTGTGCAGGTCGACGAACAGGTGCGGGTCGATGGATCGGAACAGCGCCAGCAGGTTCCTGGTCTCGACGGCGTCGGCCTTGACGAAGTCGCGGTTGAGGTCGAGGCCTTGCGCCTGCGCCCGCACGCCGACCGTGTCCGGACCGTTCTGGCCCTCGCGGTTCTTCGGCCCGAGCTTCTCGTTGCCGTCGACGTTGTGGATCGGCACGAACCACACCGTGCACGTCTGCAGCAGTTCGGTGTGCTGACCCTGCGCGACCTCGCGGGCCAGCATCTGCAGCGCTTCCTTGCCCTCGGTTTCACCGGCGTGGATGTTGGCGATCACCAGCATGCGCAGCGGCGGCGGGGTCGCGGGATTCGGCAAGGCCAGCTTCACCAGCAGTTGCGCGCGCCCTTCGTGGCTCTTGCCGGCGACCGACACCGTGAGGCGATCGCCGTGCGGCAGCTTGACGCAGCCGTCGAGGAACCGTTCGACCTGTGCCGCCGTCGACGTGGCCGTGTGGCCGGTCTGTTCGGGCACCGTCTGTGGCGCGGCGACTTGCGCGGTCAGGGTCTGGCTGAACAGCAGGAACGGAACGGCCAAGGCGCGCATGCGGTGAAGTTCGTACGCGTTCCGGGCATTGCTCGCCAGGACGAGATGCAGCTGTGACGATGTGGCGTTCCCGATCCTGGAGACCGATGCCATGACTTCCCGAGTTCCTGCCAAGGTGCCGCACGTCGTGATCGTCGGAGGGGGCTTCGCTGGCCTGACTGCGGCGCGCGCCTTGCGCCGTGCGCCCGTGCGGGTGACGGTGGTCGACCGGCGCAACCACCACCTGTTCCAGCCGCTGCTGTACCAGGTCGCGACCGCGGCGCTCAATCCGGGCGACATCGCCTACCCGATCCGGGCGGTGCTGCGCCACCAGGCGAACACGCGCACGATCCTGGCGCGGGTCGACGGCATCGACCTGGCGCAACGCGTCGTGCACCTCGCCGACGGCGAGCTGTCCTACGACTACCTGCTGCTCGCGACGGGAGCTTCGCACAGCTACTTCGGCAACGACGCCTGGGCGAACTGGGCGCCCGGCCTGAAGACGATCGAGGACGCGCTGGAGATCCGGCGGCGCGTGTTGTCGGCGTTCGAAGCGGCGGAACGGCAACCCGATCCGGAGCAGCTGCGGGCGTCGTTGACGTTCGTGGTCGTCGGGGCCGGGCCGACCGGCGTCGAACTCGCCGGTGCCTTGATGGAGATCGGCCGGCTCACCGTGGCGAAGGACTTCCGTTCGTTCGATCCGCGCACGCTGCGGGTCGTGTTGGTGGAAGCCGCGGACCGCGTGCTGCCGCCGTACCACGCGACGCTGTCGGCGAAGGCGAAGGCCCAGCTCGAGCACCTGGGGGTCGAAGTGCGGCTCGGTGCGCGGGTGACCAGGATCGACGCGACCGGCGTCTGGCTCGGCGAAGAGCACGTCTTCGCGCGCACGGTGTTGTGGGCGGCCGGGGTTGCGGGTTCACCGCTCGGCCGAGCACTCGGCGTGCCGCTCGATCGGGCTGGCCGCGTGTCGGTGCAACCGGACCTGAGCGTGCCGGGCCACCCGAACGTGTTCGTCGTCGGCGACCTGATGAGCGTGGTCCAGGACGGCAAACCCGTGCCCGGTGTCGCGCCGGCGGCGATCCAGTCGGGCCGCGCCGCGGCCCGCAACATCGCAGCGTTGGCGGCGGGCCGGCCGACGCGGCCGTTCCGCTACTTCGACAAAGGCTCGCTGGCCACGATCGGGCGCGCCAAGGCGGTCGGGCAGGTCGGGCGGTTGCGGTTCTCGGGCTACTTCGCGTGGCTGGTGTGGTGGGTGATCCACATCGCCTACCTGATCGGCTTCCGCAACCGGCTCGTGGTGATGATCGGCTGGGCCTGGAACTACCTGTCGTTCGGCCGCGGTGCGCGGCTGATCACCGGCCGCGGCTGGGATCCCGCCGCCGGCGACGAACCGGCGGCCAGGACGCCGCGGCCCTGACCGCGGCGTGGCCGCACCGATCACTTCGCACGGTCGAGCAGTTCCATCGTCGCCGCTTCGGCGCGGTCGGCGGCGCCGAGCGTGCGCAGCCAATCGCCGAACACGGATGCCGGGCGCGTCGCCGCACCGATGTGCACCGTGCGCTCGCAGCGCACCTTGCCGTCTTGCACCGTCAGGCGCTGGTCGAACTGCAGCGGCGCGAACGACAGCGACACCGACGCCGGCACCTGCACGAGGCGCAGGTCGGCGCCAGGATCGAACTCGATCGACCAGTCGGTGGCGAGGTCGGTCGGCAGATGCCACGGCATCGTGCGTTCGGCGCGGTCGCCGAACGTGCTCACGTACTTCTGCTGCGGCAGCGGCAACGGCACCACGTGTCGGTCGCCGTTGCGTTGCACGCCCGATCGCTTCACGGTCGCGACGATGCGCAGCGGACTGCCCTTCGGTGTGTCGATGCGCGCTTCCTCGACGCGGAAGCCGGCGAACAGTTGCTGCGCGATCTGGCGCGCCGCCTGCTTCTGGATCGACTCCTTCATCTGCCGGAACCGTTCGGCCAGCGCGAAGCCCGGCACGTCGCCGAGTTCGGCGGTCGCCGCCAGCACGAGGTCCTTGCCGCGCAGGGTCGCGGTGCCGCGCACGGTGATGCCCTGGGCATGGCCTGCGGACGCGGGCAGCACCCACGGTTCGAAACGATCGTCGAAGGCGAGCACGGCCTTCTGGCGGCTGCGCGACGCGGGCACCTGACCCAGAGGCCAGTGGCGCGGCGTGTCGACGAACATCGCCAGTCGCGTCCCGTCGGGCAGCAACAGGGCTGCGCCCGGCAGGTGCACCGCGGCCACGTCGGCGAACAACGACGACGTTCCACCGCCGAGTTCGGTAGCCTCGGCCGGACAGCCGAACGGCACCACCTGCAAGCCGGCCGCGCGCAGCAGGGCCACGGCGAGCAGGAAGCGGCTGCCCTTCTTGCGCAGCAAGGTCTCCAGCGCCGAGTCGGCGTTGCCGTCTTCGACTTGTTCCTGGCAGTAGGCCCAGATCGCCTCGGCCTGCGCGCGTGGTGCGGTCGCCGTGCCGACGGCCTCCATGGCGGCGTCGCGCAGGTCTTGCACGAGTCGCGTGCGGCGGCCGAGCTGGACCCTCTGGTTGCGCAGCTCCGGCCACGGCTGGCTGTCTTCGCCGACCTCGGCGACCGGCAGCAGGTCGAGCAACGACGGCAGGAACTGCTCCTTCGGCAGTGCCGGCAGGTCGCGGCGCGCGAACGTCGCCACGGTCCGCCCGTCGGCGAGCTTGTCGGTGCGGGTCGGCTCGCCGAGGCCGCGCGTGCGCAGCTCGCCGCGGCCGGTCGGCAGCACGACGACGAACTCGGCGAGTGCGGTCGGCTCGGACTCCGAGCCGAACACGAACGGCTCGTGCGCCAGTTCACCGGCGTTCGGCGTGGCGAGGTGTTCGCGGTAGCGCCATTCGACGAACGCGCCCGGTTCGAGCTTCTGCAGCGAGTAGTCGCCGTCCACGCGCGACGGGATCGCCTCACTGCCGTCGGTCGCCAGCGTGCGCACCAGCAGCACTTCGTCGACGCGGCCGAGGCCGAGCTTCTCGCCGAAGCCCTCGACGCCGGCCTGGTCGTTGATGCGGCGCAGCTGGTGCGTCTCGATCGTGGCGCCGCCGTCCGCGGCCAGCACCACGATCTTCTGGTCGACCAGCAGGGTCGTGGACGCGCCGCGTTCGCGTTCACCGGCGGTGAACGCCGCCGCGAGCGCCTTGCCGTCGTGTCGGCATGCGAGCAGCTCCGCGATGGGTGGTGGGCTGCCGCCTAGTGCTTGCGAGAACGCGGCATCGGCGGGCTTGCCGAGCCCGCGCTCGCCGATCTCGTCCACGGCCGCGCGCGCGCTGGCAGCATTGCCGTCGGCGTGCCATTGGGCCGCCAGGTCGCGCAGCACGTCGCCGTCGGCGGCCGGGTGCTGCGCGATTCTCTCCCGGGCGACGGCGATCCCGGCCTGGTCACCGCGGGCCCTCGCCAGTTCGAGTTCGAGCCGTGCGCGCGGCAACCCGAGCGGATCGCCGAACTCCGGGGCAGCGAGGTCGAGCAACTTCGCGGCGTCGTCGAAGCGACGCAGGGCCAGCGCGTCGCGGAACGTGGTCTGCGCCAGCGCGGCCTGGTCGGGCCGCAAGGCCAGCGACTTCTGCCGCAGTTCGAACAGCAGCGCGGTCGCCCGCGTGGCCTGCGCCTCGGTCGCGAGCTGGGCCCACGGCCGGCTGTCGCGCGGGCACGCCACGGTCCAGGCCCGCAGTGTCGCGGTCAGTTGGCCGGAGAACTTCAGCGTGCGCAGCAGGTCGCAGCGGCGCGCGAACGTCTCCGGGCCGGGGGCGGGATGCGCGGCGAGCAACAGCAGCGCGTCCTCGCGGCGGTCCTGTTCCTCCTGCAGGGCGGCCTGGGCGAGGCGCGCCGTGTGGTGGTCCGGCGGCAGCCCCGCGATGGCGCCTTCTTCGAGCTTGCGCGCCTCGGCCTTCTTGCGCTCGTCGGGCAGGGCGAGCTGCCGCAGCACGCGGGCCCAGGCCAGGGCGGTGGCTCCGGCCGCCGGCGGGGTCGCGCGCAGCGGCCCGGCGAGGTCGAGGGCTCGATCGCCGTTGCCTTCGCGCAGGGCGGCGAGCACCGCGGCGATGCGCAGCTCGTCGCTCGCGCCTGCCGCCGCGGCGAGCCTGGCCAGCATGGTCTCGCCGGTCACGAACGTCGCTTCGGTGCGCGTCGCGCGCGCTCCGGGCGGCAGCGCCCCTGTTCCGTGCGGGCGGACGCCGGCCAGCGCGTGGCCTTCGGCGTCGACGAAGCGCATCGCGACCCAGGTGCGGCCATTGGTCGCGGCCTTGACCACGACTTCGTGCCCGCCGGCAGGCAGTCGCACGCCGACGAACTGCCGGAACGACGCAGTGCGTTGCCAGCGTTCGAGTCGGAGCACCTCGACGCCGTCGACGAACACCTGCTGGTCGCCGTCGTGTTCGATCTCGAGGAAGCCGTCGGCTTCGGCCTCGGCGATCACGCACCAGCGGCCGTAGTGGCAGCCCTGGGCCCACCGGGGTGGCGTGGCGAGGTCGATCGCGCGGTTGTCGCCGCGGCCGGTCGCGACCTGGCACGTGGCCTTGCCGAAGCGCCCGGGCAGTTCGGACCCGGCAGTCGGGAAGTCCAGTTCCGGCGCCAGCGCGACGCCGACGAACGCGTCGCCGGCGTCGCCGAACGGCCCGCACGCGAGCAGTTCACGGGCGTGGCCGAACGTCGGGAAGCGGCCCGGCGCCTGGCCCATCGCCCGCGCGAGGCGCCAGCGCAGGATCGCGAGTTCCTGCGCGCACAGGCCGTGCCGACGCGGTTCGTCGGAGCCGCTGAGCAACGTGGCCAGGGCGCCGGGATCCTGCAGCGAGCCGACCAGGCGGCCGGCTTCGGCGACCAGGAAGCCGGCGATCGGCGACCGCGGATGTTGCAGCGCCGCGGTGACCAGGTCGCGGGCCACGCGATCGGGGTCGTCGCTGGCGGGGGCCTGGGCCTGCACGAACGCGCGCGCCAGGGGCGCGGCGTCGTCCTGGGCGCGCAGCGGTGCGGCGGCGGCGAACAGCCAGGCCAGGGCCAGGCACGGTTGGACACGGGTCATCGGCCAGCCTCCTTCTGCAGCAGCACGAGCTGGCTGTCGGCGGTCTTGATCGCGGCGACGAAGTCGCGGAACGCGGCGTGTTCGCGCGGCTCGATGCGCGCGCGCGCCAGTTGCAGTTCGCGTTCGACGACGATGGCGCTGCCGTCGAGGTGCCAGCGCATCGTGAACGATCCGAACGGTGCCTGCTGCGTCACTGCCGGCGGCAGTTCGCCCGCGCGCCACGACGGCGGCAGCACATAGCGCACCTTGGTCGATTCTCCGATCGGAACCCCGAGCAGGAGCGGCGCGTGCCGTTCGGCCTCGGCGGTGAGCCCCAGCAGTGGCGTGTCGGCGAACGTGCTCGGCAGCTGCCACGAGGTCGCGGTGCGCTGGCCGAGTTCGTCCAGCGTGGCGTCGACGGTCAGCTCGACGGGATCTTCGGGTCCGGTGCCGGCCCCGGTCTGCAGGTCGCGCAGCGTGACCTTGCCGATGGTCTCGGTCAGCGACCGTTCGACGACTTCGCGCCGGCGCGCCGGTTCAGTGGCGAGCATCGCGCGCAGTTCGACGGCGGCGTTGCCGCGCGGTTGCTGGCGGTGGCGCAGCGAAGCCTTGCCGTCGGCCCCGAGCTCGATCGTGAACTCTTCGGCGGCGAGGTTCGCGGTGGGCGTCGTCCAAGGCACCGGCCGCAGTTCGGCCTTGCCGGCATCGACGACGAGCACCGCGGCCCCTTGGTCCATGTCGGGCAGCGTGTCGGTGGGGTGCCAGGTCGCAGTGCCGTCGAGGAAGCGCCCGGGGCGACCTTCGTGCGGCGGCAGCCACGCGATGCAGTGGTTGAAGTGCTGCACCATCGGCAGGGCGAGGTCGTCGTTGGTGCGCATCGGGTCGGCGAAGATCAGCACCGGCCGGCATGGCACGCCGATCTCGCCGAGCAGCGCACACAGCAGCAGCGCCTTGTCCTTGCAGTCGCCGTGGCGCCGGTCGTGGATGATCGACGTCGCGTACGGCTTGTAGCCGTGCACGCCGAATTCCCACGCTTCGTAGCGCACGTCGGTGGTGACGAAGTGGTAGATCGCGCGCACCTTGGCTTCGGGGTCGTCGAGGCCATCGCACAGCTTCGCCACCGTCTGTCGCATCGCCGGCGTCACCTCGAGCTGCGGCTTGATCAGGTTCCACCACCAGGCGGCGAAGTGGTCCCAGTCGCGGTAGGTGGTGATGCGCACCAGCGGCTCGAACTCGCGCTTCTGCGGCCGGCGCGGCTCCGGCTTGTCGCGCGGCAGCTCGCGCATCTGCCAGCGCCACTGCTGGGTGCCGTCGGCCAGCACCGTCGCTTCGGCCGCCGGCGCGCCGTGCAGTTCCTGCAGCCGGTAGTCGCGGCCCTTCGCCGCCAGCACGACCAGTTCTTCGCTGCGCACCGGCGAGCCTTCGGGGCTGCCGAACGTGTGCACGAGGCCGAAGTAGTCGCCGAAGAACGTCGGCGCCACGTCGTCGACGCGGCCTTCCAGCGACACGGTGTCGCCGGGCTGCAGGTCCGGCAGTCGCACCGAGGCGCCTTGCAGTGGCGGGCGCTGCACCGTGCCGTCGCGGCGGAACACCGTGCAGGCCAGCATGCGCGCGCGTTGTTCGCCCTGGTAGGCCGGCACGTGGAACGTGGTCAGCATGCCGGCACCGTCCGGCGTCAGCACGCGCACGATCCAGTGGTGGTAGGTGTTGGTCGTGCCGTTGCCGTTGGCGCGCACGACCGTCTGCCGCAGCAGCCAGTGCAGCGGGTCGTTCGCGGTCTTGGCGTCCTCGGGCGGGCCCGGGTCCTTCGCGACCAGCGCCGCAGCGTCGAGCTGGAACGGCTTCTGGAACGCGGCGCCGTCGTCGCCGGGGCGCAGCGCCGCGGCCAAGAACTCGACGTAGCGTTCGTCGTCGCGCCGGTTCGGCTCGATCTGCAGCAGCTCGCGCAGCAGCGCCAGCTGGCGTTCCTTCGCATCGGGGTCCTGGTCGGCGAGCTGGCGCCAGCATGCCGCCGCTTCGGCGAGTGCGTCGACGTCGTCCGGCGCGATCTGCAGCCACGGCTCGAGCAGCGCCAGCGCCTGGCGATGCTGGTCGCGCGCGCGCAGCAGGCGCACCAGCTGCCGGCGCACACCGACCGCCAGCGGATCCTGCTGCAAGGCGGTACGCAGACGCTGCAGCGCGCCGTCGTAGTCGCCGGTGCGCGCTTCCTGCGCGGCGGTGCCAGCGATCACGTCCGGGTCGGTGCTGTGTGCGGCCAGCGAACGCCACAAGGCGGTCGCCGCCCGCGGATCGTCGTCGCGCAGTCGGCGCGTGGCGGCGGCACGCACCGCGGCACCGGCACTCGGCCGCTGGGCGGCAGCGGCCAGTTCGATCTCGGCGAGGCGGTTCGAACGGCCGGCCGACAGCGCGCGCGCGCGCAGCAGCAGGGCGCCCGGGTGGTCCTTCGCCACCTGCAGCGCGGCATCGGCGTGTTGCTGCGCCGCGGGCCACATGCGGCTGCCGGCCAGCAGCAGTTCGCCGAGGTGCACATGCGCGACCACGTGCTGCGGATCGAGCTGCAGCGCCTGCTCGAGCGCGCGGCGGCGGTCGTTGTCGTCCTGGTCGGCGGCGCTGCGGCCGTGCCGCTGCAGCGTGCGCGCGAGCAGCAGGTGCGCCATCGGCACGTCGGGCAGTTCGCGCACGGCGGCGCTGGCGGCGAGCTGGTCGCGGCGATCGCGGTCGCCGTCGGCGCTGCGCACGGTCCACACCCAGGCGAGGCGCAGTGCGTCGGCGCCGCGCGTCGTGTCGATCGGCCAGTGGCTGCGCGCGCCGAGGTCGACGGTCGGCACCTTGGCGTCGGCAGCGCGTTCGACCGGCTTCGTCTGCGCGGCGGCCAGCAGGTCGTCGCGTGATCCGGCGACGGTGATGGCCGCGGTCGGCGACAGCCAGCGCACGCGGCCAGTGAACGCGAACTGCGCACCTTCCTGGTGGCAGACCTTCAGCAGCAGCAGGTTCCTGCCCTTCTGCAGCGGCAGCACCACCGCGTCCTGGTCGTAGGCCAGCGGCCGTTCGACGTCGCGCGCAAACACCTCGGCGCCGTTGCAGAACACGCGCACGCTGCCGGTCGAACCGAACTCGAGCACAGCGTCGGTGTCGGCGGCGGCGACCAGTGCGGTTGCAAGGTAGGCGAGCGTCTGTTCGCGCGGGTGGACGACGGTGTCGAGCGACAGCACACCGGCAGCGGCGAGCTCGGGCAACTGGCGCCAGCGCACCGTGCGGCGCTTGCCGGGCAGTTCGGCGGCGAGGTCGAAGCCGCGTTCGGGCGGCAGCGGCTCGCGGTAGCCGGCGCCGCGTTCGTTGGCGAACGGGCCGATCAACCAGAACGTGCGCAGCAGGCCGAGCTGCTGCGGCAGCGTCGAGCCGTGCAGCGACGGGTGTCCGGCGCGCGCATGCAGTTCGGCGACCGCGAGGCGGTCGGCGAGCAGCGGGTTGCGGCGCGCCAGCGGCGACTGCTGCAGGGCTCCCAGCGCCTGCATGCCGGCGTCGTGGCCTTCGCCTTCGATCCACTCGGCGGCGAGTGCGGCCCACGCTTCGACGCGCGCGCAGTCGTCGGCGGTGCCGTCGGCGCTGGCGGCGACTTCGCCGGCCTGCTGCAGCAAGGTCTTGGCGGCGGTGCGGTAGTCGCCGGCAGCGTGCAGGCGCAGCGCCTCACGTTCGCGCGGCAGCAGGTCCTGGGCGCGGGCGGGGACGACGAAGGCCAGCAGCGCCAACAGCGAGAACAACACGGGGCCGCTGAAGCGGCCGGGCGAACGGGGGTGCACCCGTCCGTCTTAGCGCAGAGTGCTTTCCTTCGGCAACGGCGGCGGCGGGTTCACCGCGCCCGCCGGCGGCGGCGGTGCCGGCAATTCGGCCGGCTGCAGCTGGCCGTCGCCGTTCTTGTCGAGCTTCGCCAGCAGCTGCGCCACCCAGCGCTGCAGCGACGGGTCGAGCTTGCGCAGGGCCAGCGCCAGCTCGTCGAGTGCGACCGTGTTGTCCTTGTCGGCGTCGCAGACGTTCCACGGCGGCGGCAGCAGGCTGCCGGCGCCCGGACGTTCCGGCGCGCCGCGCTGCGGCCGGGGGAGCTGCTCGAACCATGGCGCCAGCTCAGCCTCTTCCAACCGGCCGGATCCGTCGTGGTCCAGGGTCTTCAGCCGGGCGCCGAGGCCCTGCGGCAGGATGCCGAGGCGCAGCAGCTGTTCGACCTCGGCCGGATCGAGCGCACCGTCGCGGTCGGCGTCGTAGAGGCGCAGGAACTGCTGCAGTTCGCTGTTGCCACGGCTGTCGCCGCCGAGCGGGCGGCTGGTGCGCACCCGGAACGAGCCCTGGCGCTGCAGCGAACGGCGGAAGTTGGCGTCGAACTCGACCCAGGTGACGAAGCCGTCGCGGTCGGTGTCGAGCCGGGCGAATCCGTCGACGTCGCGCGCATCGCGCAGGCCGTCCAGGGCACCGCTGGCTTCGAACACGTCGAGGCGGTCGTCGGCGTCCTGGTCGCAGGCGCGGAACAGGTCGCGGCAGGTGCCGGCGTCGTACGGGCCGCGGTAGTTGCGCTCGGTGGTCTTCGGCGTCGCCGGCCGCGCCCCACCGGTGGTCTGGCTGCCGGCCTTCGGTTCCTGCTTGCCGTCTGCGGGCGGTTGGGCCTTGGCCCCCGTCGCCCCGGCCCCCGTCGCTCCGGTCGCCGTCGCCCCGACCGCCGGCCGGGCCGCGTCCGGTGCCGCGCTCGGGGCCTGCGCCGGTGCGGCGGCCGTCGCCAGGAACCAGGCGAACGGGGTCGCGAGCCAGATGCGTGGGCCGGAGCAGCGAGTCATGGGGGCGTGTCGCACGCGGAGGGGGATCCCGCTCGCCGCGTGGCATGTTCTTCGGCGCGGCCGGCGCCGGACTATAGCGAGCGCCGTCGCGGTTCTGCGTGCGAGTTCGTCGCCATGGCGCGGGCTTTTCTTCGCCGCGGGCTTGTGGGCCGTGCCCGCGCGCGCTTGCATCTGCGCCGCGGACAGCCCCTTTCGAATCCAAGCTCCCGCTGCCAGGCGACTCCCGCAACCTGCAGCGCGGTCCCGACCGAGGTACCCAGAGTGAACGCTCGCAACGTCCTTCTCTCCCTCTCTGCCCTGCTCGCCACGACCCTGACGTCCTGCGGGACGCTGAATCGCGCCGGCAAGGACCTGTTCCTCGGCGTCGGCACCCCGGTGCTGATGGTCTACGGTGGTGCGACCGACGGCTACAACTCGTCGATGAACGTGCGCACCGGCATGAAGAGCGGCGGTGCGGTGCAGGTGCTCGCGTTCCCGTTCACGTTCGCCTACCACGCGCTCGAGCACGGCATCTACGGCATCGTCCACCTCGTCGACCTGCCGCTGTGCGCGCTCTATGGCGCCGCCGAACTGATCCCGCCGTCGGGCCCCGAGGTCAAGCCGCTCGACATCTACCAGGGCACCTGGTTCGACAAGTGGGCCGCGCCGAAGAAGGGCACCGACGCCGAGAGCGGCGAGATGGTCCCGCAGTCGGACAAGTGATCGCGGACGAGTGATCGCAATGCGGTTGATCGCGATGGCGTGATCGCGATCCCGGCTGTTGCTGCCCCTCGTTGCCGCGCGCTCAGCGCGGCTGGCCGCCGTTCGGCGTGCTGCCTTGTGGCGACGTGCCACCTTGGGGATTCGTCCCCTGACCCTGGCCGCCGCTGGGGATGCCACTGCTGGGGATGCCACTGCTGGGGATGCCACTGCTGGGGATGCCACCGCTGGGCGCAGTCGCACCGGGATGCGCCAACAGTCGCTCCGCATACAGCGGGATGCGCTGCAGCAACTCGATCGCCGACACCGGGTCGATGTTGGCGCGCAGCACCAGTGCGTCGCGCAGCCGCACCAGCAGCGACTGCTGGTACTGGCTGACCTCCTTCTCGGCGAGCCACGCTTCGAGGTTCGCCTGCACCGTCACCATCGCTTCCTTCGCCGGCACGCGCACGACCGGCGCCTTCCAGTCGGTGAAATAGAGCGTGCGCAGGTTCGCGGCCTGGTGCTGGCGGCCTTCGAGTTCGCGCAGCAGCACGTCGACGGCGTAGATGCGTTCGGCGCGCGAACGGTCGGTGCGGATGCGCGAGCTGCGCGGGGTCGGGCCGAGCTGGCTGCGCACCCAGTCGAGCACCGCCGACGAGGCCGCGCGCAGCGGCGGCATGCGGCCCTGCTCGGTGCCGAGCGCCTGCAGCACGTCGGCGGGATCGAGGCACAAGCGCGGCAGCAGCGCTTCGTCCGGCAGTTGCGGCAGGTTGGCCAGCGCCGTGCGCACGGCTGCCGGCGCCTCGGCGGTGTCGAGCATCGCGCCGGGGGCGATGCCGAAGCGCCGCAGTTCGACCAGCCGGGCAACGGCAAGCCAGCGCTCCGGCTCGGTGGCGCGCGTGGTCTTCGCCAGCTGTTCGTAGTCGTTGGCGGCGCCGACCGGGTCGAGGTCCATGACCTCGCGCAGCCACGCCGCGTGCAGCGCCGTCGACGCTTCGCCGCTCGGCGTCTGCGCCGCGAGCGATGCCGCCGCGAGTGCGATCGCGCCGAGCGTGCGCGCGAGGCCGTGCCGCCCGTTGGTCACGACTCCTCCAACAGCTGCGACTCGAAGCGGTAGCCGAGGCCGTGCACCGTCACCACGTGCACCGGGTTCTCGACGTCGTCCTCGAGCTTCTTGCGCAGGCGAGCGATGTGGTTGTCGACCGTGCGCGTGGTCGGCAGGTGCACGTAGCCCCAGACCTTGCGCAGCAGGTCCTGGCGGCTGACGACCTCGCCGCGGTGCTCGATCAGCATGCGCAGGATCTCGGCTTCGTAGCGCGACAGTTGCGTCTCGGCGCCGTGGCGCACGATGGTGAACCGCTTCCAGTCGACGACGAGGCCCGGGAACTTCATCACCGTGGCCGTGCTCGGGCGTTCGCCGACGCCGGCCTTGGCGCCGGCCTGGGTGCGCCGCAGCACCGCGCGGATGCGCGCCAGCAGCTCGGTCAGGCCGAACGGCTTGGTCACGTAGTCGTCGGCGCCGAGCTCGAGTCCCTGCACCTTGTCGCGGTCCTGGCCCTTCGCCGAGATGATGATCACCGGCGTCTCGCGGCCGATCTCGCGCAGGTGGCGCAGCACCTCGAGGCCGGGCATGCCGGGCAGCATCAGGTCCAGCAGGATCAGCGCCGCCTGGCCGTCGCGCGCCTTGCGCAGGCCTTCGCGGCCGTCGGCGGCGGTGTGCACCTTGAACCCCTCGAGCTCGAGGTTGTGCTGGATGCCGGCGCGCAGGTCGGGTTCGTCTTCGATGACGAGGATCTGGGTGTCGCTGAGATTGCTCATCGGTCGGGGGCGCCCCCGGATGGGGACGCAGCAGGTTCGGAAGCGGCCGGCTCGGTGGCGAGCGGCAGCCAGAGTTCGATGACGGTGCCGCCGCCAGGGCGCGGCAGCGCGCGCACGTCGCCGCCGTGGGCGCGGGCGAAGTGGCGGACGAGGCTCAAGCCGAGTCCGGCGCCGCGCACCTCGCCGGCGTTGCTGGCGCGGTAGAAGCCGTCGAACACGCGGTCGCGTTCGGCGGCCGGGATGCCGCGGCCGCGGTCGGCGACGGTGATCACGGCGCGGTCGCCGCGGCGCTGCAGTTCGATCTCGATCTCCTGCTCCTCGCCGTCGCCGGGGCGGTACTTGGCTGCGTTCTCGAGCAGGTTGACGTTCTAGCCCTCGCAGGCGTTGGAGTCGCAGACGGCGACGATGTCGTTCGGCAGCGAGTCGATGACCAGGGCACC
>JAEUHV010000363.1 GCA_016794485.1 Planctomycetota bacterium
TTCCCGCTCGACGGCCCGATCGTCCTGCGGCTGCAGAAACCCGACGGCAGCTGGGCCGAAACCGGCTTCCGCTGGCAGAAGGGCCGCGCCGAACTGGTCACGCCGAGCGCGCTGGCGGACCTGGTCTTCTTCGGGCGCGGCCATCGCACCGTGCGGCTCACGCTGGCGCCTGGCGAACACGACGTGCTACTGCCGACGGTGCGGCCGGCCCAGGTCGAACTGCCAGGGCTGCGCGGGTTGTGCGGACCGACCCGCAAGGTGCGCATCTCGGCGATCCTGCTGGGCGACACCGGGCTGCCCGGCTCGCTCGGCGGCACCGACCAACGCAACGGCGAACGCTTCTCGTTCTCCCGCTGGGACCTCGGCCGCAGCAGCGGCGGCTGGCTCGGCGTCACCGACACCGTCGAGATCCCCCTGCTGCAGGACGGCAAGTACCAGATCCGGCTGCGCCCGCACGCGACCGACACCGAGCGCTCGCTGCAAGGCGACCTCGACCTGGGCGTGCACGAACTGAAGGTCGACGGCTTCGACGTGGTGCGGGTCGACCTCGACCCCACCGCCGTGCTGGCGATGCTGCAGCAGCTCGACCAGAACCAGGCCAACGCGCAGAACGGTCGCGGCCGCAACGCGCCACGGCCGCGCTGACGCCCGCGCCGTCGGTCACGCGCCGGGCGGCGGGGCGCCGTGCTGCTCGCCGAAACAACGCGTCACCAGCGCCGTCCAGCCGGTCTGGTGCGCCGCGCCACAGCCGCGCCCGGTGTCGCCGTCGAAGTACTCGTGGAACAACACGAGGTCGCGCCAGTGCGGATGGTCGGCGAAGCGGCGGTCTTGGCCGGCGAACGGCCGCTGGCCGCTGCCGTCGCGCAGGAACAGCCGCGTCAGGCGCTGCGCGAGCTCGTCGGCGACGTGCTGCAGCGTGCACAGGTTGCCCGAACCGGTCGGGTACTCGACCTTCAATTCGTCGCCGTAGAACCGGCCGTAGCGTTCGAGCGCCTCGATCAGCAGGAAGTTGATCGGGAACCAGATCGGGCCACGCCAATTGCTGTTGCCGCCGAACATGCCGGTGGCGCTCTCGCCGGGCGTGTAGTCGACGCGGTACTCCTGGCCGGCGATGCCGAGCACGAACGGCTGCTGGCGATGCGCCGCCGACAACGAGCGGATCCCGTACGGCGCCAGGAACTCGTTTTCGTCGAGCATGTAGCGCAGCATGCGTTCCAGCTGCGGTCGCGACGGGATCGCCAGCAACGCCGCCGAGTCTTCGCCGTCGCCGACGAACGACACGCGCCCGGCAAGGTCCGTCTGGTTCTGCAGGAACCAGCGGAACCGCCGGTTGAAGCCTTCGAGCTGCTGGATCGTCTTGAGCGGCAGGACCTCCACCGCGCACAGCGGGATCAACCCGACCAGCGACCGGACGCGCAACCGTTCCGAGGTGCCGTTGCAGTGCATCTGGTCGTAGTAGAAGCCGTCGCGTTCGTCCCACAGGCCGCTGCCGCCGAGCGTGTTCATCGCGTGCGTGATCGCGACGAAGTGCTCGAAGAACTTCGACGCCACGTCCTCGTAGGCCGGATCGTGGATCGCCAGCTCGAGCGCGATGCTGAGCATCGTCGCGCAGTAGAACGCCATCCATGCGGTGCCGTCGGCCTGCTCGAGATGGCCGCCGTTCGGCAGCGGCTGGCTGCGGTCGAACACGCCGATGTTGTCGAGCCCGAGGAAGCCGCCGCCGAACACGTGCTTGCCGGTGAGGTCCTTGCGGTTCACCCACCAGGTGAAGTTCAGCAGCAGCTTGTGGAACGCACGGGCCAGGAACGTCACGTCGCGCTGGCCGCGCTGCCCGGTCATCTTGTAGACGCGCCAGCACGCCCACGCGTGCACCGGCGGGTTCACGTCGTTGAACGCGAACTCGTAGGCCGGGATCTGGCCGTTCGGCGCCATGTACCACTCGCGCAGCAACAGCAGCAGCTGGTGCTTGGCGAACTGCGGGTCGAGCTTCGCGAACGGGATCATGTGGAAGGCGAGGTCCCACGCGGCGTACCACGGGTACTCCCACTTGTCCGGCATCGACACGACGTCGCGGTTGTAGAGATGCTGGAAGTCCGAGTTGCGGCCCTTCTGCCGCTGCGGCGGCGGGGCAGGCTGGGCCGGATCGCCCTGCAGCCAGGTGTCGACGTCGAGCCAGTAGAACTGCTTGCTCCAGATCAAGCCGGCGTAGGCCTGCCGCTGCACGCGGTGCACGTCCGGATCGGCGTCGGGCCCGATCAAGTTGGCGTAGTAGATGTCGGCCTCGGCTTGCCGATCGGCCAGCACCTCGTCGAACCCGCGCCCGAACGGCTTG
>JAEUHV010000393.1 GCA_016794485.1 Planctomycetota bacterium
GACTGGAAGAAGTACTGGCGGCTGTGGCGGCTGCCGCGCGCGGAGGGCCGATGAACGTCGCCGACGCGCGCATCCTGCACCTGTTCGCCAACTACAAGTGGACCGGGCCGGCCGACCCGGCGATCCGCGCCGCGGCGCGGCTGCGCGCGCTCGGCCTCGACGTGGTGTTCGCGCAGGGTTCGTTCGTGCATCGCGGTGGCGAGCATCGGGTAGCCGAGGAACTGGCGCGCATCGGCATGCCGGTCGTGGCCGGGCTCGAACTGCGCAAGCACTTCCACCTGCCGTCGTTGTTGCGCGACGTGCGCGCGCTGCGCCGTCTCGTGCAGCGCGATCGCTTCGACGTGTTGCACTGCCACCAGCCGGCCGACCACCTGATCGCCGCGCTGGCGGTGCGCAAGCTGCCGCAGCCGCCGGTGCTGGTGCGCAGCCTGTACGACCCGGAACCGCCGCGCACCGGTCTGCGCGAACGGGCGGCGTGGCGGCGCACCGCGGCGGCCCTGGCGCCGACCCCGCAGGCCCGCGCCGGAGTCGTCGCCACGTTCCGGTTGCCGGACGCGCGCGTGCTGCTGCAGGAACCCGTGACCGAACCGCGCCAGGTCGACGGCGACGACGCCCGCGTCGCGTTCGGCCTCTCGCCGCAGCACCGGGTGGTCGGCATCACCGCGCGCATCCAGCCGCATCGCCGCTTCGACCTGCTGTGGCAGACGGCGCGTGCGGTCGTCGATCGCCTGCCCGACGCGCGCTTCGTGCTGCTCGGCCGCGGCAACGACGCGGACACCCGCGAACTCGTCACCACACCGATCGCCCGGCTGGGGCTGCAAGGGCACGTGGTGTTGCCCGGCTACCAGAAGGGACCCGACTACGAACGGGCACTGCGCGCGCTCGACGTGTTCCTGTTCCTGGTGCCCGGCAGCGACGGCACCTGCCGCGCCGTGTGCGACGCGATGGCGTTCGGGTTGCCGGTCGTCTGCACGCGGGCCGGGATCCTGCCCGAACTGGTGGCGTCGCGGCGGGCCGGGGAGGTGCCGGGTGTCGCCACCGACGATGTGCCGCACGCGCTCGCGCGCGAACTGCTGCGCTACCTGACCGACGACGGCCTGCGCGCGGCGGCGGGCGCGGCCGCGCTGCGCCGCACACGTCTCGACATGGACCCCGTGCGAGCCGCCGAACGCACCCGCGCGCTCTACCAGGAACTGCTGGCGGCGCGGCGGCCGCGGACGCAATGACCTCGCTGCCGGCCGCGGACCTGGCGCAGATCGACGCGCTGTGGCACACGTTCGTAGCCAGCGGCGAAGTCGCTGCGGGTTGGCAACGCGTGCAGGGTCGGCTGGTGCGCGCGGTGCACCGCGGCGTGTTGCCGTCGGGGCCGGTGCACGTGAAGACGATGGCGTTCCCGCGCGCGAAGGACCGGTTGCGCTACCTCGTGCGCGCGCTGCCGGCGGCCCACGAAGCCAGGATGCTGCGGGCCGTGGCGGCGGCCGGCATCCCGTGTCCGGAAGTGCTGGACGTGCGCACGCTGCGCCGCCGCGGCTTGCCGTTCCGTTCCATGCTGGTGTTGCGCACGATGCCGCTGGCCGAGCCGGGGCATCCGGCCGACGCCGATCCGTGGCAGCGCTTGCGGGCGGAGGCCGAACTGGCCATGGCGCTGCTGCGCGCGGGAATCGTGCACCGCGACCTGCACACCGGCAACTTCGTGCGGCTCGCCGACGGGCGCCTCGCGGTGCTCGATCTGCAGTCGGCGAGTCTTCGCGCGCCGGGGCCACCGGGCCGCCGTCTTGCGCTCGCCGCGGCAGCGCGCTTGCTGCGCGACCGGACCGGACTCGACCTGGAGCCGGCATGCGCCGTGCTCGTTGCCGTGGGGCTGCTGGCCGATGGGTCCGACGCCGCCGGACTCGAGCGGCGGCTGCGCGCCGAACGGGCGCATTTCGAACGCACCCGCGTGTGCCGTTGCCTCTGCACCAGCACGGAGTTCACGGTGGCGACGGGACTCGCCGGGCGCACGTTCCAGCGCCGCGGCGACCTCGGGCCGGGCCGCTGGGTGCGCGGTGACCGCACGTTCTTCCACGCCTGGCTCGGGCAGCGCGCACTCCACCTGGCCACCGGCCGCACGCCCTTGTTCCCGGCGATGTTCCGCAAGTGGTGGTGGCTCGGTGGTGGGGTCGCTTTGTATGTTCCGGCCCCGTGCAGCGACGCGCGGATCGAACCGGAGGTGCGGGCGGCATCGGCCGGATGGACACGTCGCTACCAGGGCACCCAACAGGCATGACTCGGAGGAACCGTGAATCGGGATGATCGGAGGGGATCCCAGGCATCCAAGCCGGTGGCCGATCGGGGAGAAGTTCCGGACAGCGGAAGCGCCGCAACCGGGCCGGGGTGCGTCGAGCCGGACCTGGTCCTGCCCGCGGGCATGCCGACGGGATTGCGCGACCGGCTCGGGCCCGTGCGGCGCGTGTTGTTCTTCGGCAAGAGCATGTCGCGGACCCGTTGCACCGGGGCGCTGGTCGACGCGCTGCAGCGGCATGGCGTCGACGTGCGGTGGCGCAACCTGGTGACGTTGCGCCGCTGGTTTGGCCAGAACCTGGCGAACCGGATGGCGCGCGCCGAATTCCGCCGCTACCGGCCGGACGTCGTGTTCGTGTTCTTCCGCGATCTGCCGGCGGTGCTGGCGGACGAGTTCCGGCGCGATGCGCGGCTGGTGATCTGGTGCGAAGAAGCGCTCGAGGTGCTCGACGGTTCGATCGTCGACTACTTCCAGCTGGCCGACCTCGTCTGCATGAGCAATCCGGCGCGCTTCCCGTGGCTGCGCGAACGGGGGCTCGACAACATGGCGTTCCTGATGAGCGGCTTCTCGCCGCGCTACCACCATCCACGGCCGCGCCAGACGCCGGTGCGCGACGTCGCCTTCCTTGGTGGTCCGGGCCGCCGGGGGCAGCGTGCCGCGTTCCTCGCCGAGATCGCCAAGCGCTTCCGCACCGATGTGTTCGGCCGGCATTGGGAACGCTGGCAAGGCGTCCACGACGGACTGCGCGTGCACGCGCCGGTCGACAACCGTGGCTACGCCAAGGTGTGTGCGACGTCGAAGATCGTGCTCGGCGTCAACGAGGTGAACGAGGACCTCTACTACTTCAGCAACCGCACGTTCCTCACGCTTGCGTGTGGCGCGTTCCACCTGACGCACTACGTGCCGCGGCTCGAAGACGTCTTCCGCGACGAAGAGCACCTGGTGTGGTACCGCGACGAAGACGAGGCGCTGGCCAAGATCGCCGAATGGGTCGATCGCGACGACGACCGCACCAGGATCGCCGCGGGCGGCCACGCCGAGGTCATGCTGCACCACCAGTACTACCACCGCGTCGCCCGCATCCTGCACTGGCTGCAGGTCGGGCTGCCGCCGAAGGCGTCGGATGCGGCCATGGTCTTCCCCGGTCGGACCGAGCCGGCGCCGGAAGCACGCGAGCTGCCGTAGCCGATCCCCGTGTTCGAACTGCTGGCATTGCTGGGGCTGGTCGCGATCGGCGGCGTGCTCGCCGGAGCCGAGATGGCGATCGTCACGGCCAGGCGTGGACGCCTCGAGAGCGCGGCCGACGGCGGCAGTGCCCGCGCGCGAGCGGCGCTGCACCTGCGGCGCAACCCGGAGCGGTTCCTCGCGACGGTGCAGATCGGCATCACCCTGGTCGGGGCGGTCGCGGGCGCCTACGGCGGCGAGTCGCTGGCCAAGCCGCTCGAGCCGTGGCTGCGCGACCTCGGCTGCGGCGACGCGGCGCCGAAGATCGCCTTCGGCGCGGTGATGGCGTTGGTGACCTACCTGTCGGTGGTGTTCGGCGAGCTCGTACCCAAGTCGTTGGCGCTGCGTTTCGCCGACCGCTACGCGTTGCTGATCGCGCGACCGATGGTGCTGCTCGGGTGGGTCGGCCGCCCCGTCGCGTGGCTGTTGGCGGTGAGTTCCAACCTCGTGCTGCGGCTGTTCGGCGACCGCACCAACTTCGTCGAGGGCAAGCTCGGCCGCGAGGACCTGCAGCACCTGGTCGAGGAAGCCTCCGAAGCCGGCGGCATCGACGAACGCACCGGCCAGTTGGTCGCCCGTGCGCTCGAGTTCACGCAGTTGCGCGTCGCCGACGTGATGGTGCCGCGCCGTTTCGTGCAGGCCGTGCCGCAGACCGCCGACGAGGCGTCGCTGCGCACCGCGATGCTAGACCAGGGCCATCGCCGCGTCCCGGTGTACGCCGAGTCGATCGACCACGTGGTCGGCTACGTGTTGCGCGAGGACGTGCTGGCCAAGCTCTGGGACAAGCAGCCCCTGCGTCTCGCCGAGCTGGTGCGCGAGCCGTTCTTCGTGCCGGAGGCGATGGCGGCCGAGCGCGCGCTGCGCGAGCTGCAGCATCGCCGCGTGCACCTGGCGGTCGTGGTCGAGGAGCACGGCGGCACCGCGGGACTGGTGACGCTCGAAGACCTCGTCGAGGAGCTGGTCGGCGAGATCTTCCACGAACGCGATGCGTCGCCGCCGCGGCCGATCGTGCGGGAAGCGGCCGGGGTGTGGCGCGTGCTCGGCAGTGTTGCGCCGCGCGACCTCTGGCACGAACTGCGTGTCGAGATCCCGGCGCCCGGCGAGGAGCGCACCCTGAGCGGCCTGATCGTGGCTCTCGCCGGCGACCGGGTGCCTGGGGTGGGCGAGCATTTCCGTCCGGCCCCGCACATCGACATCGAGGTGATCGAGGCGTCACCGCGGCGCGTGCGCGCGGTGCGGCTGCGCCTCGTGGCCGATCCGCTGCCGAAGGCCGACGAGTCGTGATCCGGGCGCCGAGCTTGGCCGCGGTCGTGCTGCTGGCGGCGTGCGCGGGCCCCACGGCCGCGTCTGCCGAGCTCGCGCCGCCGGACCTGGCGCCGTTCCTCGGCTCGTTCCGTGGGACGTTGCGCATGTTCGGCGACGCCGTTGTGCGCGAGGTGCCGATGGAGCTGCACGTGGCGCCCGGGTCCGGCTCGCCCGGTCGGTGGACGTTCCGGCTCGTCTACGGGGACGGCGCGCAAGGGCAGGTGCGCGACTACGAACTGGTGCTCGACGACGAGCGGCGCGGGCGCTACCGCATCGACGAGAAGAACGGCATCGTGCTGGCCGCCCGCCTCGTCGCCGGCGAACTGGTTTCGGTCTTCGCCGCCGACGGCCCGACCCTGTGCGTGCGCTACCGGGCCGTGCCGGAGGGCATCGAGTTCGCGCTGGAGTCGTTCGATCCCGCCACCGCCGCCGACACCGGCATGGGCGTGCGCACGTTCGCGGAGTTCGCGCTGCAGCGCGCGTTGCTGCGCCGTGTCGCGGCCGCCCGGTGAGTCCTGGCTCGCGCCGCGGCCCGTCCGTTCCGTATCATCGACACCATGAGCAAGCTGTTCTCGTTGACCGTTCCGTTCCTCGCCCTCTGTGCGCTCACGGCGCAGCAAGGTGAGCCGAAGAAGCAGGACCCCAAGCCCGAGCCGACCAAGGAAGCTCCCGCAGCCGGCAAGGACGATGTGACCACCGCGGGTGATCCGGCGATCAAGGCGATCGACGAAGCGATCGCCAAGGTCGACAAGAAGGGGGCCGGCTGGAAGACGCGCCTGCCGGCGCCGCCGAAGGTCACGTTCGTGCCCGACAACGACTACTTCTGGCACCTGGAGACGGAGTGCGGCACGGTGAAGATCAAGCTGCACGCCGACACCGCCCCGGTGCACGCCGCGAACGGCATCTACCTCGCCCGCATGGGCTTCTACGACGGCCTGACGTTCCACCGCGTGATCCCGCGGTTCATGGCACAGGGCGGCTGCCCCGTGGGCAACGGCGGCGGCACCCCGGGCTACCGGTTCGGCAGCGAGTTCGCCGGCGGCAAGAAGCACGACAAGGCCGGCATCCTGAGCATGGCGCACGCCGGCGAGGGCACCGACGGCTCGCAGTTCTTCATCACCTTCTGCCCGACGCCGCACCTCGACAACCTGCACACGGTCTGGGGTGAAACGGTCGAAGGCCTCGACGTGCTGAAGACACTCGAAGGCAAGGGCAGCAACGCCAACAACGGCATGCTGGCGACGCCCCTGAAGATCAACCGCACGTGGGTCACCGTCGCCGGCAAGAAGGCCAAGCCGGCCGAGGCGCCGAAGGCCGGAACGCCGAAGGACGGCGACAAGAAGTGATCGCGGTTGCGCCGCCGCTCAGAAGTCCGCTTCGAGCGACAGCGCGATCTTGCGGGCGAGATCCAGCACGATCTCGCCGCGCGCGCTGGTGAGGTCCTCGCCGATCGGCGAACGGAACTCGACGCGGTCGGTGATGCGGCGCTCGAGCACGGTGCGCCCGTCGCGCCCGACGAGCCTGACCCATACGGCGGCCGCGAACGCGCCTTCGCGCACGGGGTCGGAGCGTTCGCCGGTCACCAGCGTGCGTTCGTTCGCGTCGGTCAGCAGCACCGACAGCACCGCGTCGGCGGTGCGGCGGTCGGCGAGTTCGAGGTCGGTCGAGACCGGCAGTTCGCGCGCCAGGGCCGCCGACAGGTCGGCTTCGAGCCGTTGCCGGAACGTGTCGTTGCCGACCACGTCGAGCGCGATCGTGCGCACGCCGCGGTCGGGCAGGCCCGAGCCGAACGTGTAGCCGCAGCCGGCCAGCAGCAGCGCCGCGAATCCGGCCGCGCGGCTCATGGCAGCACCCAGGTGCCGGTCCGCGTGGCGCGGGCGCGCACTTCGTCGCGGAGTGCCGTGGCCTCGGCGTGGCGCTGCGTGCCCGCGAACGCCGGTCCCGCGGCGAGTTCGAGGTGGTGCAGTTCGCCGGGCAGGTTGGCGACGCGGCGGTAGAACGACGCGACGAACAGGTGCCGTTCGACTTGCCAGTCGCGCAGTCGCGCGAGGGCCGCGGTCGCGGTGGCGACGAACTCGGGGTTCTCCGGCTTGCCGTCGAGGTAGTCGCGCAGTTCGCGTTCGCCGCGCTGCATGCTGTCGAGGTCGTAGTTCGGCCCTTCGAGGCTCGCGACGATGCTCATCGCGAAGCGGAACTGCGCGTATCCGACCCATTCGCTCTCGGGCCGGTCGAGCATCAGGTCGCGGTAGCGGCGCTGCGCCAGTTCGTGGTTGTCGTCGTCGAACGCCTGGTCGCCGAGGATGCACAGCGCGTCGTCGAGGTGTTCGCTGTCGGGATGCCGCGTCACCAGGTGTTCGAGCACGGTGCGCGACGCGCGGCGGTCGGACCAGAAGAACAGGAAGCCGCGGTCGCTGCGGGACAGGGCCTCGCCGATCTCCCAGACCTTCTGCACCACGGTCGGGCGCAGTTCGCTGTACGGGTAGAGGTCCGAGAACTTCTCGAGGATCAGCCAGGCGTCCCACCGTTCGCCCTGCGCGAGCAGGGCCAGCGCGCGGCAAAGGTCGCGGCGGTCGCGCAGTCGTTTGGGGCAGGCCTCTTCGGCGAGAGGCGCGAGTTCGGCCAGCGCGCGGTCGGGATCGTTGGCGACGACCGCGGCCTCCGCGGCGGCGAGGTTGCGCTCGGCATCGGGCCCGGCCAGCGGCACGGTGCTGCAGGCGCAGAGCAGCAACAGCGACAACGGCAGGTGCAACTCGACCGGAGTGCGGCGCGGCATGCTGGTCATGTTGCAGAGCCGTCGGCATGCCCGCGAGAGGAATCCCGCAGGTGCGCGAACAGCACCGGCCGCAGGCGTGGTCGCTGCTCGGTCGCGGCGGCGAGCCACGCCGCCGGCAGCGGAGCCGCCAGTTCGGCTGGAACGTCGACCGCGAGGACCGGCCACTGCCGGCCACTGCTGCCGTGCAGGGCGCGCAGCAGTTCCATCGCCTGGGCAGTGACCGCCTGCCGCGGCGGCCGCGCGTGCGCGCGGCAGACGAGTCCAGGCGCATCGGCGTGGCGCCACGAGTCGTGGCCGAGCCGGGTGCCACATTCGGCGCAGTGGTCGAGGTCGGGCAGGGCACCCAGTTGCGCGAGCAGGCGCAGTTCGAGCCCGAGCACGACGTGGCCGAGGCGTTCGGGCGGGCAACGTTCCAGCAGGGCCAGTCCGCCGACCAGCAGGTCGAACACCGCCGGTTCGGGGCGCGCGTCCGGCATCGCGCAGTCGCACAGGAACGCGAGATGGCTCGCGGCGAGGAACCGCACGGGTTCGCGCAGGCCGCGCCGTTCGAGGCGCAGCGTCGCTCGTTCGAGCAGGCGCAGGCCACCGCGGTCGGGGGAGAAGGTCGCGTCGATCTCGGCCAGGAAGTCGAGCCGGCCGAGGAACGGGGAGTCCGGTCGGTGGGCGCCCTTGGCGAGGCCGGTGATGCGGCCGTGCTCGCGGGTGAGGCAGGTGACGATCCGGCTCGATTCGCGGAAGTCGGTGCGCTTGAGCACGACCGCGTGCAGGCCCGGTGGGCGGGCGCTGCGTTTGCCGCGCGTCTCCGCTGCCCCGGTCAACCGCGACCCTCGGCGGGTTCGTTCGCCAGCAGCGTGGCGCGCAGGCGGTGGATGCGGCGCTTGTCGGCGGCGAGCACGCGGAACTCGACGCCGTCGATCGCGATCGTCTCGCCCGGCACGGGAATGTGCGCGAAGCGGGCGATCACGAGACCGGCGATGGTCTCCCAGTCGCCGTCTTCGGGCAGTTCGCAGTCGAGCAGGCGGTTGATCGTCGCGACCGGCACGCGGGCCGGGAACTCGAGCACGCGGCCGTGTTCGACCACCTGGACCTGGTCGTCGGGCTTGGCGGGTTGCGTCGGGGCGTCGTACTCGTCGCCGATGTCGCCGACGATTTCCTCGAGCAGGTCCTCGACGGTGACGAGGCCCTGGGTCGAGCCGTACTCGTCGATCACGATCGCGAGATGCTGGCTGGTCGACTGGAACCGGCGCAGCAGCTGCGGCACGCCGGTGTTCTCCGGTACGAACAGCGGTTCGCGCACGTGGCCAGCGAGGGTCTGCCCCGCCAGGCTGCCGGCGTCGCTGTGCACGAGGCGCAGGGCGTCCTTGACGTGGAACACGCCGTGCACGAGGTCGATCCGTTCGCGGTAGACCGGGTAGCGGGAGAACCCGTGTTCGAGCGCCTTGCCGATCGCTTCGCGCAGCGGCATCGATTCGGGGAACGCGACGATTTCGCTGCGCGGCGTCATCACCTCCGACACCTCGCGTTCCTTGAGGCCGACGATGTTGCCGATCCAGCGGCGTTCGTCGACCGCCAGCGTCGCGTTCGATTCGGTGACGGTGTCGGTGACCGCGGCCACGACCTGCCGCTGCACGTCCGCCGGAGCGTCGCCGTGCTTCTGGTCGAGCCGGAACGCGGCCAGGACCAGCCGCTGCACCGCCAGGATCGGCAGCACCAGGGGCCAGCGGGCCACGAACCACAGGCTGCGCAGGGCCGGCAGCACCGTGAGCAGGACCCGTTCGTTGCGGCGTTGCGCGATGGCCGCGGGCAATGCGCTGCCGACGAGCAACTGCAGCAGCACGAACACGGCCAGGAACCACGGGTAGGCCGCGGGGGCGACCGCGTTCGCAAGGCCGAGCAATCCGGTCGTCCACCCCGCCGCGGCGAGCAGGAAGGCGACTACCAGGTACTCGGCGTCGCGGCGGTCGAGTTCGGACAGGCGCGGGTCCGGGGTGGCTTGGCCGTGCTCTTCCAGCGCCTGCTGCAAGCGGGTGGGCGAGTAGCCGATCAGGGCCGCGACCGCGAGCGTGGCGAACGCGGTTGCCAGCACGGCGCCGCCGACGGCTACGCAATGCAGCGGACTGGAGCAGGTCGGCAACTCGGCTGCGGACAGGTCGGCCAGGGCCAGTGCGGCAGGGCCGGAGGGCAAGAAGTCGGTCAGGGGCACAGCGGCGCGCAGCATACGGGACCGCGCGCCGCGTTGGGTGCGCGTTCTCCCGTCCGGGTCGGGCCCGCGGGCCAGCCCGCGATACCAAGGCCAATTCAGGCCTGGAGTTGCGTCATGGCGTGCGCGGGGCGACCGGCTCGTCGGCGGGATCGACGTCGGCCGAGAAGCGGTTGCGGCCGTAGCCCTTGCTGGCGAACAGGGCGTGGTCGGCGCGCTGCAGCATGGTTTCGCTGGTGTCGCCGGACCGGTAGCTGGTGAGGCCGATGGACACGGTGACCGGCAGGCCGAGTTCCTCGCCGCGCTGGTGCACGGCGGTGAACAGTCGGGCGGCGAGCACCGTGGCTTCGGCCGCAGCGGTGTTGGGCAGGACCAGCAAGAACTCTTCGCCGCCGTACCGGCAGATCGTGTCGACCTTGCGCATCGTCAGGCGCAGCACCTCGGCGGTGGCGCGCAGGGCGTTGTCACCCTGCAGGTGGCCGAGGGTGTCGTTCAGCTGCTTGAAGTGGTCCAGGTCGCACATCAGCACGGTGAGTGGCTGGGCCGAACGTTCGGCGCGAGCGACTTCCTGGTCGAGGGCCATCAGGCCCATGCGACGGTTGTAGAGCCGTGTCAGCGGGTCGGTCAGGGCGAACTTCTGGGCGCGCTGGCGTCGCCGCGTGAGCAGCAGGTTCTGGACCAGCAGGCTGCCGGTCTTGCCCAACAGCGTCGCCATCGCCAGGTCGCGTTCGAGGTCGATCGGCTGGGTCGACAGTTCGCGGTCCAGCAGCAGGAACGCCGGCATGGCGAACGTCGGGTTGATCGGGACGGCGAGCAGTTCGTCGGTGGACAAGCCGCCGAGCAGGCCGGCCTGGCTGCGCAGCGAGGCCTCGAGCCGGACGGGGCGCCCGGTGGCCAGCGCCTCGCGCAGGGCGGCAGCTTCGGTCGGGGTCGCCTGCAGGCGCGGCTGGGTCAGTTTGCGCGAACTGCTGTCCGCCTTGCAGCGCAGGATCAGGCGGCTGCTCGCGTCGTGCCAGCGGCCGAAGAACACCCGGTCGTAGCCACCGTGCCGAAGCGTGGTCGACGTCAGGGCGGTCACGATGCCGCGGTAGCACTGCGACCCGGTGCAGTCGTGGATGCTGAGCAGCGCCTCGTCGATGCGACCGGTGTGGCCACCCTGCAGTCTCGGGTCGATCGCCACCTCGGGAGCCTGGGCCCGGATGCCGCGTTCGTCGAGGCCGAACGCGGCCATCGCGGTTTCGAAGCGTCGACGCAGTCGGTTCACCGCCTCCAGGTCGACCTTGGCGAGGTCGTCGTCGGGCTCGTGGGCCGAACTGGTCGGCGACGGGAACCCCGCCAGCGCTGCCAACCGCTTGCTGGCCCGCAGCAGGCCGCTGGTGTCGGTCGGCGTCAAGGTCTCGTGCAGGCTTGGTTCGCGGCTGCCCAGGATCAGCTGGACCAGCGACATCGGCAGCTGCCAGTAGGTGATCCAATCGGCTGCCGACGGGTTCGGCGACCCGGCGGTCGGGCGCAGTTGCTGGACCCATTGCGGCAGGTCGCAGAGGAGGCCCGCGAGGTAGGCCGCTTCCGGGTCGAGCAGGCCGGTGTGGTTGGCCATGTCCTGTGCCGCCATCGCCGTCGCCACCGCGTGCCGCCACAAGCCGCGCAGCGGAGAGGCCTCGGGGACGTCCACCGTGGGCACTGCCAGCAGCCGCCAGCACAGGGTGGGGCCGAGATGGGCCACCATCGCGCGAACGGACGGGACCGAGCGGGCGCCGCGGAACGCCGGGGCGTGCATGGCCCGCAGCCCGCGGACCACCGCGAGCGGATCCAGTTGCAGGGCGGTCAGGAGGTCGCCGTCGCGGGCCGAACTGCCGCGCAGGACCCGGAGGATGCGCGGTTGGATGTCGGGCATCGCCAGTGCCGAGGGCAGGACCCGCAGGGGGTTCTGCTTCGAGGCGGTGGCGGAACGGTGGGACACGGGTGCTTCCGCCCTTGTTCGGCTTCGCACGCGCGTTCGCTCAATCGTGGCGCGGATGTAACGATGGCACGGTCGGCTCGGCCAGGCCCCGAAATGCTGGGGAATTTCCTAAGTCTCGCTGCTGTTGCTGGTTGCGGGACATCTTCGCGACGAATGGCGGGATTCGGCCCGGGTTGGCCCGCCCTTCGCAATAGGCGAGGTGCCATGACCTGCTCCCCCTCGCAGACGGCGAAAACCGGCGATCTCTCTGATGTGCGCGAGCGCAACCGCTCGCGGGCCGGGACCCTGCTCCGGACGAACGGTGTCGCCTCCCTGGGCGCCGACGCACCCGACGACGCGACCCGCGATGCGGGGCTCGCGACCAGCCTGATGGACTTGTTCCGTCGCACCGCCGACCGCGAGGTGTTCGACTGCCTGGTCGCCCTGGTCGGGCCGCAGCTGCACGCGCGCATCCGGTCGCGGCTGCGCGGCATGGGCGCCATGTTCGACGCGCAGGAGATCCTGCAGGACACCATCGTCAACATCTACCGCTACCCGGACCGCTTCCAGGCCTCACGTCCGGGCGCCTTCGCGGCGTGGTCGTCGACGATCGTCGACAACGCGATCCGGCGGCAGATGCGACGGCAGCGGCAAGGCGTCGATCTGGCGTTGAGCGCGCCGGAAGTGTTGCAGGAGCAGCAGGACCTGGGCACCCGCGAGCCGTGCCTCATGGCCCAGGACCACGAAGAGTGCTCGGCCACCGCGAATGCGTTCGCGTTGCTGCTGCAGTGCTACCTCACGGCGTTCAAGACCCTGTCCGACCGCGAGCAGTTCGTGCTGCAGATGGTCGAGGTGCGCGCCATGCGCTACGCGGAACTGGCTTCGATCCTCGCCGTGCGTCCCGAGGCCTTGAAGATGATCGTCTTCCGCGCCCGGAAGCGCATGTTCGACCGCACCGCCCAATTGCTCGGCGTGGCCGGAACGGCGGCCGCCGTGGTGGCACGCACACCGGCGACGCGGCCATTGCTGGCCGCCACGGCCTGACGCTTGCATCGCCCCGCGCCGCGGGGAACCTCAGGGGATGGCCGAAGCGGTCGATCGCCTGTTCGTGCATTGCAAGGAGCTCGTGACCCTGGCCGATGGGCCCGACCGCGGGCCGCGGCGGCGCGACGCGATGCGCGCCCTCGGGGTGGTCGCCGACGGCGCCGTGGCCGTGAAGAACGGTCGAGTCGTCGCCTGCGGGCCGACCGAACGGATCGCGCGCGACTACCGCGCCACCGACGAGCTCGACCTGTCCGACCACGTGGTTCTGCCGGGCCTCGTCGACTGCCACACGCACCCCGTGTTCGCGACGACGCGCGAGAACGAGTTCCACATGCGCTGCGCCGGCGCCGACTACATGGCGATCGCTCAGGCAGGCGGCGGGATCCTCAGTTCGATGCGCGCGGTGCGCGAAGCGCCGCTGTCGGCCCTGGTCGAACGCACCGAACGGCACCTGTGGGGCTTCCTCGCGCACGGCGCGACGACGGTCGAGTGCAAGACGGGCTACGGGCTGTCGCTCGCCGACGAAGAGAAGTCGCTGCTCGCGCTGCAGCAGGCCGCCGCCGCGGTGCCGCTGTCGATCAAGCGCACGTTCCTCGGCGCGCACGAGTTCCCGCCCGAGTTCCGGCAGGACCGCGCCGCCTATGTGGCGCTGCTGTGCGAGCAGATGATCCCGAAGCTGGCACCGCTGGCCGACTACTGCGATGTGTTCGCCGAGCCCGGGGTGTTCGATCGCGAGCAGAGCGAGAAGGTGCTGCGCGCGGCGAAAGCGGCGGGTCTGCGGTTGCGCATGCACGCCGACGAGATCAACCCGATGGGTGGCGCCGAACTGGCGGTGGCGCTGGGCGCCGATTCGGCCGATCACCTCGGCCGGATTTCCGACGCGGGCATCGCGGCAATGGCGGCGAGCGACACGGTGGGGGTGCTGCTGCCGGGCACGATCCTGTTCCTGGCCAAGCCGCACTACGCGCCGGCGCGGCGCATGATCGAAGCGGGCTGTGCTTTGGCGCTGGCGACGGACTTCAACCCGGGTTCGTGCCACACGCAGTCGCTGCCGCTGGTTTGGACGATCGCGTGCACGCAGATGAAGATGACGGCCGAGGAAGTGATCACGGCGTCGACGATCAATCCCGCGTTCTCGCTGCAACTCGACGGCGAGGTCGGGACGCTGCACGCCGGCAAGCGCGCGGACCTCTGTGTGCTGGCGATGGAGAGCTGGCGTGGGGTCGGCTACACGTTCGGCGGCAATCCGGTGGTGATGACGGTGAAGGACGGGGTGCCGGTGGTCGCGAACGTGCGCGAGCAGAATCCCGGCTACGGTTCGGCTCCGCGGCGCTGAGCCGCCGGGATGCCGCGGCGCCGGAACTCGTGGGGAAAGAACACGAGGCCGACGAGCGGCCGACGATTGCGCCGGCGGCGAGGCCGACGGAGATGCCCAAGGTGCCAAAACCCAATGGCCGAGCCTATTGGGTGGCCGGGTTCGCGACACCAGGCGGTCCGCGCTGGCATCCTGCAGCGCTGGTCCGTAGAGAGCGACCATGACCTCGTTCCTGCCGCGCGTGGTGCCGTTCCTGTTCGTTCTCGCTGGGCTCGGTGCGCAGGAGGCGGCGCCGGCGCCGACCCCGACGCCCCGTGGCCTCGCCATGGCGGACTACTGGCAGTGGGAGAACGTCGCCGACCCGCGCCTTTCGCCCGACGGCAGCCAGGTCGTGTTCACGCGCACGTGGTTCGACATCGTCGAGGACAAGCCGAATAGCGAGCTGTGGTTGATGGGGGCGGACGGCAGCCGGCAGCGCCAACTCGCCACCGGCAGCGATGCGCAATGGTCGCCGGACGGCACGCGCATCGCCTATCTCGCCGAAGGGGCCCCCAAAGGCATGCAGGTGTTCGTCGTGTGGGTCGCCACGCGCGAAGTCACGCAACTGACGCACGTCACCGAGGCGCCGAGCAACCTGCAGTGGTCGAACGACGGACGCTGGCTCGCCTGCTCGATGCAGGTGCCGGAGAAGGAGGGCTTCACGATCGAGATGCCCAAGCCCCCGAAGGGTGCGAAGTGGCACGACGACGCGAAGGTGATCACGCGCCTCGCCTACCGTAGAGACCAGAGCGGCTACCGCCCGGCGGGATACCGCCATGTGTTCGTGTTGCCGGCGAACGGCGGCACGCCGCGGCAGGTGACGGACGGCGACTTCGACCACGGCGCGCCGCAGTGGACGCCGGACGATCGCGAGCTCGTGTGCGACGGCCTGCGCAGTGCGGATGCCGACTGGCAGGTTCGCGAGTCGGAGGTCTACGCGGTCGACGTCGCGTCGGGTGCGGTGCGGCAACTGACCAAGCGGACGGGTCCCGACGGCAACCCGATGGTGGTCGGCGACCAGCTCGTCTGGCTCGGCTACGACGCGAGCAATGCCACGAGCGAAATCACGCGCGCCTACACGATGCCGTTGCGCGGCGGTGTACCGAAGTGCCTGACGCCGGACTTCGACCGTTCGATCCAGAACCCGCGGTCGTTGCGCAGCGGCACCACCGATGCGGTGCTGGTCGACTTCGAGGACCAGGGCGCCATCCGCGTCGGCCGGCTGTCGCTGTCCGGCCAGCTCGCCGTCGGCAGCGGGCTCGAGGCGCAGTTCCGCGCGGCGGGCGAACTGCCGGACGGCGGCGTGCTCGGCACGTTGACGACGCCGAACGAACCGCCGGCGATCGCGGTGCAACGCGGCGGCACGTTCCAGAGGCTCACGGCGGTGCACGACGACGTGCTGCACGGCAAGACGCTCGGTGCTGTCGAGGAGTTGAAGTGGAAGTCGAGCGACGGGCTCGTGGTGCACGGCTGGCTGGTGAAGCCGCCGGGCTTCGACCCGGCGAAGCAGTACCCGCTGGTGCTGCAGATCCACGGCGGCCCGCACGCGATGTTCGGCGTCAACTTCGACTTCGAGCGCCAGTGGTTCGCCGCCAAGGGCTACCTGCTGCTCTACACCAACCCGCGCGGCAGCACCGGCTACGGCAAGGCGTTCGCCTGCGGCATTCAGAACGCGTACCCGGGCAAGGACTACGACGATCTGATGACCGGCGTCGACGCGGTGGTCGCGCGTGGCTCGGTCGACACCGACAACCTGTTCGTCTACGGCGGCAGCGGCGGCGGCGTGCTGACCTGCTGGATCGTCGGTTCGACGCCGCGCTTCCGGGCGGCGGTGTCGATGTTCCCGGTGACCAACTGGGTGAGCTTCGTCGGCACGACGGACGGGCCGTACTGGTACACGAACTTCAAGAAGCTGCCGTGGGACGACGTCAGCGAACACTGGCAACGTTCGCCGCTGCGGCTGGTCGGCAACGTCACGACGCCGACGATGCTGATCACCGGCGAACTCGACCTGCGCACGCCGATGGCGCAGACCGAGGAGTACTACCAGGCGCTGAAGCTGCGCAAGGTCGACAGCGTGCTGGTGCGCATCCAGGACGAGTACCACGGCGCGGGCACGCGGCACCCGAGCAACCGCATCCGGCGCATGCTCTACACCGAGGCGTGGTTCGCGAAGCACCGGGTCGGTGCGGGTGCTCAGAAGTCCGGCTCGGCGGGCGGCAAGTAGCAGGTTGGGTGCACGTTCGACCGCAGCCCCGAGTCGCACCGTTGCACGAACGCAACCGCTCCAGCCAGCGATCGCGACACACCAGCACGACGCGCCTTTCGCTCATAGAAGCCCGAGACCGCCCGTGCCAACACATTGCGCACCGACCGGCACGACTGGAGGGGGCATCTGACAAACGGCTTACCGGCCGCGGCGCTGAGCCAGTTAGCGTCGGCGCGATGAGCTGCGCCCGAATGGTGAACCCGTCCGCCGATCGTCGGCCCTCCAGCGTGCGTTCGCGGGCAACCGCCGGCTCATCGTGCGTCGCGAGGGTGCGCGGCGCCACGCTGGCGCTGTTGGTAGCCTGTTCCATGTCGCACAGTATCGCATTGTGCCACCTGCCATCCGCTCCAGTGCCACCGCTGCATCCGTCACCGCACGGAAACAGGCTTCAAGGTGCATAAGTCATTGCTTGGTTCGTTCATCGGCGTCACATTCTTGGCCTTTGGCTGCACCAAACATCCAGAATCCGCACAAGAACCCGATACGAGCCGTCATTCTGCGCCAACGATCAGCCAAACACAATCTGATCGAGCTGCTGCCCAATCGCCTCAATCGCAAGCCGTGCGACCGGGCCCAGTGCCGCTCGTCATCGACGTCGACCGAAATGCGGAGATTCGCGGAGTCGTGCGAGCAGTGTTGCAGGATTCGCGCGGCACCCTTTGGTTCGGCGGCGAATGCGACTTGTTTCGCAACGACGGCACGACGCTGACCAACTACGAAATCAGAGATGATATGAGTCAGGGCGTCACGATCAAGAAGATCGTCGAGGACAAGTCCGGCAACATATGGTGTGGGACAAGCGGTGGCATCACCAGGATTGATGGCAAGTCGTTTACGAGCTATGGCGTAAGGGAAGGCCTGATCAGCCGCGAAGTGTGGAGCATGGCTTTCGACGGAAGCGGCGTGATGTGGATCGGCACCATCGATGGCGTCTGTCGATTCGACGGCAGGACGTTTTCCCCCTTCGCCCTTCCAGAAGCCCAGCCCGATCCGACCAGAGGCGTGACCAGTGGCAAGTTCGTTCACTGCATCACAGTCGACCGCAGAGGACGGGTGTGGTTCGGCACCAACGGAGGAGCGTACATCTACGACGGAAAGACACTGACGAACATCTCCGAGCGCGACGGCCTGCCGAACAACGCCGTCAGCGGCATTCTCGAAGACAAGTCGGGAAACATCTGGTTCGGGACTGTTCACGGAGGAATAAGTCGGTTCGATGGAAAGGCCTTCACGAACTTCACCGAGCAGGGAATCGTCGAAGGCAGGGAGATATGGTGCATTCACGAAGGTCCATCGGGTAACATTTGGTTCTCAGGCAAGCGCTCTCCCATGTATCGATATGACGGCAACGCATTCACAAAAGTGAATGAGCAGGACGGCATCACGTCGCTGGCATTCACCATCCTGGAGGACAACAGCGGAAGGCTGTGGCTGAGCGGAACGCACGGCCTCTTTCGGCATGACGGCGAGTCGTTCATCCAAGTCACAAAGACTGGGCCCTGGCACTGATTGCGTAACACCACTTTGAATCCACTATGCGCCGCCTTGAGGGCTTGCGCATCCTACGCCTGCAATGTGACGTCACCACAAGTTCGCTGTGCGCAGACGCCTTCACCCGCAGCCTCAACCGATCTGGCGGACAGGCAGGTCCGTTACTGAACCTCGCACCTCGTTGCGGGCTGCCGGCCCGACATCTGTGCCGCTGAGTCGCGCGTGTGTGCGAGGGCTTTCCTTGCCCCCGGCGTTCTTGCGGCTCGCTGGCAGCTGCGGCAGGTCAGCCAGCATTCTCCCTCAACCGACGATCGAAACGCAACCTGTGCTCGGCGAGCTGAATCTCAAGAGCCGCGTCCCGCAGGTGGATCCAGAACTGGCGCGGGACCCGGTTGTTCTCTCCGAGACCTTCCAACTCGTCTAGGGCCAACTCCAGCTCGTTGTGCTCGATCCACTCACGGTATCGATCTAGTCGCCCGCCGTCGTCAGACTGAAAAAGGCCCGCGGGAAGAAGGTCGGCGGCATGACTCAAGTGTCCCTGCGTCCGATTCCAGATCTCGTGAAGGTGAGGATCGGTCATGACTGGCGGACGTTTCCCGCATGCTTCTGCAAAACGTCTCTGGCATTGAGCCGCGATCGCCCACTTGGGGGCGATCGTCGGCTCCCATGCCTTGTTAGGCGTCCACAACCGCGTAGTCGCCTGAATCGAATCCAACCACAATCTGTCGCTGCCAGGCAAGTGCCCTGGCAGCGAAGCGCGAAACAAGCAGCGCAGCGCCCAACTGGCCTGCGTAGCCAAGGAAGGCGCTCGAGGCCGCGTCACCGCGCGCTCGCGCCTCGAGCTCGAGCCTTTTGATCGTCGAAAGGGCCTCGCATGCGAGGTAGCGCTCCTCCGGCCACCAAGCAGGGGAGCAGCGCGAGTCGGGATCCTCGGGATCAAACCCGCGAATGCCGGCGACGTAGTAGCCGATCGACTCGGCGCCACGATCGTCGCAAGCATCGAATACACCAAACCAAAGCGCATCGATGCCCTCAGGGATGGGATCACGCCGCATGGCAGACTCGACCTGCGACCCAACATCGGCGACATCCGCATCAATCGCTACTGCTTGCAGCGCCTCCAAGGCGCTGGCACCTGTCTCCGCGACGAAGAACGAGGCCAGCGAATGCCAGCCCGCCTGGGCGGTGGGTGCCGCATTGACGAGCCGACAGACGTGGTGGAACGAGCTCTCAAGGTCCATCGGAACTGGTGCGCCCAACGTCGCTGTCGATCAGGCGCTGCTGCGGCTCGCTGGCTCCTGCGGCAAGTTGGCGTGCCATCCTACAGACCACCATTGAGCCAAGCTATGAGCAAGGGGATGCCATTCGCCGCGATCAGGACAGAGGCGGCCATGAAAGCCAGGACCGCAACCTCGCGCATGCCAGTGGCGACTCTGGTTTCCTGTGGCAGGAGCAGCGCAATGGTCGCCATCCCTGCCGCCATGACGGCGACCAAGAGTGCCAGGATTGCCACGCAGCCCCCGAACTTGCTGCCGTGCGGGGACATGTGGAAAGCAAAGATCGCCATCGCCACGAGAAGTGCGACGCTGCTTGCTACTGCCAACCCGGGTTTGCGCCGCGCTCTGGTCTCCGGCATGAACTACCTGACTACCGAGCAAGGTAAAGCCAATCGTCTTGGTCGATCAGGCGCGAGCTTCGTGCGAGGGCTTCAGCCATCGCGGTTGGTTTCCTTGCGGCTCGTCGCCTGCATCGATGAGTTATGCGGGATCATCCACGATGTCTGCCACCGCTCCAAGAGCCTGCAATTCCTGCGCAAGGTCCTGAGCCACGCGCGGGTCGCCAACCGCAACGTCGACGACTACGCCATCGAGCACGCGATCGGTGATCGACTTGGCGTCGCCGAGACCAAGTTGGGCGAGACGACGGACAACCAAGGTCATCGAGACCTTCTGGAGACCCGGACGCCACCCTTTGATCCGCACGACACTGCGCAAGGAATCCCCGCCTAACGTCTCTGACGCTGAGTTGCGAGCCGCGTGCGAGGGCTTCGGCTCTCGCGGTTGGTTTGATCGCGGCTCGTCGGCCCCTGCGTCGAGTTAGCCAGGATCCTACCCGGTCCCTGGTTACGGCTCTGGCCCTGCGTGCCGAACTCGTCGACCAAGCATGATGATCCGAAGCGAGACGAGCAGAAGAGCCACAGCAAGCGTCCACTCCTGCCACGGCTCAACAGGAACCGCCCTCGGTGACCGGAGCCATTCCCACCAGAACGCAGGAGCGGCAGCGCGAGCGAAGAAGTAGGAGCTGATCAGAAGGACGAACACTCCGACGCCGATCATCCCGCGGCCGGAAAAGCGTGGCTTACGGTCGTCGGCCGCGGGCTCCGCACCGCGCGGGTCGACGATCCAGTAAACAACCAGCCCGAGGAGGATGGTGGCGATGCCGCCTCCGACGACACCCATCAGGACTCCGAGGAGCGCATCCATGTTGTTCCCTGGCGACGGAGCGTCTGGCAAACGTCTATGGCATTGAGCCGCGAGCGCCCGCTTGGCGGCGCCCGTCGGCTCCTATGCCGTGTTGGGCGCATCCTACGCAAGTGGTAGCGGAACAAGAGCCTCCGGATCCGGGCAACGAGCGATCGGGTCACCGAACGAGTAGACCTCGAGCCCCGCCAATCGCCCGCCTCTCGTGAAGAGGAAGACGCCACCGGGCACTTGGCCAACCGGCCGGAGACCGAAGTCGGCGATCACAACCATCGGGCAGGACGTGTCCTCGACGAAGTCAATGCTCGCGCACCCGCAAGAACAGCGAGCGACGATGCGCAGTCCGTCCACCTCGTGAACGAACCTCGTTGATCCCGGATCTCCGTGCTCAAGGAGCCAACGAACCAAGCGGGACTCTTGACCTGATAGGGGCCGATCCTCAGGGACTCGCATGACGACAGCGAATGGCTACCCAACGTCTTTGCCCTTGAGCCGCGAGCGCCGCTGCGACGCTCGCCGGCTCCCCAAGGGCTTGTTGGGCCGCGATCCTACTCGGGAAGCTCGTGCAGTGCTGCGACCGCGGGGCCGTAGCCGGGCTGGCGCTCAAGTGCATCGGCAAGCCAAGAGCGAGCCTCGGTGGCCCGGCCAATCTGCGCCAGCGATCGGGCTAGCAGAACCCGGGGCCTTGCACCACGGTTGAGGGCGCAAGCAGCGGCGAGCGAAAGCGCAGCCTCAGCAGGTCTCCCACTCCGCAGCAAACACTCGCCATACAGCTCGTACGTCTTGTAGTGCGGAGCGACCTGCGCACTCTCCGCGAACAAGGGCAGGGCGTCACCGAATCGGCCCTGTTCGAACATTCGACGCGCCTGTTGGAAGACCGGCCCGCCAAAGTCATCAGGATTTTCCATGCGCGTACCGCCGGCCCAACAATCGCTCGGCAAGACCCGCGATCGGAGTGACCGAGGCCTGCCTCGCTGCGCATCCTACCCAACGTCGCCGAAGTTCACCGAAGGTGCGCCAGCGCAATGCTGCCGCTGTTCGCCGGAGCCCGGCACAACGGTTGACCAGACCAGTTCAACCACACACATCCAGTCGAGGAAGTGATCCGGCAGTACGCGCCGCCACGCAATGGCGCCCTGTCGCAGAACCCGAGCCATCACGAACGCGACGGCCGCCGCACCGCGCCGCGCAGGGCCAGCACTTCCGCGGCATCGAGCCGCCGGCACCCTCCTTCCGGAACGTCGCCGAGTTCCAGCGGCCCGATGCGCACCCGGTGCAGGGTGTGCACCCGCGAGCCCACCGCTTGCACCATGCGCCGGATCTGTCGGTTGCGTCCTTCGATGATCTCGATCCGCAGCAGCGTCGAACGTTCGTCGGTGTCGAGCACGTCGACGCGCGCCGGCAGGGTCGGCCCGTCGTGCAGCGAGACGCCCTCGCGCAGTGCCTGCACCGACTCGGTGCGCATGCGCCCCTTGCAGCGCACTTCGTAGACCTTGGCGAGTTTCGTCTTCGGGTCGGTGATCGCGTGGGCCAGGTCGCTGTCGTTGGTGAACAGCAGGAGCCCTGACGAATCCTGGTCGAGACGGCCGACCGGGCCGAGCCAGCCGTGGCCTTCGGGCAGCAGCGCATAGACCGTGTCGCGCCCGCGTTCGTCGGCGGCCGTCGTCACGTAGCCGGTCGGCTTGTGCAGCAACCAGACTTCCTTGGCGCGCGCGCGCAGCGGGGCCCCGTCGACCAGCACCTTGTCGCGCACTGCGTCGACCCACGTCTCCGGATCGCGAACCGTGCGGCCGTTCACCGCGACTCGGCCGGATCGGATCGCCTGCTGCGCCTGGGCGCGCGAACAGAGCCCGGCCCTGGAGATGGCGCGGTCGAGCGTCTTCTTGCCGGTGGCGGTCACGGCGACAGGATCGGCGAGGCGGGCTGCGCCTGCAATGCTGGAAAGCACTGCGGGGGAAGGGTACGGAACGCGCATGCCGACGCCGCTGCTCGAGTTCGTTCCAAACTTCTCCGAGGGCAAGGACCGCGCCAAGGTCGACCGCATCGTGCGCGTGATGACGACGGTGGCGGGAGTGAGGTGTCTTGGGACCGAGCTGGATGCGAGCCACAACCGCGCCGTCGTGACGCTGGCGGGCCCGGCCGATGCGATCGGCGAGGCGGCGGTGCTGGGGGCGGCGGCGGCGATGGCCGAGATCGACCTGCGCGCGCACAAGGGCGAGCACAAGCGCATGGGGGCGATGGACGTCTGCCCATTCGTGCCGCTGGCCGGCGCGTCGATGACCGATGCGATTGCGACGGCGTACCGGGTGGGGGAGCGCATCGGGGCGGTGTTGGGCTTGCCGGTGTTCCTGTACGCGGACGCGTGCCGGCGCGAATCGCGGCGCGTGCTCGGCAACTTCCGCAACAAGGAGTTCGAAGGCCTGCTGCCGTTCGTCGGCAAGGACCCGGAGCTGACCCCGGACTTCGGGCCGGAGCGCATGCATCCGTCGGCGGGGGCGGTCGCGGTCGGCGCGCGCAAGTTCCTGATCGCCTACAACGTCAACCTGGCCACGGCCGACGTGCAGTTGGCCAAGGACATCGCCAAGGCCGTGCGCGAGAAGGACGGCGGCTTCAAGAAGGTGCAGGCGATGGGCTTCTTCCTCGACGACAAGAAGCAGGCGCAGGTGTCGATGAACCTGCTCGACTTCGAGGTGACGTCGATCCGCACCGTGTTCGACAAGGTCGCGGAGCTGGCGGCGGCGAAGGGCGTGCAGGTCGCCGAGAGTGAACTGGTCGGCCTGGCGCCGGCAGCGGCGATCGACGCGGCGGTGGCGGCGCACGTCAAGCTGCCGAAGTTCGACGCCAAGGAACAGGTCGTCGAAGGCAAGCTCGCGGCGATGGGCGGCTAGCGCCGGTCAGGGTGCCTGGAAGAGCTCGTCGAGGGACTGTGCGGTCAACAGGCGCAGGCCGATCGTCCGCAGTTCGTCGGCGAAGGCCCCCGCGAGCCGCTGTTTCGCGTCGGCTTGCAGGGTTCCGAAGCGGGTCGTGATCTGCTCCTCGATCAGTTGCCGCTGGCCTTGCAACGAGCCCTGTTCGATGCCGCGTTCGATGCCGCGTTCGATGCCGCGTTCGATGCCGCGTTCGATGCCCTGTTCGATGCCCTGTTCGATGCCCTGTTCGATTCCTTTCCGGAGGCCCTGTTCGAGGCCCTTGCGGCGGCCTTCGCGCAGTCCCTTGCGCATGCCCTTGCGGACCCCGAAGTCCTCGCCGATTTCGAGCAGCTGGTCGTAGAGCGTGCGCATGGTCGGGTTCTCTTTCTGGATCTTGGCCATGACGGTGTGCAGGGTCGCGGAGTACGCCGGTGCTTTGCTGGCGTACCACGAGAATAGCGCGAACACCCAGTCGCGTCCGCGGGGGTAGGCGAGCAGTTCGTGCACGAAGTGGCGCCAACGCAGGATCGAGCGCGAAGCCTCGTCCGGTGGCGCGTGCCGCAAGAACTGCAGGAAGCGCAGACTCAGCGATGCGACGGTCGACAGGCGCATCGCGTCGATGCGTTCCTCGGTGAGCCCGGACAGGTCGACCAGCACGAACGGCTGGTGCAATTGCAGCCCTTCGAGCAGTCGTGCGGCAGCGGCCGGGCACCCGCGGAGGTCGACGAGTTCCTTGGGCGACCTGGGCGCCGTCCACGGTCCGTCGCCGTGGTAGAGCACGATGGGCAGCACCGGCGGCAGGCGCTTCGCGTCGGGGTGCAGGGTGCGCCAGTGGTCGTGGATGCGCACGACGTAGCGCGCGACCTGCAAGGAGGTGAACGTGTCGACGTCGGCCTTGGTCTCGGTCAGCAGGTGGAACAACACCAGAGTGTCGCCGAGGTCGGCGGCGAACAGCATGTCGGTGACGCTCTCTTCGAGGGCCTTGTCGACGAACGAACCCGGCACGCGGCGGAGCGTGGACCAGGCGATCGCTTCGGCGAGCTCCCGCGGCAGATTGGCGCGCAACAGGCCGGCCATCTGCTCGGGTTCGCCGAAGACGAACTTGACGATCCCGTCGTGGGACCGCCGCTGCGGGCGTCGTCTCGTCTGCTTCACGCTGCCATGGGGCCCGGCCGCGGCCCCACGGTCGCACTTCGACGCACAATTCCCGACTGTCGCGCCGCTACATGCCCGAACGCACACCCTCACCCTCGGCGGTGAGCTGCACCGGCACGTCGACCGCGGCGGGTGCATCGGGCAGGCCACGCACGACGGTGACCTTCACGGTGTCCCCGGGCTTGCGGTTGCCGAGCGCCTTGCCGAGTTCGTCGAAGTGGCGCACCGGCTTGCCGTCGATCGCCACGATCACGTCGCCGTACTGCTCGATGCGTTCGCTGCGGCCCGAGCGGGCGATCTGGAACGGTCGCAGGCCGGCGGCCGCGGCCCCGAAGTTGTCCTCGGCAGTGCCGAAGATCGCGCCGGACGTGTAGCCCAGCTCGGGATCGAGCCGGTAGCTGACATAGTCGCCGAGGCGCCGGACGCCGAGCTTGGCGGTGGTCGAGCGACCGCCGAGCAGGCGCGGCACGATCGCGTTCACCGTGTCGACCGGAACGGCGAAGCCGATGCCGGCCGAGGTGCCGCTCGGCGAGAAGATCGCGGTGGTCACGCCGACGAGCCGTCCCGCCGAGTCGAGCAGCGGGCCGCCGGAGTTGCCGCGGTTGATCGCCGCGTCGACCTGGATCAGGCCGTGCAGGGAACGGCCTTCGTTGGTGTCGATCGTGCGGTTCAGGGCGCTGACGATTCCGGTCGTCATCGTCTGGTCGAACCCGAACGGGTTGCCGATCGCGATCGCGGTCTGGCCGACGCGCAGGTCGCTCGAGGTCCCGACCAGCAGGGGCTTCAGGTTGCCGACGTTGCCGACCAGGCGCAGCACCGCGAGGTCGTGCTCCGGGGCGGTGCCCACCACGGTCGCGCGGTAGTTGCGCCCGCCGACGCTGACCTGCACCTGGCCGCCGCTCTCGCGCACACCGGCGACGACGTGGTTGTTGGTGACCACGGTGCCAGCCTCGTCCCAGACGAAGCCGCTGCCGGTGCCCGAGGCCTGCTGGGCCTCGCCCCAGCGGCCGTAGACGACCGACGAGGTGTAGACCGACGCCACCGACGGCGAGCAGCGGTCGAACACCTCGACGAAGGTCTGCTCGAGCCCGGCAAGGTCGCCGCGCGGCGTCACCGCGCGCGGTTCGGCCTTGGGGGTCGGGGTGAAGTACCCGCCGCGGTCGAGCAGCAGGTAGATCGCCAGCACGAACGCGGCGCCGGCGACGATGGTCGGCACCGCACTGGAGCGACGGGTCGGAAAGGACGGATAGGCGGTCATCGGCGGGAAGCTCCGGCAGGGATGCGTTCTCTACGACAACTTGGACGAACTACACCGGATTCGGCCACAGCTCGCGCCAATCGTGCGATGGCGCCTTCTGGTTGCGCAGCAGTGCCACCGCTTCGGGGTGCAGTTGCACGTGCTCCATGGCGGTCTGCGCCAGCACCTGGCCGCACGATTCGGCGATGCCCGCGGCGTGCAGGCCGTGGTACTCGAAGATGTGGGCCGGCGTGCCCGACTTGCTGAACTTGACCACCGCACGCGCCAGCTGCGGCACGCCGACGATCGAGCCCAGGTTGTCGAGCAGGCCGATCTCGCCGTCGTGCACCGACACGATCGGCACGCGGCGTCCGGCGAGGTCGACCACGTCGTGCGCGGCCAGGGCCGAAGCACCGCCGGTCGGCCGAAGGTGCAGGCGTCCGTCGACGCCGAGCTTCTGGACCAGGTGGGCGAAGCCGGTCTTGCGGCCGAGTTCGCCGCACAAGAGGTCCGGCGAGGTGACCACCGTGACGTTGGCGTAGATGCCGCGGTCGAGCAGCAGCTGCGACGCGCCGATCGCCTCGGGGACGAGCGCGCCCATCACGAACAGTTCGACGACGTTCTCGCCCGGCTGGTAGCCGCGGTAGCCGCGCCAGTCGATCAGGCGGTAGCCGCCGGCCAGCACGTCGGCGCGCAGCGCCGTCAGGATCTCCGCGTCGGGGGCGTGCGGCACCTCGGCTTCGTGCAGCCCGCCGTCCTGCGCGGTGAGGCCGAGTTCGGCCCCGGCCGGCAGCTCGCGCTTCCAGCGCACCTGCTTCTTCAGCCATTCCAGCAGCTGGTTCTGGTGCAGGGCGCGGGTCACGGCGCGCACCAGCACGCCGCTGCGGCCCTTGTTGTCGCGGGCGAAGTGGCGGCGGATCGCGTCGCACAGGATCCACTCGAGTTCGATCGCGAACGCCGGCTCCCAGGTGATCAGGTTCGGGATCTGGATGTCGCTCTTCCAGCTGTGCTGCGCGCCCTCCGGCGACAGCGTGATGCCGCTCGGCGTGCCGACCAGCACGAACGACGAGCCCCAGTAGAGGTTGTAGTACAGCTGGTCGAGGGCGCGTTTGATGAAGAAGTCGTAGACCGTCATCATCGGCAGGAACGGGATGCCGGCGAAGTGGTCCATCTTGCCGAAGCTGCCGAGCGCCGACATGCAGTTGGCCTCGGCGATCTCGAAGCGGATGTGCCGCGTCCACGCCTCGTCGGTCGGCGCCAGTTCGGGGCGCAGCCGCTCGTGCAGTTCGAGCTTGCTCTCCCAGTTCTCCTCGTGCTTGGGGCCGAAGATCTTCTCGTCCATCGCCGGGTTGATGTTGGTCGACGTGCCGACGTCGGGCGCCATCGTCATCATCAGGTCGGCGAGCGGGTTCCACTTCGCTTCGTCGGCACTCGGCGCCTTGCCGGCCTTCTGCTCCTTGCCCGCGCGCGCGAGTTCGTCGTAGACGCCGATGCGCACGAGCTTGGCGGCGAGCTGGCCCCACATCCACTGCGTGTGCGTGGTCGGCGCCAGCTTCAGGTTGATGTCGAGCGACTCCGGCATGCCGCCCTGCGCCTCGATCTGGCCCGCCACGCGTTGCCGGTTGGCGTCGCGCTGGGCTTCGAGAGCCTCGATCCCGAGCCGCATCGCGAGCCCGCGCTGGGCGCAGTAGCGGCCTTCCGGACTGTCCGCGGCGAACCGCGTGAACGGCTGCTCCAGCGACAGTCCCTGTTCGGCCAGGATCTGCGCGACCTCGCTCTCCTCGGGCATCGCCGAATGGTTGCCGTTGGCGGCGGCGCACTGCAGGCCGCGGCCCTTGATCGTGTGCGCGATCACCAGCGTCGGCCGGAACTTGTCCTGCTTGCACCGTTCGAATGCCTGCTGGATCGCGCGGTGGTCGTGGCCGCCGAGGTCGGTCCACAGGCGCAACACATCGGCGTCCGTCAACGACTGGACCAGCGCCTTCACCGACTTGTCGCGCGTCACCAGGGCGTCGCGCATCGCGTTGGCGTCGCGCTTCCACAGCAGCGCCTGGTAGTGGTAGTCGGTGAAGCCGCTCTCGAACATCGCGCGCAGCGCTTCGCCACCCTTCCTGGCGAACACCTGTTCGCGGAACGAGCCGTGCCGCAGCTGGATCACTTCCCAGCCGTTGGCCGTGGCGGTGCGTTCGATGCGTTCGGCGTCGGTGCCCTGCAGCCCGCGGTTGTTCGGGATGCGCGTGCCGTCGAGGTTCTGCCGGTTGTAGTCGACGATCCACGTGACGTTGCCGAGTTCGCGTTCGGCGACCTCGGGCAGCACCTCGAGCAGCGAGCCTTCGCGGAACTCGCTGTCGCCCATCATGCACCAGAAGTGCGGCTCGTCGACGTCCCAGCCGTGCTGCCGCGCGTAGCGGTAGGCCAGCGCCTGGTAGACCGCCGCGACCGGCGGGATGCCGACCGAGCCCGACGGGAAGAAGCGCCACGCGTCCGGATCGAACTCCGAGTGGTAGCTCTGGAACACCGGCTGCTTGTCGTGCGGGAAGCTGCGCAGGCGGTGCATCACCGCCTTTGCTTCGGTCTCCTGGAACCACTGCCCGTCCGGATGGCGGAACAGGCCGAGGGCATGGTGCAGGGCGTGGTCGGCCGGCGACGCGTGCGGCTTGCAGCACACGAAGTCACCGGGTTCGCGCACCAGCAGGTGCAGCGTCGCCAGGAAGTCCAGGCTCGACGCGCACGAGGCCGGGTGGCCGCCGACCTTGGGATCGGTCTTGTCGGCGTCGGGCCGGTTGTTGGCGACGTGGATCATCGCCACCATGTGGGCGAAGGCACGGCGGGTGATGCGGTCGAGCAGGGGGAAGTCGGGCGTGGCGGCGGCCTTCATGCGTAGGCGTGGCGGGCTCGGTGGCTGATCCGGGGCGCGAGAAGGTAGAGCGGGCGGCCTGGGGGTGCCACTGGCTCCCGGACGCGAAATCCAGGCGGTCCCGGTCACACCCTGCCGCCGCCGGGCAAGTGCATTGGTCGGCGGCTGCCGCCGTCGGCGTTTTCCCAAGGACCCTCGCATGTTCCGTCGCCCCGCATCACCGCCGCTCGCCGGCCTCCTCCTGCTCCCCCTTCTGTCGCCCCTCCTGGCCCAGACGCCGATCGGCGGCCCCCAATCCGGCACCTTGCCGGCCGGCGTGTACCACACGACCGGGACGCTCACGGTCGCCGCCGGCCAGACCTGGACCCTGTCGCCGGGGGTGATCCTGAAGTTCACCAGCGGCGGCCACGAACTCACCGTGGACGGTCGCCTCGTCGGCAACGGTACCTCGGCCAACCCGGTGATCCTGACCGGGATCCAGGACGACAGCGCCGGGGGCGACACCAACGGCAACGGTCCGAGCTCGGCCGGGCCGACCGCGTGGCGCGGCATCGTGCTGAACGGCAACGCGACGCCTAGTTCGCTGGCCTGGACGGACGTGCGCTACGGCGGCAACGGCTACGTTTCCAACCTGCACCTCAATTCGGCGTCGCCGACGCTGACGAACTGCACGATCCGGCACAACTACACGCACGGCATCAACTGCAACGGCAACTCGTTCCCGACCGTGTCGAACTGCACGTTCACGGGCAACGGCGGTGACGCGGTGCACGGGGTGCCGGCGATGGCCCTGCCGGGCTTCACCGCCAACAGCGCGAGCGGCAACGGCACCAACATCGTGCGCGTCACGGTCGGCACCGTGAACGGGGCGCTGGCGATCGGGCCGGCCCAGATGCTCGGTGGGGCGGTCGTGTTCGACGCGACGGTCGCGATCGCGCCCGGCGCTTCGCTGACGATCGCGGCCGGCACGGTGGTCAAGATGGTGAGCGGTGGCCAGCAGATCACGGTGGATGGAGCCTTGTTCACGAACGGCGCGAGCGGCAATCCGGTGGTGATCACCGGGGCAGCCGACGACAGCGTCGGGGGCGACACCAACAACAACGGGCCGAGCTCGGCCGGGCCGACCGCGTGGCGCGGCATCGTGCTGAACGGCAACGCGACGCCTAGTTCGCTGGCCTGGACGGACGTGCGCTACGGCGGCAACGGCTACGTTTCCAACCTGCACCTCAATTCGGC
>JAEUHV010000400.1 GCA_016794485.1 Planctomycetota bacterium
AACTTCGACCTGTGGAAGCCGCCGAGCAGCCTCAACCCGATCACCGCGATCGGCGAGGTGCTCGACAACAAGGCGTTCCACGGTGCCGGCCAGAATCTCGGCATGCTGCTCGCGCCGGGCACGCGCACGAGCCAGTTCCAGCTCAGCTTCACCGAGCCCGACGTGTTCGCGCTCTATGAGGACACCTACGAACTGCGCGTCAGCGGCCGCCGCCTGATCCGCCGCCTCACCGACGGCGCCACCGCCGACACGCTCGGCGCCGAAGTCGGTCTGTCGCGCAATTTCAGCGACCACTTCAACGTCGGCTTCTCGGTGCGGCAGGAGAGCGTCGAGGTCGACGACCTGGTCCCCGATGCGACGTCGCTCGCGTTCGCGGCCGAAGGCCAGACCGAACTGCGCGGGGTGCGGCTCAGCGCGCGCTACCGCGACTACGACGATCCGAACCGGCCGACCGAGGGTTTCGAACTCAGCCTCGCCGGCGACGTGGTCGGCGGGCCGTTCGGTGGCGAGGAGAGCCTGACCAAGCTGACGCACACGGCGCACTGGTACGTGCCGCTCGCCGAAAACGAGATGGGGCACCGCACGGTGCTGCACCTCGAACACTTCCTCGGTTTCGCCAACGAGTTCGGCGGCAGCGACGACGTGTTCTTGACCGAACGGTTCTACCTCGGCGGCTCCAACCTGCGCGGCTTCGACTACCGCCGCGCCGGACCGAAGCAGTTCGGTCGCCCGATCGGCGGCGAGGCGACCTGGTCGTCGACCTTCGAACTGCACATGCCCCTGGTCGCGACGCGCCTCGAAGGCGAAGTGCGCGACCGCGAACTGCTGCGCTGGCTCGTGTTCACCGACCTCGGCCTGCTCGGGCTCGACCACGACGATCCGACGTTCGGCGAACTGCGCGCCAGCTCGGGCATCGGCCTGCGCATCGAGATCCCGCTGCTCGAGATCCCGATCGCGCTCGACCTCGGCTGGCCGTGGCTCTACGAGGAGAGCGACGACCGCAGGCAGCTCTACTTCTCGATCAGCCGATGAGCCGCGAACCGTTCACCCGGCTGTCGCGCGAGGTGCTGGTCGACAACCCGTGGCATCGCTACTGCCGCGACCGCTACGTGCAGGCCGACGGCAGCGACGGCACCTACCACTACGTCGACATGGCCGGCAGCGTGTGTGCCGTGCCGCTGTTCGACGACGGCACGACGATGCTGGTTCGGGTGCGACGCTACCTGCTCGGCTGCGACCTCTACGAGTTCGCCACCGGCGGCCTGCAGCCCGGCGACGACCCTCTGGCGATGGCGCAGACCGAACTGCGCGAAGAGGCCGGGCTCGAAGCGTCCCGCTGGGATGCGCTCGGCACGTTCGCGCCGTACAAAGGCGTCTCGACCGAGGTCTGCCACGTGTTCCTGGCGCGCGGCCTCGCCTTCGTCGCCCAGGACCTCGAAGCCAGCGAGCGCATCACGCCGCACCGGCTGCCGCTCGCCGACGCCGCGCGGCTGCTGGCGACGCAGCAACCGGCCGACGGCATGTCGCTCGCGGCGCTGGCCCTGCTCGATCGTTTCCGGACGCACGGAGCGGGCGCGTGAGCGGCCTGTCGCCGGCCGCGCGGCCGTTCCGCGTCACGGTCTACGCGTCGTCGAGTGAACGCATCGACGCCGCCTACCTGCAGGCCGCCGAGGAACTCGGCCGCCGCATCGCCGAGGCCGGCTTCGAGCTGGTCTGGGGCGGCGGGCGCTACGGGGCGATGGGGGCGGTCTCGCGCGGCGCCCGGGCCGCCGGCGGGCGAACGCTCGGGGTGATCCTGCAGCAGTTCATCGACAAGAACGTGCACTGCGAACAGGCGCACGCGATGACGACGCTGCACGACATGCGCGCGCGCAAACGCGGCCTCGACGAACTCGGCGACGCGTTCGTGGCGTTGCCCGGCGGACTCGGCACGCTCGAAGAACTGCTCGAAGTGATGTCGTTCAAGCAACTCGGCTTCCACGACAAGCCGATCGTCGTGCTCAACACCCTGGGCTACTGGCAGCCGCTGCTCGACATGCTCGACCGCGGCTTCCTGCAGGGCTTCATCCAGCCGCATTGCCGCGGGCTGTGGTCGGTCGCGAACACGCCGGCGGAAGCGATGGCGCAGCTCGCCGCTCCCGCCTGGCGGGCCGGCGCCCTGGATCCGCGCGGCGGCGGCACCGGCTAGACGCCCGATGCGGCGTTCCAAGGTGTGGATCAGTGCTTCGCCAGCGCGCGAGCGAACACGTCCGAGGTGCTGAGCACGCCGAGCACCGTGGTGCCGTCCAGCACCGGCATGCGGCGCACGCCGCAGCTGCGCATCAGGTTGATGCAGTCGCGCAGGTTGGTCTGGGCCGGCACGCAGATCGCGGGCCGCGTCATCACGTCGCCGACGCGCAGCGACTCGAGCACCGAGGCGTCGTGCGAGCCGAGCAGGTTGACGATGTCCTTGCTGGTCACGATGCCGGGCAGGTCGCTTGGATCCTCCCCGGCGACCAGCAGGGCGCGGATGCCGTGCGACGCCATGCGCTCGGCCGCGGCGCGCAGGTTCTCGTGCGCCGTCGTCCACTGCACGTTCTTGTTCATCACGTCGCGGGCCCGCAGGCGGTGCAAGTCGGTCATGGCTTCGGTTCCTCGAGGATCGTGGCGGTGTCCTGGCACCAGCGGAAGCGGACGTGCCGGCGCGGTTCGGTGATGGCCAACCTGGTCTCGCCGAAGACCAGCACGACGCCGGGATGCACGGTCTCGTCGATCTCGATCGTGGCGCCGGCGAGCAGTTCGCGGCGCGCGTGCTGCAGTGCCAGCCGTTCGGCGAGTGCCTGGTCGGCCGCGCGCAGGCCTTGGCGCAAGATCTTGCCGTCGCGCGCCGAGCCTTCGCTGCGGCGCGTCGCGAGGGCGGCGGTGCGTTGGTCGACGTTGGTCGCGCGCACGCTGGCGGCGGCGAGGTCGCTGACGTCGGCGACGCACAGGCGCGTGGCCGCGCCATTGGCGGTGCCGGCGATGCGCACGGCGATCGTGCTCTTGGCGTGGACTTCGCCGCCGAACACCGCCCCGCGACCAGTGCGGGCCAGCAGCGTCGAGGTCTGCATCCGGCAGTGCGTGGCCTGGTCGGCGATCGTGAGGGTCGCGCCGGCTTGCAGTCTCGCCGACGTCGCATGGCGCACCACGACGTCGTGCCCGGCGACGACGCTGGCGTGTTCGCCCATGACGCCCTGGTCGATCCGGACGCTGCCGCCGGCATGCACGCGGCCGTCGAGCACCGCACCGGTCACGTGCAGGTCGCCGTCGGCGCTGGCGGCGTGGTCCTGCGTCACGTCGCCACGCACTACCAGCGATCCCTTGGTGTGCAGGTTGCCACTGGCGACGTCGACGTCGGCGCCGTGCACGAACAGCGGCAGCACGTCGATCGTCCGGCCGTCGTACGACAGCGCGCCGTCGCGCACCGCGACGACCCGTTCTCCGTCGCGGGCGGCACCGGCACCGAGACGGAACGAGCAGCTCTTGCCGGCCCTGACCGGAACGGCAGCGCCGGTGACCGCGCGGCCCGGTTCGCCCGCGGTCGCTTCGACGACCTGGGCGAGCACCTGGCCCGCGGCGACGGGATGCAGGAACTCGCGTTCGCGCCAATCGATCGAGCCGTCCGGCCGCGTCGTGCCCACCAGCGGTTCCCGGCTCGGCAATCCGTCCACGTGGCAGTCGCTGCCGGGCCGCGATGGCGTGCCGTTCGCGACGACGACGCGGCCGGAGTACTCGGGGTCGGCGAGGGATGCGGCCAGGCGGTCGACGGCGGCGGCGTCGAGGCCTTCGCGGACCTGGGCGGTGGCCAACGCCTGCTGCAGTTCCGCGGCGGTTGCCGCCGGACCCTTGCCGACTTCGGCGGTCGCGACCAGCCCACCGGCGGTCACCTGGATGCGGATGCGTGCCACGCGCCGTTCATCGGCCGGTCGCGGCGTCGGGCCACATGCCGTTCGTGCGTCGACTCAGAGAGGGCGCACGCTCGCGAGTTCGCCGAGCCAGGGAAAACCCGTAGCGGGCAGCACGGCGATCTGCAGGCCGAGTTCGAGCCCGAGGAACGCCGTCGCCACCTGTGCCGGCAGCGAGGTGCGGATCGGCAAGGGACCCGTGCCGGCGACGAGCGACGCGGTGAGGCCGGCGGGCGCGAGCCACAAGTCGCCGAAGCCGGCGATGGGCGTATTGGCCGTGACCACCGCGCCGTAGCCTGCCAGCGCGATCGCGCCTGGTGGCAACGCGATCCAGTGGACGAGGTCGGCGCTGGCCGGCTGCACCCGTCGGAACTCGGGAAACTGCGCCAGCCACGGCGTGCTCGGCACGGCGGAGGCTGCGAACAGGTGGTTCGCGGTGTGCACGCGCAGCCCTTCGCTGTTCGCGCGTGAGCCCAGGACGGGGCCGGGCAACGGCTGGCTCGACCACGTTCCGGTGAACGCGCCGAACGAGTGCGCGGTGGTGCCGTCGAGCACCAGCGCCGCCGTTCGCCAGATCTGCGGCTGCGGACTGCCGACGCCGACGCGCTGGGTGCTGACCCACGACTCGGTGCGCGCATCGAACGCGTGCAGCAGGTTCTGGCCGAATACCAGCAGCGGCGCACTGGCCCCACTGGTGACGAACTGCACCGCGGGTTCGACCAGCGGCACGAAGCGGCCACTGCGCGCGGAGAACGCCACGCAACCGCCGGGAACCAGGCAGGCACCGGCGACGGTCGTCAGGGCCGGATCCTGCGCCGCAGCGTTGCCTGGGGCGGGGTGGAACTGGGCGGTGAGGGCGCTGAAGAACACCGGTCGGCCCGAACCCGGGTCGGTGCCCCACGCCACGACGTTCGACGCGCCACGCGCCTGGCCGAGTGCCGGGTGCAGGACCGCGCGGTCCTGCACCGGGCTGTAGCCGTGCGTGCCGGCGGAGTCCTCGAGCAGCGCCACGGACTCGCTGCCGGTCACCGTTGCGCCAGGCTGGGCCAGCGCTTCGCGGAACCTGCCGGTGAACGACGAAAACGCCGCGATGCCGGACGACGAGTCGAACAGCACGAAGTTGTCGAACACGGTGGGCAGGCCGATGGCCCGCGGTCCGTGCGCACGGAACTCGCCGCGGATCGAGCTGTAGCCGCAACTGCTCTGGCCGCCGAGCCACACACCGAAGTCGTCGCCGCGCGCGAACGTCGACCCTGGCGGCACCACCTGCCGACGCCAGTTGCGTTGCCAGGACGAGAACGCGTGCACGGTGGTGCCACTGGTCGCGAACGCCGCGGAGCCGTCGGCACTCAACGTCGGCTGGTTCAGCGGGGTGGGCAAGGCCAGGTCGGTCCACGTCGCGGTGAAGGCGTCGTACCCCGCCAGCAGCGGGCCGTCGGCGAGGATCGCGACGTGTCGTTGGCCCGCCACCGCGAACGCCGCCGACACCGTCCGCGTCGTCCAGGTGCCCGTGAACGCGCTGAACGCGTGCAGTTGGTTGCCGTCGGCGACGAGCAGCACGCTGTCGTTCACCGCGCCAGCACCGTTCCGGTACGTCGCCGAGCCCGTCACCGGGAGCGGCACCGCCATGCCGGTGTAGGCCGAGAACGCCAGCCAGGTGGAACCGTCGACCACCAGGAGGCAGTCGTTGTGCAGCCGCACGGTGGCCGTGGGGCTGGCCGGGATCGGCGTGAAGTTGCGCGTCACGGCGGAGAACACGTCCAGCGTCGCTGCGCCCCGGTGGACGACGATCTTGCCCTGGCTCTGCAGGTTCGCGGCGATGACGCCCCCCGGCACGGGCAACGTGGCCCAGGCCGACGGTGTCTGGGCCGAGGCGGCGGCGAGCAGGCAGACCGTGGCGAGAGCTTGGCTCGGGTGCATGGGGAGCGGTGGCATACGCGCCTTTCGCGCCGCTGGCGAGCCCCGCGCCGGGTGCGCCGCCGCGTCTGACGCAATCGTGACCTCGATGGCACGGCAGGCGCGTGCCGCACTCATCAAACCGTTGCCGGAGGCCGATGAAACCCGTGATGGAGACCGGAACCTCGGACCTTTCCCGCGTCTTCGCCCGGCAGATCGCCGAGCGCAAGATCGAGTTGCCGCCGCTGCCTGCGACGGCCGCCGAAGTGATGTCCCTGTGCCAGCAGGAGACGACCGACGCCGCGAAGCTCTCGGCCGTCATCCATCGCGACCAGACCATCGCCTCGAACGTGCTGCGGGTCGCCAACTCGGCGGCCTACGCCGGCCAGGTCCCGGTCACCTCGTTGCAACAGGCGGTGAGCCGCCTGGGCCTGCAGCTGATCACCGAGATCGCGATGGCGGTGTCGGTGCGCGGCCGCATGTTCGCGAACCCGACCTGCGCCGAACTGCTCGGCTCGTTGTGGAAGCACTCGGTGCTGACCGGCTTCTACACCAAGGAGATCGCACGGCTGCGGCGGCGAAACGTCGAGATCGCATTCCTGTGCGGACTGCTGCACGACGTCGGCAAGGCGGTGTTGCTGAACAACGTCGACAAGGTCGTCGGCCGCGCCGAGATGGCGTTGCCGGTGGCGCTGGTGATCGAAGCGGTCGAGCAACAGCACGTCGCTGCGGGGCTGCTGTTGGGCAAGGAGTGGAAGCTGCCGGAGCAGATCGTCGAAGCCGTGCAGTTCCACCACGAGCCGCAGAACGCCAAGCGTTTCGCCGACATGGCCATGACGGTGAGCCTGGCCGACGCGCTGGCGACCTGGGTGTCGCCGTCGCAGCTCGAGGCGCCGTCCAGCGAAGACACGTTGCGTCAGCATCCGGTGCTGGTCGGCCTGAACGTCTACCCCGACCAGCTCGAAGGGCTGCTGAAGCTGAAGGAGCGCGCCCTGTTGGTCACGGAGGGCATGGCATGACCGCTTCCGCGGGCGGTGATGGCGGTTCCGACCGTTGGGACGTCATCGTGATCGGCAGCGGTCCTGCCGGCCAGAAGGCCGCGGTGCAGGCCGCCAAGGCCGGGAAGCAGGTCTGTCTCGTCGAGCGCGAGGTCGGCGTCGGCGGCGCCTGCGTGCATCGCGGCACGATCCCGAGCAAGACCCTGCGCGAGACGGCGCTGCACCTCGCCGAGCTGCGCAACCGCCTCGGCAAGAACGTCAAGATCGAGATGCCGCAGGACCTGCAGCTCGCGAGCCTGATGGACCGCATGCAGAGCGTGGTCACCGCGCACGTCGACTACCAGACCAAGCAGCTGCGCCGGAACGGCATCGAGCAGATCCACGGCCGGGCCAGGTTCGTCGATCCGCACACGCTGGCGGTCGATGCGATCCACGGCCGCGTTCGCCATCTGCACGGCGAGGTGCTGGTGATCGCCACCGGTTCGCGCCCCCGTACGCCACCCGAGATCCCGGTCGACCACGAGTACGTCTACGACAGCGACTCGATCCTGAGCATGGCCTACCTGCCCAAGTCGCTGACGGTGCTGGGCAGCGGTGTCATTGCGTCGGAGTACGCGACGATCTTCGCCGCGCTGGGTGTCGCGGTGACGATGATCGACCGTGGGGAACGGCCGCTGTCGTTCCTCGACCGCGAAGTGCTCGACCGGTTCGTCGAGTCGTTCGAGTCGCATCCCGGCTGCGTGTTCGTCGGCAACGCCAAGGTCGTCGACGTGCACTGGAACGGCGTCGACGCGGTGGTCACCACGCTCGACAACGGATGGGAGATCAAGTCCGAACGCCTGCTGTGTGCGCTCGGGCGCGTGGCCAACGTCGAGGACCTGGCGATCGACAAGGCCGGGTTGACGTTGAACCCGCGCGGCCACGTGCCGGTCGACAAGGACTGTCGCACCGCGGCGTCGCACATCTTCGCGGTCGGCGACGTGATCGGACCGCCGTCGCTGGCGTCGGCGGCGATGGAGCAGGGCCGGCGCGCGATGCGGGCGGCGTTGTCGTTGCCGGTGGGCCAGCACCAGGACCTGATTCCG
>JAEUHV010000439.1 GCA_016794485.1 Planctomycetota bacterium
CACCGACGTCTGGTCGCTCGGCGTGATCCTGTTCGAACTGCTGACCGGCGAGCTGCCGTTCCGGGCCGACACGCGCGAAGCCCTGCTGCACCGCATCCTCACCGAGGATCCGCCGTCGCTGCGCGGTCGCCCCGGGATCTCCGACGACCTGGCCGCGATCGTGCTGCGCGCCCTCGAGAAGTCCCCCGACCGCCGCTACGCCAGCGCGCGGGCGTTCGCCGAAGACCTGGATGCCCTGCTCGCGCACCGGCCGGTCAGCGCCCGCCTGCCGACGACCTTCGAACGGCTGCAGCGCTGGGCTCGCCGCGAACCGTGGCAGGCGACCACGATCGCGGCACTCGGCATCGGCCTGCTGACGACCGGCTGCGGGTTCTGGCTGGCGAACGAACGCGCCGCCACCGAGGCCCTGGCGAAGCAGCAGCTCGCCGCGAAGGTCGAGGAATACGACCTGCTGTCGGGTGTCGTCCTGCTCGAACGGGCACGCGCCGCCGAACGCACGCTGTTCCCCGCCTGGCCCGACCGCGTCGCCGCGATGCAGCACTGGCTGGCCGACGACTGCGGCCGCATGGAGCGGCTGCGCCCGGCGATCGCCGCGGCGCTGGCGACGCTGCGGGCGCAGGCGCTGCCGACGCCGGCGGACGCACCGGTGCGCCTGCCGACCGAGGCGCAGCAGTTCCGCTTCGACTCCCTCACCGGACTCGACCGCGGCATCGCAGGCCTGCTGCAGACCGAGCAGCAGCACGTCCAGGCGCGCCTCGACTGGGCGCAGCGCGTGCAGGCGCTGACGTTCGCGCACCCGAACGCAAAGGTCACCTGGGACGAAGCGCGACGGGCGATCGCTGCGGCCGACGGCGTGGTCGCCCACACCGCCTATGCCGCGGACCGGCCCCGGCTCCCCGACGAGCAGGTGCTCGGCCTCGTGCCGATCGGCATGAACCCCGCGACCAGGCTCTGGGAGTTCTACGACCTGCGTTCGGCCTGGGACGGCACCGGGGATCCGGCCGCGCTGTCGATCCCGACGCATGCCGCCGACGGCAGCATCGCGGTCGGCCCCGACACCGGCATCGTGTTCGTGCTGCTGCCCGGGGGCACCTTCGCGATGGGCGCGCAGGCCGACGATCCGAACGGTCGCCACCACGACCCCGAGGCGCCGGGCTTCGTCGGGCCGGTGCAGGACGTGACGCTGGACCCGTTCCTGATCGCCCGGCACGAGACGACCCAGGCCCAGTGGCAGCGGCTGAGCACGGGCTCCGAGGCGCATCGCAAGCCGAGCGGCTTCGCGGCCGGCTTCGAGCACGCCCCCGGCGTGTTCATCACCGCCGTGCACCCGGTCGAACGGGTGACGTGGACCGCGGCGGTGGAGGTGCTCGGCGAACACGCGATGACGCTGCCGACCGAGGCCCAATGGGAATACGCGTGCCGCGCCGGGACCGGCACGCCGTGGTGGACCGGCAAGGACAGCGGCAGCCTGGCCGGCGCCGCGAACGTCTACGACCTGGCTGCGACCCGCGGCGCGTTGAAGCCCGAAGTGCACGAAGACTTCGACGACGGCTTCAAGCTGCACGCCCCGGTCGGCTCGTTCCGGGCCAATCCGTTCGGGCTGTTCGACATGCACGGCAACGTCGGCGAATGGTGTCTCGACGCGCCGGCCCTCAACCAGTTCGGCTTCCGCCCGGGCGACGGCGCGCGCCCGCGCAGCGAGATGCCCGACACGCGCAGCCAGCGCGGCGGATCGTTCCAGCAGCAGGGTCGCCCCGGACGCAGCAGCCTGTGGGTGATCGGCCCGCTCGAGACCCGCGCGATCGACCTCGGCGTGCGGGCCGTGCGCCGACTGGGACCACGCTGACCGCCTCGCTATCTTCCCCGCCCATGCGTCACGCGATTCGCGTCCTCGGCCTCGGTGCCGTTCTCAGTCTGCTCGCGGCCGACGTGCCGCAGGATCCCGGTGACGTGCTCACCGTCACGCGCAAGACGACCAAGCTGCGCGCGCAGAAGCGGTCGTTCGCACCGGCGGTGGCCGACCTCGTCGAAGGCGACAAGCTGACCTTCGACAAGAAGGACGGCGCGTGGCTGGCGGTGAAGTTCGGCCAGAAGGCCGGCTTCGTGCACCAGACCGACGTGTCGACCAACCCCGACGTGCGGCTTTCGGGCCAGGGCGTGCGCGAGACCTACTCGACGTCTGAGACCGCAGCGGCGAAGAAGGGCTTCAACCCGCAGGTCGAGAAGCAGTACCGCACCAACAACCCGAACCTCGAACAGGCGTTCAAGCTGCTCGACCAGCTCGAGGCGTCCGGCGTGGCCGAGACCGAACTGCGCACGTTCCTCGGCGAGGGCAAGCTGCTGAAGGAGGGCAAGTGATGCGCCGCTTCCTGTTCGTGTTGTGTGCGCTGCTGCCGCTCGCCGCGTGCGCCGCGGTGATGAACGCGCTCGAGGAGGCGACCGGTGAGGACACCGCCGCCGGCAAGCTCGTGCGCGGCGCCAACCGGCTGCGCAAGTCGTTCCAGGACCTCGATCCGAGCGAGGAGTACTTCATCGGCCGCTCGGTCGCGGCGCAGCTGCTGGCGATGCCCGAATACGCGATCGACCCCGACCCCAAGCTGACCGCCTACGTGCAGCGCGTCGGCGCCGGGCTCGTCGCCCTGAACGACGGCGTGCGGCGCCCGTTCCTCGACTACCGCTTCGCGGTGCTGAAGACGCAGGAAGTGAACGCGTTCGCCTGCCCGAACGGCCTGATCCTGGTTTCGCGCGGGCTGCTCGCCAACACCAAGAAGGAAGAAGAGGTCGCGGCCGTGCTCGCGCACGAGATCGCGCACGTGACGCTGCGCCACGGCGTCGCGGCGATCCAGCAGGGCAACCTGGCCCAGGCGTTCACCTACCTCGGCGCCGGTGCCGCGCAGGCGACGATGAACCAGGAGGACCTGAACGCGCTGACCGACCTGTTCGACGGCAGCGTGAACGACGTCGTGCAGACGCTCGTCACCAGCGGCTACTCGCGCGATGCCGAGTACGCCGCCGACAAGCTCGGCCGCGAGTTCCTCGCCGGCGCCGGCTACGACCCGCAGGCGCTCGCGCACGTGCTCGGCTGCATGCAAGACCACGGCGGTCAAGGCGGCATGATGTCGACCCACCCGGCCCCGAAGGACCGCGTCGCCGAACTCGGCGGCCCGGTCGCGTTCGTCGGCGGCGCCGATGGCGAGCAGGTGCGCCAGGCCCGGTTCCAGGCCGCCTTCGGCCGCTGACCCGATCGCCGATGCTCCTCGCCTCCTACCTCGTCGGCTGGCTGCTGCTGACCGGCGCGTTCACCGCTCTCGCGCGCACCCTCGACACCCGCCAGCATCCCCTGCGCGGCCCGGTGCGCCTGGTGCGCGGCGCGGTCCTGTTCCTCACGCTGCTCACCCTGGTGGGCCACGAACTCGGCTGGGGCGACCCGCTCACCGCGACCACCTGGCGACTCAACACGCTGCGCGTGGTCGAGACCCTGCTGTGGCTCGCGGTGATCGCCGCGGCGGTCGGCATCGCCACGCACCTGGCGACGACGCGCCGCGAAGGCACGCAGTACCACACCCGCGTGCCGAAGCTGCTGCTCGACATCGTGCGGCTGATCCTGGTGCTGGTCGGCGCCTGCTTCGTGGTCTCCGGCGTGTGGGGCTACGACCCGACCGGCCTGCTGACCGCTCTCGGCGTGTCGTCGATCGTGCTCGGCCTGGCACTGCAGAACACGCTCGACAACGTGATGGTCGGCATCGCGGTGCTGTTCGAGCGGCCGTTCGAGGTGGGCGACTGGATCACGGTCGGCTCGATCACCGGCGAGGTCGTCGAGATGAACTGGCGCTCGGTCCGCATCCGCACGCGCGCACGCGACCTGGTGATCGTGCCGAACTCGGTGATCGGCAAGGAGACGCTGGTCAACATGTCGCGCCCGACCAAGGCGCACGCGGAATCGCACGTGATCGGCTTCTCGTACGACGATCCGCCGAACAAGGTGAAGCGGGTGCTGATGGGCGTGGTGCGCAGCACACGCGGAGTGCTCGCCGATCCGGTCCCCGCGATCCGCACGGTCAACTACGCCGCCTACTCGATCGAGTACCAGGTCCGGTTCTTCATCGAGGACTACCAGCGGCAGCAGGAGATCAACGACGAGTTCATGACGCGGGTCTGGTACGCCGCCAAACGCAACCACCTGAACATCCCGTTCCCGATCCAGACCAGCTACGAGTACCACGGCGAGCTGCCGAAGCCGCCGGACCAGCACAAACGGACCGCGGCGGCCCTGGCGTCCGTGCCGGTGTTCGTGCCGCTCGAACCGGCCGAACTCGACGCGCTGTCGCACGAATGCGAGCAACTCGACTTCGGCCGCGGCGAGCGCGTGGTCAACCAGGGCGATCCCGGCGACGCGATGTACGTGGTGCTGGAAGGCACGGCGATCGTGACGATCACCGACGGCACCGGCAGCGAACGCGAAGTGGCACGGCTGTCGCGCGGCGAGTTCTTCGGCGAGATGGCGTTGCTGACCGGCGACCCGCGCACGGCGAACGTCACCGCGGTCGACGACCTTTCGACCCTGGTGGTGCACAAGTCGGCGCTCGAGTCGATGCTGCACAAGCGGCCCGGGCTGGCTCAGGAGATGGCCGAAATCGTCGAGTCGCGGCGGCTCGGCCTGAAGGCGGTGAAGGACCTGCAGATCGCGCCGCCGGAGAAGCAGGCCGCGGTGCAACACGCCGCCGGCGAGCTGCTCGGTCGCGTGCGCCGGTTCTTCGGGCTGTAGCGCCTCGGCTACTGCATCAGGTCGATCACCTGGCGGAGCCTTGGAACTGGTGCAGCTGCATCCGTTCAACCAGAGTTCAGCTGCGCGCGGCCAGGTACTGCGGCGGCCAACGGTGGCTCGCGACCTTGCGGTCGTTCGCCTCGCGCTGCACCAGGTACGGATCGCCGAGGAAGCCACGCGCGATCGCACACAGGTCGGCGCGTCCCGCCCCGACGATCGTGTGCGCGTGGTCCATGCCCTGGATGCCGCCGACCGCCATCACCGGCATGCTCGCCTCGTGCCGGATGCGTTCCGCGAACGGCACCTGGTACATGCGCCCGTACTGCACCTTCGACTCCGGCACATTGCCGGCCGACGACACGTCGAGAACGTCGACGCCGCGCTCCTTCAGCCAACGCGCGACCTGCACCGCCTCGTCGAGCGTGAAACCCTTCTTCTCGTCGTCGAACCAGTCGGTCGCCGAGATGCGCACGAACAGCGGCTTGTGCGCCGGCCACACGGCCCGCACCGCCGCGGCGACTTCGAGCGGGAAGCGCGCGCGGTTCTCGAGCGAGCCGCCGAACTCGTCGGTGCGTTGGTTGCTGAGCGGCGACAGGAAGCTCGACAGCAGGTAGCCGTGCGCCATGTGCAGCTCGACCACGTCGAAGCCGGCGCGGTCGCAACGTTTCGCCGCGGCCACGAACGCATCGCGCACCGCGACCATGTCGGCCTGCGTCATCGCCTTCGGTGCCGGCCACCCCGCGCGGAACGGCGTCGCCGACGGCCCCAGCGTCGGCCAGCCACCCGACGCGAGCGGCGCATCCCCTTCCCAGGGCCGGCTGCACGAGCCCTTGCGGCCCGCGTGCGCGATCTGCATGCCGATCTTGGCCGCGCTGTGCGCATGCACGAAGTCGACGACGCGCTTCCACGCCTGCATCTGCGTGTCGTTCCACATCCCGGCGCAGCCCGGCGTGATGCGCCCCTCGGGCGTCACGTTCGTCATCTCGGTGAAGACGAGGCCCGCACCGCCGACGGCGCGGCTGCCGAGGTGCACCAGGTGGAAGTCGTCGGGAACGCCGTCCTTCGCCGAGTACATGCACATCGGCGAGACCACGACACGATTCGCGAGCGTCAACTCGCGCACCTGGAACGCATGGAACGCCGGCGGCTGCACCGGCCCCTTCACCTCGGCCGCGACCACCGCGTCGACCTTCGCCACCAGCGCCGGATCGCGTTGCCGCAGGTTGTCGTAGGTGATGCGCCGGCTGCGCGTCATCAGGTTGAACACGAACCGCTCGGGACTCTGCTCGAGGCAACGCTCGCTGTTCTCGAACCACTCGAGGCTGGTCTGCGCGGCGCGCTGGATCTTCAGCACGTCGAGCCGACGCACTCCCTCGTAGGCGGCCAGCGCCTGCTTCACGTCGGCCGGGTGCGCCGCGACGGCATCGGCGAGCGCGATCGCATCCTCCATCGCGAGCTTCGTGCCCGAACCGATCGAGAAGTGCGCGGTGTGCGCGGCGTCGCCCATCAGGACCACGTTCTCGTGCCGCCACGACTCGCAGCGGATGGTCGGAAACGTGCGCCACACCGACTTGTTGATCAGCAGTTTGTCGTGGCCGAGATGCTCGGCGAACAGCTGTTCGCAGAACGCTGCCGAGCCGGCTTCGTCGAGCTTGTCGAGTCCGGCGCGCTTCCACGTCTCTTCGCGGCATTCGACGATCCACGTGCCACGCCCCGCCTCGAACGGGTAGGCGTGCACCTGGAACAGCCCCCACTGCGTCGGCTGGAACACGAACGTGAACGCCGTCATGCGCTTGGTCGTGCCGAACCACGCGAACTTGCACTTGCGCCAGTCGAGGTTGGGACGGAACGACGCCGCGAAGCGTTCGCGCACCTTGCTGTTGACGCCGTCGGCCGCGACCACGAGATCGTGCGAAGCCGCCATGGCGTCGATGTCGGTGACCGTGTTCTGGAAGCGCAGGCGGATTCCGAGCTCGACGCAGCGGTCGTGCATGATCTGCAGCAACCGCACGCGCGACAGGCCGCAGAAGCCGTGGCCGGTGCTGGTGACCTTCGCGCCGCGATGGAACGTGTCGATGTCGGTCCAGTAGGCGAAATTGGCGCGGATGCGGGCGTAGCTCTCCGGGTCCGCGGTCTCGAAGTTGCCGAGCGTCTCGTCGGAGAACACCACGCCCCAGCCGAAGGTGTCGTCGGGCTTGTTCTGTTCGAACACCTCGATCTCGGCCGAGGGCAGCTTCTTCTTGAGCAGGATGGCGAAGTACAGCGACGCCGGGCCACCACCGATGCAAGCGATCTTCATGCGGCCGGGAACCATAGGCGGACGTCGCGTGCGCCGAAACCGCACGTTGGCCCGACTGCTGTGGAGGCAGCCTACCGGCGAGTGCCGAAGGAACGATCCATCAACCCTTCCTGGCCGCCCGCTCGATCTCCGCCGCGAACTGCAGCAGGCCCTCGAGCCGCGTACTGGCAATCTCGAAAACCCGACGCCGGTCGAGAACGTCGACGGGGCGGAGCGTAGCTACGGACGACGTTCGAGGCGACCCGACGGACGCTACTTCACGCCGACCGGGCGCTTCGTCAGCCGCTCGAGCAGGCGCACGTAGCCGGCGAACTCGGCTTCCCAGGCGTGGTCGCGGGTGAAACGTTCGGCCCGCTGTGCCATCGCGCGCCCGGCCGCGGGATCGCGGTGCAAACGCACCAGGCAGTCCGCGAACGCGGCGTGGTCGCCGTCGGCGAACATCATCACTTCGTCCTCGCGGAACAGCGACGTCATGATCGACGTGCGCACCGCGACGACCGGCACACCCATCGCGACGAACTCGGGCACCTTGAGCGACAGCGCCATGTCGATGTGCACGTCGAGGTGTGGCGTGAACACGCCGACCGAGACCCGACTCATCGCCGCCGGCACGTCCTGCAACAGCAACGGCGGCCCGATCACGACCCGGTCGGCGACTCCGAGCTGCTGCGCCAGATCCTTCAGTTCCTGCAAGGGCTTGCCCTCGCCCTCGGACAACTTGCAGTGGATGCGCAGCTCGATGCCGGGAATGCGTTGCGCGGCCAACGGCAGGACCCGCACGCACTGGTCGACGCCGTGTCGGTGCGACACGGTGCCGAGGTAGAGCAACGTGAACTTCTGCGGATCCTCGGGGCCGCGCCAGGGATGCTTCTTCGCATCGAACAGCGTCGTGTCGGCCGCGTTCATCACCGCGATCGAACGATCGGCGCGCACGGTGCCACGCTCGATCGCCCCTTGGCGGAAACGTTCGGTCGCGAACACGCAGGCGCTGGCGAAGCGGTGCGAGAACCACTCCTGCACGCGGATCGGCCAGATGCCCGGATGCCGCACGCTGGTCTTGAACTTGCTGCAGTAGACCTCCGGCATCAGGTCGTGCACGTCGAGCAGCACGACGCGCCCGAACAGCCGCGGCCAGAACGCCGCGAACACCAGGAAGTCCGGCATGTTGTGCACGTGCACGACGTCGTAGCGCCGGCAGCGCCAGGTCAGCACGAGCCCACACAGGAACGTGAACCACAAGTACTCGAACAAGTAGCGCAGCGTGCCGCCGCGCTTGCGTCCGAGCGGGAGCCGTTCGACGTGCACGCCGCGCAGCTCCTCCGTCTTCGGCTTGTCGGGCGCGCGCAGCGCGAGCACGTCGACGCGATGGCCGAAGGCGGCCAGCGACTCGGCGTAACGACGCACGCGCGCATCGCCTTCGTAGTAGGCGTGCACGACCATGCAGACCCGCAGCGGCGTCGAGTTCGTCGGCGTCACGACTGGATCAGTCGACGGTGCCGAGCGCCGGGCCGCCCAGCGAGAACGGCAACAGGCGACGGATGTAGAGGTCGACCAGGTTGCCGAGGTCGGCGATGGTCGACGTCTGCGCGTAGATCACGTCGCCCGGAAGCAGCAAGAAGTCGGGCGACTGGTCGAGCAGCACCTTGTCCATGTTGACCCGGAACGTGCGCTGCGTGCCGTCGGCGTTGATGCGCAGGATGCGGATGTCGGAGTGCTTGACCGTGTAGTTGAAGCTGCCGGCGGCGGCGATCGCCTGCGTCATCGTCAGGCCGGGCGTGAACGGCACCGGACCCGCGCGGAACACCTCGCCACACACGTAGACCGACTGCACCGAGGCCTCGGTGAGGGTCACGCTGACGATCGGGTCGTTGAAGACGCCGTTCTTGTAGGCTTCGTAGATCAGCGTGCGGGCAGCGCCGACGGACTTGCCGGAGACCTGGAGCGGCCCGGGCAACCGGCGCAGGTCGACCGAACCGGTCGGCGACACGATCACTTCCTGGACGGCGTCGGCACTGGTGCCTTCACCCGACGACAGGTTGTCGACGCGCACTGCGAGCCGGTCGCCCGAACGCAGCACGTAGTCGCGCTGCATGTAGGCCGCCCATTCCGTGGCGACGGCCTTGGCGTCGAACGGAGGCGCGGACGAGCAGGCGCAGAGGAACAAACCGAGCAACGCAGCGACGAGCGGGCGGATGGGCATCGGGGTACTGGGCGGAGGGTAGGTAGCGCCGGAGCGAAAGACCAGGACCGACGGTGGTTCGGACCTGGACACCCGACGACCGGTTCTGCATCTTCGACACTCGGGGCGCCGGCACTGAACTTCCCTTGGCGGCGCGCATTCCCCGTAAAGCAGCGGCGCCCGGAAAGCCGAGCAAAGAGCGTGCTGGCAGCCCTCATCCAGGATCCCGAACACCAGGCCCAGGCGGGCTCGGACTTCGGCGGGCAGACGCAGGTGCACCCAGTCGGGGTCGCCGCGTTGGCGGCGTTGATGGCAATGGCCCTGCTGCTGCCGCGGCGCTGGTCCGGGCTGCCTGTCATCCTGCTGCTGTGCTTCATCCCGGCCGGCCAACGCATCGTCCTGGCGACCGTCGACTTCACGTTCATCCGCCTGCTGATGGTCGTGATCTGGCTGCGGCTCTTCTTGCGCGGCGAGGTCCGCCGCATCGTCTGGAACCACCTGGATCGAGCCATGGTGCTGTGGGCCATCGCGTCGGTGCTGACCGGCACGGCCCTGGCGATGACGCTGACGGTGTTCATCAACCGGACCGGCACGGCCATCGACGCCATGATGGTCTACTTCTTCTTCCGGCTGCTGATCCGCAGCCACCGCGACCTGGCCCTGATCGGCGTGCAGTTCCTGTATTCGGGCTTCGCGGTGCTGGCCTTCTTCATGGTGGAGAACCGCACGCAGCGGAACATGTTCGCGATGTTCGGCGGCGTGCCGGCGATCACGGACATCCGGGACGGGCGACTGCGGTGCCAGGGTGCGTTCGCCCACTCGATCCTGGCCGGCTGCTTCTGGGCATGCCTGGTGCCGTTCTACTGCATCCGCGGCTGGCTGACGGGACGTTGGATCCTCCCGGTGGCCGGCATCGTGTCGGCGCTGGGCATCGTCGTGCTGTGCTCCTCCAGCACGCCGATCATGGCCGTCGGCTTCGGCCTGTTCGCGGCGGGTGCGTGGCTGGTCCGCGGCTCCCTGCGGTGGTACCGCTGGCTAGTCGTGCTGTGGCTGTGCGTGCTCCACTTCGTCTTGATGAAGATGCCCGTGTGGCACT
>JAEUHV010000529.1 GCA_016794485.1 Planctomycetota bacterium
GACCCGCTGTTCGACTACGTCGACCGCTACGTGCAGGTCGAACCGCGCGGCGAATGGACGCGCGCGTGGAACCCGTTCGTCGGCCGCATGTGGGACAAGTACCGTCCGTCGTTCTGACGCGACGGTCAGGTCATTGCGGCCACTTCACGTCGGCGGGCAGGTCCGGGCGCTGCACGCGGAACATGCCGTCGGCGACGAGCACGAAGTTGCCGTGGTCGTCCTTCTGCAGCTTGCCGCGCACCTCGACGAGATCGAGCAGGCGCGTGTCGGGCAGGGCAGGCGTCGCGATCGGCTGGCCGGTGCCGTCGCGCACTTCGACCAGCAGCGAGTGGGCGGTGCGCTTCTCCTGCGAGTCGCAGCAGTAGTCCCAAGGCGTCTTGCAGTTGTCCTCCTTGTTGACCTGCCCGCAGTATTCCAGCGCCGCGTCCATCAGCGTGAACACCGCGAAGCCCTTCACGACGCTCGCGACGCGGCCGGTCACCACCACCTTGTCGGCGACGCCCGCGGCCTTGGCCGCCGTGACCGCGATGGCCTCGCCCGGATCCGTGGCCAGCACGAACGACGCCAGCGGCGCGGCCGCCGGCTGCGGCGGACCGCCCGCACCCTTGGGCTCGCCGCCGCACGCAGCGAACGACAACACGACACCGAGCGACAGACGACGCAGCGAGTTCACGAACGGCCTCCTATGGCCTCGACCAGGGGGATGCGCACGGCGCGCACGGCAGGCACGATGCCGCCGAGCAGCCCGGATGCCAAGGCCGCTGCCAGACCCAGCGCCCGGCTCGTCAGGTCCGGCTCGAGCCGCAGGGCCCCCATCGGGTAGCGGATCGCGACGTCGCCGACCAGCAGCGCGCCGAGCACCCCGAGCCCGCCGCCGAGGAACGCGACCAGCAGCGACTCCTGGACGAGGCCGCAGCCCACCGCGAACGGCGTGTAGCCGAGCGTGCGCAGGGTCGCCAGTTCGCGGGTCCGGGCAAGCACCGCGGCGAACATCGTGTTGCCGCACGCGAACGCGCCGGCGAGCACGGCCAGCACCGCCATCCAGGTCGCCAGGGCCGCGATCGGACCGACCGCACTGGCGAGCTGCTGCAGCAGTTCGCGTTCCGGCAGCAGCGAGAGCTCGAGGTCGACGCGGCGGCCGACGAACAGCCGCAGTTCGGGTTCGCGGGCCGGATCGACGAGTCGCAGCACGATGCACGACACGTCTTCGCGTTTGGTCGCGAGCATCACGTCGCCGAGGCGCCCCCAGACCTCGGCTTCGTAGGCGGTGCCCGGCGCCGCGAACTGGCCGACCACGGTCCATTCGCGGTGTTCGATCTCGAGCTTCGCCCCGATCGCCGTCCGCTCCGGCCCGAGGCCCATGCGCGGGCCGGCCAGCGCTCCCACCATCAGCTCGAACGGTGCGCGCGGTTCGCGGCCGGCGACCACGGAGACGTCGCGGTGCACGAGGTATGCGGCCGGAGTCACGCCGCGCAGCAGCCCGACCTGGTCGCCCTGCCGGGGCGCGATGTGGAGCTCGACCGAC
>JAEUHV010000541.1 GCA_016794485.1 Planctomycetota bacterium
GGTGCGCTCGACGTGGTGTGGCCGTTCGCGCTCGTGGGCACCACGGCGCCGCACACCTGGGCGATCCCGAACCAGCCAGCCGCGGCGGGTCTCGTCGTGACGACGCAGACCGGTGTGCTCGGTCCTGCGGTGAATGCCGCCGGCGTGCTGGTGTCGAATGCGCTGGCCTTGACGCTCGGGGTTCATTGATCCGCGCGCGTCGCAGCGTGTCCGCCGTCGATGGGTGGGGGCTACCGCTGCTCTTGGCGCCGCGCTAGCGTGCGCGCCGCCCCGCCGACCGCGACGCTGCACCCCCGGCCTCGCCGTGGTCATTTCCGCCTCTCACTCCATGAAACGAATCGCGTTGCTTTCCTTCGCGGTGGCCACTGCCACCGGTCTCTGCGCGCAGTCCAACGTCGTTCCTGGCCTCGATGGCCGGCTGTCGTTGATCGACGACCTCTACTACTGGGGGCGCCGTGGCCCGGCCTACCCCAACGGCGAGGTCGGCGTGTCGATGCTGAACGAGATGTGCAACCCGGGCACGGTGAACATCCCGTGGCAGGTCGCCATGTCGTCGAACCACCCGAAGTTCGGCTTCCTGCTGGTGCGCGTCAGCGGCGGCAAGCTCGAGCAGGTCAATGACTGGAGCTACTGCAAGCACGCGTTCACGTCGACCAACTACGACGGTCCGTGCGGCACCTGCATCCAGCCCGGCACCGGCCAATTGATGGGCGTGCACTGCGCCGACACCTACGGCTCGGGCAACAACGGCGACCGCTACTGGCTCGGCCCGCCCAGCGAGATCAACCCGTGGCTCGGCACGTGGGCCGTGGTGGGCAGCTACTTCGATCGCGGCGATCCCCAGGTGGCGGGCGCGGCCGCGACGGACGGCAACCGCAGCCTGAACAACACCATGATCGCGGCCTTCGACGACGTGAAGAACCGCATGACGGTGCGCGAACAGGACCTGATCACGCCGGGTGCCGCGTACTACTACGGCATCCACCTGATCCACGAGGGCGAGGCAGTCGCCAACCGCGGCGACAACCTCGCTTCGCGCGGCACCACGCCGAACTGGAACGGCTCGTCGTGGTCGTTCCCGAACAACGGGGCCGGCATGACGCACGGCTCGATCCTGAGCCGGTGGCCCGGGGCGGACGTCAACGCCGGCCAGAACGGCAACGACGACGGCCGGTTCTTCGTCGCCAGTGTCGTGACGGCCCTCGGCGGCGGCCAGTACCACTACGAGTACGCGGTCTACAACTGCGACAACAACCGCGGTGGAGCGACGTTCCGCCTGCCGATCGACGCGTCGGCCACGGCCTCGAACTTCACCTTCGGCGACATCGACCAGAACCCGCTCAACGATTGGACCTCGGCGCGGGTCGGCAACGAGATCGTGTTCACGGCTCCGGTGAGCAACCCGCTGAACTGGAACACCATCTACAACTTCGGGTTCGACGCGAACTTCGCGCCAGGCTCGAGTGGTGCGTCGATCGACGAGGCGCGCGTCGGCCCCGGTGGGCTCACCGTCACGGTGCAGGCCAAGGCACCGGCCGGTTCGACGTTCGCCCAATGGACCGCGGTCGGGACCGGCTGCGGCGGTTCGCCGGGCTGCTACAGCAGCTTCTACGAGCAGAACTTCGACCTCGCCAATTCCGGCTTCACGATGACGCCCACGGCGAACGGCTACAACGTCTCGGCGTTGGCTGGCAGCTGGATCGCCCCGGCGGGCGCCACCGTGGGGCTCGGTGACGATGCCGGTACGGTGCGCACGCTGCCGTTCACGTTCCCGTTCGCGGGCGGCACGACGACCAACCTGTGGGTCTGCTCGAACGGTTTCGTGAGCGTGGGGTCCACCGGCAGCACGACCTACACGCCGTCGACGACCGAGTTCCTGACCTTGAACTCGACGTGGGCGGCGCTGTGGCGCGACCTCGATCCGAGTGCCGGCGGCACGATCCGGTTCGATGCCAACGCGAGCCGAGCGGTGCTGACGTTCGACGCGGTGCCCAACTACGGCGGCGGCGGCAACAACACGTTCCAGTGGCAGTTCTACCCGAGCGGTGTCGTGCACGTGCTCTACCAGGCGGTCGCCGGAGCGGGCACGACGCTGGTCGGCTACACGCGCGGCGGTGGGGCGGCGGATCCGGGTGCGATCGACATCTCGGCGGCGTTGCCGGCGGGCTTCGCGTTGTGCCACCCGGTGCAACCCGCGGTGCCCACCGTGGCGTTGGTGTCGTCGGCGCGGCCCGTGGTCGGCACGACGATCAACCTGAACACGTCGAACATCCCGGCGGGCACGGTGCTCGGCATCCAGATGATGTCGACCAACCTGCAGGTGCCGCCGGTGGACCTCACGTTCCTCGGCATGCCGGGCTGCTTCCTCTACCAGGCGCTCGACGTGTTGTTCTCGTTCCCGACGCCGGGCAGCACCGGGTCGTTCGCGTGGCCGGTGCCGAACGTGCCCGCGGCAGCGGGGCTCGTGGTGCGCACGCAGTCGGCGACGCTGACGCCCGGCATCAACGCGTTCGGGTTCGCGAACTCGAACGCGGTCGATCTGCTGATCGGCGTGCTGTGATGCAGCCGGCGGCCGCTTTCGGCCGCCCCGCTCGAACTCGACCCGGCCATGCGGCCGGGTCGTCGCATGTACGGACCTGGGCCCAGGGCTTGTCGCCTGGACACGGCCTGCCCTAACGTGGGCCCGCCCCATGCTCCCCGCGCCGTAGCCGGCGCGGGATACCCTGGCTGTACGCACCCATGAAGCGCCTCGTCTCCACCACGTTGCTGTTGACGCCTGCCCTGTTGGGCCAGGCCAACCTCGTTCCCGGTCTCGACGGAAGGCTCGAGATCCTCGACAACATCACCTACTGGGGGCGCCGTGGCCCCGCCAATCCGGGCGGTGAAGTCGGCTTGTCCATGCGCAACACGATGTGCAACCCGGGCTCGGTGAACATCCCGTGGTACGCGCAGATGTTGGAGAACCACCCGAAGTTCGGCTTCCTCATCACGCGCCTGTCCGGCGATCGCATGGAGCAGATCAGCGACCGCTCGTACTGCAAGCACGCGTTCACCTCGGCAAGCACCAGCGGCGCGTGCGGCTCGTGCGTCCCCAACATCGGCGGCAACCAGATGGGGCCGACCTGCAGCGACACCTACTCCGCCGGCAACAACGCCGGCCGCGGCAACCTCGGCCCGGCGCACGAAATCGATCCGTGGCTCGGGACTTGGGAGCACATCGGTTCGTTCTTCGACCAGGGCTTCCCGAACGTGGGGGCGCCCGGCAACACCGACGGCAACCAGAGCCCGATCACCCCGACCGACGACGTGCACAACCGCGTCACCATCAAGGAGAGCGACCTGCTGGTCGGCGGCGCGTCGTACTACTACGGCATCCAGTTGATCCACGAAGGCGAGTCGCTCGCCAACCGCTGGGACAACATCAAGTCGCGCGGCTTCGTGCCGACCTGGAACGGCACGTCCTGGTCGGTGGCCAACAGCGCCGTCGGCCAGGCATTCGGCTCGATCCTGCAGCACTGGACCGGCGCCGAGGTCAACATGACCACGAACGGCAGCGATGACGGCCGGGTCTTCGTCGCCAACAAGGTCACCCCCCTGGGCGGCGGCCAGTACCACTACGAGTACGCGGTGCACAACGTCGACATGAGCCGCGGCGGCGCTTCGTTCCGCGTGCCGATCGACGCCACGGCGACGGGCAGCAACTTCACGTTCCGCGACATCGACGGCAACCCGCTGAACGACTGGAC
>JAEUHV010000562.1 GCA_016794485.1 Planctomycetota bacterium
CGCCGCGGCAACAGGTTCTCGAACGCGACACCGCACCAGAACGCGACGAACGGCGAGTCCGGCCAGCGGTGGCGCATGTCGTCGGCCAACGCCACCGTCGCCGGCCGGTCCTGCAGGTGCGCGGTCGCATGCAGCAGTTCGCAGTAGTAGACCTCGCGCACCTTGCTCGACCGGTCGGTCGCGCGCCGCAAGCACTCCCGGGCGTCGCGGTAGCTGGCAGACGCCCCGCTCGTGTGGGCCCGATCGAGAAACCAACGGGCCCGCACGAGCCAGCCGAGGGCTCTGTCCGGCTCCTTGGCCTCGCCACCCAGCCGCGACTGCTCGGCCACGTCAGGGGCGAGCCGGTCCAGCCGCTCGCCGTAGCGACGCGCCAGGTCGGTGTTGCCACCGAGTTGGGCGGAGCGGGCGACCGCGGCCACCGTTTCGGGCTGGTCGGGCAGCAAGGCGTGTGCTGCCAGGGCGTCGGCGAGTCCCGCGTCGCCGATCGGCTGTTCCTGCTGCAACGCGACGCGCAGCAGCAAGGTCTCGACGCGCGGCAGCAGTTCGAGCTCCGTTCCGGCGGCGATGCGGTCGCGCTGGCCGGACACGTAGACCAGGGACGTCGCGCCGACGGCCAACGCAACCACCAGGGCACCACCGGCGACGAGTCGCCGGGGCTCGGCCGACCAACGTTGCCACGCGCGCTGCAGGGCCCCCCGCCGCCTGGCCTGCACCGGGCGCAGTTCGCGCACGGCCCGCAGGTCGGCCGCGAACGCCGCCATCGTCGGGTGGCGCGCAGCCGGGTCCTTGCGCAGGGCCTTGTCGAGCACCGCGGCGAGGTCGGCAGGCAACCCGTGGTCGCGCCGCACGAGGGCTGCCGGCTCGGCCTGCTGCACACGCTCGAGCACGGCCGCGCTGGTGTCGCCGTCGAACGGACGCTGCAGGAACAGCATCTCGTAGACCACCACCGCCAGCGCGAACACGTCGGTCGCGGGCCCGATGCGCGCTCGATTCCCCGCCGCCTGCTCGGGTGCCACGTAGAACGGCGTGCCGACGAACTCGCCGCTGCGCGACAGGCCGGGTTCGCGTTCGTCGCGCGCGAGCCCGAAGTCGGACAGCAGCGGGGTGCCGTCGGCGCGCAGCAGGACGTTCGCAGGCTTGACGTCGCGATGCAGGATGCCGGCGGCATGCGCCGCGACGAGCGCGTCGGCGATTGCGATGGCGAGGCGCAGCACCGCGTCGACGTAGCTCGAACCCATGAGCCAGCGGCCGGCATCGGGGCCGGGATGCAGGCGCGCGTGCGCCGCGGCGAGCGTGCCGCCGTCGAGCCGCGTGCGGTCGGTGCCGGCGACGGCGCGCAGCAGGTCGGCCAACGTGCCACCGTCGATGCGTTCCATCGCGTGGAACGGCACGCCGTCGACCGTGCCGGCGTCGTGGATCGGCACGATGTGTGGGTGGTTCAACCGCGCGGTCAGTTCGGCCTCGCGCCGCAACCGGGCCACGGCATGCGGGCTCGCCGCGAGCGGACTCGCGAGCAGCTTCAGCGCCATGCGCCGGTTCAGTCCGGTGTGCAGCGCGTCGTAGACGACGCCCATGCCGCCGCGCGCGATCTCACCGAGCAGGCGGAACGGGCCGAACTGCCGCTCGCCCGTGTCCTCGCCGACACCGCCGTCCGCGGCCGCCGGACGCGGCGCATCGTCGAACATCGGTTCCAGCAGATCGCGCAGGTCGTCGTGCTGCGCGAGGAACGCAGCGCGGTCCTCGTCCGGTCGCTGGCGATGCGCGAGGTAGCACTCGAGGGCCCGCGTCAGGCGCCGCATCGACGACTCGCCGGACCCCGTCATCGCGACTCCAGGTCGATCTGGCCGTGGCGCAGCCGCAGCAGCTGCTGCGCCAGCTTCGGCAAGGCGCGCTGGAAGCGCATGCGCGCCGCGGTCTCGCTGATGCCGAGCCGCTGGCCGACTTCGGCGAACTCCAGTTCCTGCCACTGCCGCAACCGCAGCACCTGCCGGTCGGGCGGATCGAGCAGTTCGAGCGCCAGGTGCACCCACGCTTCCTGTTCGTCGCGCGCCGCCACGACCGGCGGCAGCCCGGCCGCATGCCGTGAACGATCGAGGTCGAGCACCGAGTCGTTCGGCAGTTCGCGTTCGCGCTGCGGATGGCGACGTTCGGCCGCGTGGTGGTCGTGCGCGTCGCGCAGGTGGTTCTCGACGATGCGTGCGACCAACGCGCGGAACTGACGGCGGTCCGCCGTGACGAAACGCGGCGTGTACTGCAGCGCCGCCATCACCGCCCCCTGCACGTAGTCGCCGGTGTCGCCGCGGGCGCGCAGCAGCGGCCCGAGCCGGGTGTGCACGTAGTCGCGGATCCACGGCAGGTCGCGTTCGATCAACGCGTCGATGGCGGCGCGTTCGCCGGCATGCCAGCGCTGCAGCAGGACCAGGGTGTCGTCGGGGGCAGCCATCGGCAGGGACCGGACGACGCCGATGATCGAAGTGCGACGGGGAAGCTGCAAGGTGGCCATGGCGGACCACGGCAGACAGCGGAACGGACCGCGGTCGCCGAACACGAATCCGCCGTGATCCTGTTCGGTCGGGGCCCGCCGTTCCGCTCTTCGGCGGCACGGAGCCTTCGATGCACAGAACCCTTCCCGCAGTCCTCTTCCTCGCCGCCCTCGCCAGCGCCCAGTCGGTGGTGCCCCCCTTCAACACGGCCTGGCAAGCGGTCGTCATCGGCCAGGTCCCGAACGTGGGCAGCTACGGCGGCACGGCGATCCACCCCGCCAGCCCGAACACGCTGCTGGTGTCGCCATGGCCCTCGACGTCGATCGACGCGGTGCCCCTGCTGCGCAACGGCGCCGGGCAGATCGTCGGCACCGGAGCCGCGACGCCCGCGATCAGCGTCGGCGGCACCGACGGCGGGCTGGCGTTCGGTCCGGGCGGCGTGTTGTTCGGCACGTGGTTCGGCGCCAACAACCTGCACCAGACGAAGCCCGGCAGCACGGCCACCGACCGGGTCGACTCGCTGACCAGCCTGGGCCTGCAGAACTCCGTCGGCGCGTGCGCGGTCGTGCCCACGGGCATGCCCGGCGCGGGCCGCCTGAAGGTCTGCAGCTGGATCGGGGCCGAGTTCCGCGACGTGCCGCTCACGCCGGACGGTGCTGGCACCTACGCCCCCGGCGCGCTCGGCCCGGCGATCTCCCTCGCGAACGACGTCGAAGGCATGGTCTACGCGCCGCCCGGCACGCCGTCGTTCGGCGGCCAGTTGCTCGTGTGCGAATGGTCGTATGGCAACATCGTCACCTACCAGGTCGACGCGAACGGCGACCCGCTGCCGGCCACACGGCAGCTCGTCGTCGGTGGCGCCTGGTCTCCCGGCGGCGGCACGCGCGATCCGATCACCGGCGACTTCGTGTTCCTCGGCAGCGGCGGCACCCTGCTCGTGCTGCGCCAGGGCGCCACACCGTGCGGCACGTCCACCAACTACGGCACGGCCTCGCCCGGCGCCCTCGGCACGCCGACGATCGGCGCGACCGGCTGCGCACGCATCGGCGAGACGATCGGCATCCAACTCGGCGGCCACGCCAATGCGCTCGGCCTGCTCGCCGCCGGCAGCTACGAGTGGAACGCGCCGTGGGAGAACCTGACGGTGCTGCAGTCGCTCGATGTCGCCATCGTCGTGGTTCTCGGGCCGACCGGCAGCACGAACGTCCCGATCGCGATCCCGGCGAACCCGCAGCTCGGCTGGGCACACCTGTACCTGCAGTTCGCCGTGCTCGACCCGAGCACGACCTCGGGGCTGTCCGCCAGCGACGGACTCGACCTGCTGATGCGGTGATCGCGGCACGCCGTGGCCGTGGAG
>JAEUHV010000569.1 GCA_016794485.1 Planctomycetota bacterium
CTGGTTCTTCGGGTCGATGTAGAGGCTCTGGCCGATCGGCACGAGGGCGCTCGCGTCGGGCAGGTTCACCAGTGCGATGGGCCCCCACGTCTGGCCGGTGCGCGGGTTCGAGATCGTGCCGTTCTGCGAGAACGTGACCTCCTCCGGCAGTTCGTCGCCGGCGCCGAGCAGGATCTGCTGGCCGCCCTGGTCGAGCACCTTGAGCCCCGAGCGCGTGGTCAGGCGGCCCTGGGTGTCGATCTGCAGCTGGCCGTTGCGCGTGTAGAACTGCTTGCCCTTGTCGTCCTGGACGCGCATCCACGCGGTGCCGTCGATCGCGATGTCGAACTTGTTGCCCGTCTCGCGGATCGTGCCGCGCTGCATGTCGGACTGTTCGGTGTAGGTGATCGCCTCGAGCTCGCGGTCGAGCATCGAGTGGAACTTCTGCTCGCCGTCGGCGATCGACGCGCGGCGCTTGAAGCTGGTCGTATCGACGTTCGCGAGGTTGTTCGCGATCGCCGCCTGCTTTTCGGCCAGGAACGACAGGCCGCGCACCAGTGCTGTTTCACCGTAGCCGCCCATGATCACCTCACGATGTTCATGAGTTCGGCCAGGATCTCGTCGGTCGTCGTGATGACGCGCGAGTTGGCCTGGAAGCCGCGCTGGGCCTCGATCAGGTTCACGAACTCGCGTGCGATGTCGACGTTGCTGTTCTCCAGCTGGCCGGCGCGGACCGAGCCGGCCCCGGCAGCGTTCGCGGTCGTGGTGATCGCGTCGTCGCTGTTCGGCGACTCGGTGAACATCGTGTCGCCGGCGCGCACCAGGCCGCCTTCGTTGCTGAACATCGAGATGCGCAGCGTGTCGAGGGCCTGGCTCTGGCCGTTGCTGTAGTAGCCCACCAGCTCGCCCCCGTTGCTGAAGCCGACGTTGAGCAGCGTGCCGGCGGCGTAGCCGTCCTGGTCCACCGCCGCGACCGTCGCCGAGTTGCCGAGCATCGCGACGCCGTCGAACTGGCCCGAGGTGCCGAAGTCGACCGCCACGCTCTGCGACGAGCTGATTCCGTTCCAGGCGAAGGTCAGCGCGTTGGTGCCGCCGCCGATCACGTTGAACGAACCGTTGTCGTTGAAGCGGATCTGGCCGATCGACGACTGCGTGATCGCGCCCTCGGCGGTGTCGATCTCGGCCGACAGGTCCCAGATCGTCGGGTCGTCCTCGCTGCGCGTGAACGTCATCGTGACCGGGTGCGTGCGGCCCTGCGCGTCGACCACGTCGATCGACGTGACCGCGGTGTCCGGGCCGGTGCCGGCCTGGGCGAGCCCGAAGTTCGGCCAGCTGTTGCTGCCGGAGTTGCCGGACACGTCGCCGACGAACAGGCTGAGTTCGGCCGGGCCCTTGTTCTCCGAGGTGACGACGATGTTGCCGTCGGTGGACAGGGTGGCGCGGGCCTGGGAGTCGTCCAGCGTGTTGTTGATGAACAGCAGCAGGTCGTCGATCGTCGTGCCGTCGCGGCCGACGCCGGTGCCGTAGACGAACGTGTCCGAGAACGCGGTGCCGTCGGGGTTCGTGCCGCTGATGGTGATGGCGTCGTCGGTCTGGTACGGATTGATGCGCGCGGTGAGCTGCGCCAGGTCGGTCGTGCCCGCGGCGGTGGACTCGTCACCGCTGTCGAGCGTGGCGGTCATGCCAAGCGCGTTCAGCACGCCCGGCGACGACGGGCCGTCGTCGAACTTCAGCCGCGCACTGGTGCCGAGCTTGACGGTGTTGACCGTGACGGTGCCGGCGACGTTGTCGTACGACGACGAAATGCCGGCCGCGGTCAGCCATCCCGAAACCGCTTGTGCGTTCTGGGGGGTGGTGGCGAAGCCCGCCGGAACCTGCAGCGACTGCTGCGCACCGCCGTTCACCGACACCAGCAGCGTCTTGCCGCCGAGGCCGGTGAAATCGAACAGCGGTGAACTCGCGGCGGGGGCCGTGGCGACCTTGGTCGCCGGGTTGCCCTGCTTGAACGCGACGCTCGATTCGACGATTTCCTCGAGCGGACCGCTCACGCGCGCCGGCAGGTTGCCCTGGAAGCTGACCGACGACGTCTGTTGCGCCGGCAGCGTGTCCGAGGTCGGCACCGTGATGTCGTTGCCGGTGCTGCCGACGACGCGCAGGCCGGTGCGCAGGTCGACCAGCGTGCGGTTCGCGTCGATGCCGAACGAGCCGACGCGCGAGTAGAAGTTCTGCGTGCCGTTGGTCAGCGTGAAGAAGCCACGGCCCTGCAGGGCCACGTCGAGCGAGCGGCCGGTGTCCTGCAGCGTGCCCTGGCTGAGGTCGGTGTCGACCGTCGCCATCACCGAGCCGGTGCCGATCTGCACCGGGTTCAGGCCGCCGAACGTGCCGCTCGGGCCCGAGCCCGACCGCACGGTGAAGCTGAGGATGTCGCTGAACGTCGCGCGCGAACCGCGGAAGCCCGGCGTGCTGACGTTCGCCAGGTTGTTGCCGATGACGTCGATGTAGGTCTGGTGGACGCGCAGTCCCGACAGGCCGGTGTAGAGAGCGGTGGAGACCATGGTGCTTGGCTCGGTGGTCGGGTTGGGATCAGGCCGTTGCGGCGGCGCCGTTGTCGGTGGTCGACGTCGAGCTGCTCGACGAGGTGTTCGTGCTGCTCGAGCCGTTCGACGTCGTGCCCGACGTGGTGCCCGTGGTCGCGGGCGTCTCGGCGATGCCGATGATCTCGCGCAGGCCGATCTCCTTGCCGCCTTCGAGCTTCAGCCGCACGTCGCCGTCCTCCGCGACGAACACCGACTCGACCTTGCCGGTCAGTTCCTTGCCGTCGCTGCCGGCGTAGGTCACGTCCTTGCCGAGCAACGCGCTGCCCTGGCTCAGGCCCTGCACGCGCGCCAGCGCACCCTGGTAGTCGAGCAGCTTGAGCAGGTTGCTGTTGAGGTCGCGCTGCTCCTGCATCGAGGTGTAGCTCGCCATCTGGTTCATGAAGCTCTCGTTGTCGACCGGCTCCAGGGGCGACTGGTTCTGCAGCTGCGTCGTCAGCAGCTGCAGGAACGGGTTGTCGCCGTAGGTGGCCTTGCCGGTCTGCAGCACCGAGGTGCCGGTGTTGGTCGAGTTCGAGGTGATGCTGGAGATGGTCATGTGGTGGTCGGGTTCAGGCCCAGAAGTCGAGACCGGTAGCGCTCACGTAGCCGTGGCGCACCGGGGTGGTCGTGGTCGTGTCGTCGTCCTCGGCGTCGCCGCCGATCGAGCCGCCGGCCAAGGCTGCTTGCGCGTCGCGTGATTGCTGGTCGCGGGCGAACTCGCTGCGCGTCTGCACCGAGGCGCCGGTGAGTTCGAGGCCGGCGGCCGCGAGCGTCTGCTTGAGTGCGTCGAGGTGGCGATGCAGCAGGTCGTTGACGTCCTGGCGTTCGGCCGCGATCGCGAGCTGCAGCTTGTTGCCGTCGGACACCAGGCGCAGGTCCAGTTCGCCGAGGTCGGGCGGTTCGAGGCGCAGGCGCATCTCGCCGCCGTCGCCGTTCAGCTTCATCAGGATCTGCTTGAACACCGAATCGCGCGCCTGCTCGAGCAGTTCGGCCGTGGCCGCACCGGAGGTGCGGTACGACGCTGCCGCCGCCGGCGTCTTCAGCGCCGCGGTGCCGCGCGCTTCGGCGATCGTGGCGGCGCCACGGCCGTTGCCGTCCGCCGGGCGCACCCCGCCGACCGCCTCGACCTTGCCGCCGGGTGCGAACGCGACCACGCCGGCGTTGGGCTGGGCGCGCTGCTGCACGAACGCCGCCAGCAGGGGCTCGCTCGCAGCGGAAGAAGTGCGGGGAGAGTCGGTTCCTTTGCCTGCAGTTTCCTGCCGACCCGGCTCCCCCCGGCGGATGCTCTCGGTGACCTCGGCCGGTTGCATGGTCACCGCGTGGGCCACCGTTCCGTCGTTCGCCTGGGCGACGAGGTCGGTGGCGGTGGTCGTGGTCTGGTCGTCGTCGCTCGGTGCTTCGGCCGGTGGTGGCGCGGCGACCTCGGGCTCGGAGGGCGCGACTTCGTCGCGCGCCGGGGCCTCGGGCTGGGTCTCGGGTTCCTCGGCGGCGACGGTGTCCTGCAACACCTGGGCGAACGTGTCGTCACGGCCGGTGGCCATGCTCGCCGCCAGCGGCACCCGCATGGGGTCCATCCCGACTCGTCCACGAACGTTGATCAGCATCGCCTCGGTTCCTTCGTCCTCGCCCTCGAGTAGCACCGTGCGTGCCAAGTCGTCGTTGCCGGGCCGGGCTCGCAGGCGCGGCCGCCCCCCGGCACGAACTGCCGACCGCCACCCGGCAGATCGTGCCGACCCGGCAGCCCTTGCCGGTTGCCCGGCGGCACCGGATCGCCGTGCCCGCCGACACTTTTTCCACCGCTGCTCTCAAGTGGCGCCGGCCGTTGCCGATGATGCAGGAAGCCTCCGACAGGAAGGGCCCATGGACATCCGCAACGTCACCAACCACGGCAACGTCGAACGCGCGAACGACCGCACCAAGCGGGCCGAATCGCAGCGCACGGTGATCATCCCGTCGGTCGGTCGCGACGAAGCGAGCATCAGCGCCGCCGGTCGCGAAACCGCCGCTGCGGTCGAGTCCTTGGCCGAACGTTCGCGCAACGGCGGCGGCCGCGATCGCGAGCAGCTCGTCGCGCGCGCGCTCGAGAAGCTGATGAGCGGCGAGCTCGACGGCAGCGATGCCATCGGCGTCACCGCGCAGCGCATGCTCGACGCGAAATTCCTCAGCGCGTGAGTCGCGGGGTGGCCGGCGCCACGCGCCTGGCCCACGCGATGCCGTCGCAACCCTTCCTGGCCGGCAGCCGGTCGATCAGTTCGCCCTTCTCGACATCGAGCACGGCGACGAACTCGCCGCGGCCGCAGGTGACGTAGGCCCGCGCGCCGGTCTCGTCGGTGGTGATGCCCATCGGCAGAGCTCCTTGCTCGCTGCGGTCGCCGCTGATCGAGATCTCGCGAATCGCCTGTCTGGTCGTCGCGTCGAACACCTGCACGACACCGCCTTCGGCGCAGGTCACCAGGGCCCGGCCGCCGTCCGGAGTGAACGCGATGCGGAACGGGAACTCGGCGGTCGTGAGCGTGTGCGTCACCACGCCCTTGTCGTCGAGCACCGTGAGCGTGTTCGCGGCGCGGTTGCCGACCCAGGTTGCGCCGGTCACAGGGTCGACCGCGAGACCTTCGCTCTGGTCACCGCACGCGACCGGCGGGGCAGCGGTGGTGCCGTCGGCGTCGAGGCCGAAGAACGCCACGTTGCCGTCGCGAATGCTGGTCGCGGCGGCGCGGCGGCAGGCCTTGTCGACCGCGACCATGTGCATGGTGCCCTGCGGGGTCGACCAGGTGCGTTCGATGCGGCCGGTGGCGACGTCGACGAGCAGCAGGCGGCGTGCGGCCTCGCTGGTCACCACGACCTTGCCGGCGGCGACGAACTGCACGCCGTGCGGACGCAGGAACGACTTCGTCGCCTTCTTGCCGTCGGGATCGACCTCCTCGGCTTCGAGCGTGATCGTGCGCAGCAGCTTGCCGGCGAACGGGTCGACGACGGTGAGCGTGCGGCCGGGCTTCTGGTCGCCGTAGTCGGTGACGACGGCCAGCGATCCGTCCGGCGCCACGGCCACCTCGTGCGGGCCGGTGCCGGTCGGCAACGTGGCGACTTCCTTGCGGGTCGTCGGGTCGAAGATCGACAGCGTGCTCTCGGCCTTGTTGGCGACCAGCAGGCGATGTTCGCTCGTGGCGGACTGGGCGGTGGCGGCGCTGGCGGCCAGGAAGGCGACGAGGAACGTGGTCACGCGCATGGCGCGCGTGCTACGGCGCGGCCAGCAAGCGCGCGAAGATCTTCTCGAGTTCCTGCCGCCGGAACGGCTTGGTCGCGTAGTCGGTGCAGCCGATCGCCAGGCACTTGTCGCGGTCGCCTTGCATCGCGTTCGCGGTCAGCGCCACGATCGGCCCGTCGTAGCCGCGGTCGCGCAGTTCGCCGGTCGCGGCGTAGCCGTCGAGCGTCGGCATCAGCATGTCCATCAACACTAGGTCGAACGGCGTCCCGCGCGCCGATGCCGCCAACGCATCGTCGACCGCGTCGCGGCCGTTGTCGACGATCCGGACCGTCGCCCCCCAGCGTTCGAGCATGCGCTTGATCAGCACCTGGTTGTCGCTGCCGTCCTCGGCGACCAGTACCCGCCGCCCGACCAGCATGGTCGCCGGAGCGGGGGGCACCGGGGCCGGGTCGACGATCGGACTGCCGATCGTGGTGACCAGTTCGCCGCAGGCGGCGGCCGGCAGGGCCACGGTGAAGCAGCTGCCCTTGCCGACGACGCTGGCGACGTTCAGCGTGCCGCCCATGCGTTCGGCGAGCCGCCGCGAGATCGCGAGGCCGAGCCCCGTTCCGCCGAACTTGCGCGTGGTCGAGGAGTCCGCCTGGCGGAACGGTTCGAACAGGCCGGCGAGGCGGTCGGGCGGCACGCCGATGCCGGTGTCGACGACGGCGAGCACCAGCGGCCGGTCGCTGCCGGGCCGGTGGTCGATTTCGATCGTGACCGAGCCCCGTTCGGTGAACTTGATCGCGTTGCCGATCAGGTTGACGAGGATCTGGCGCAGCCGCGTCGGATCGGCGAGCACGCGCGCCGGGAACGGGGCGAGCACGTTCGCGCCGAAGCCCAGGCCGCGCTGCACCGCGCGCGGACGCAGCATCTCGAGCACGTCGTAGATCAGTTCGACGAGGTCGAACTCGACGCGCTCGACGTCCATGCGCCCCGCCTCGATCTTCGACAGGTCGAGGATGTCGTTGATCAGCTCGAGCAGGTGGTTGCCGTTGCGCCGGATCGCGGCGATGGCCTCGGCCCGCACGTTCGCGTCGACGCCGTCTTCCTCCAGCACTTCCGACCAGCCGAGCACGGCGGCCATCGGCGTGCGGATCTCGTGGCTCATGTTGGCGAGGAACTCGCCCTTGGCACGGTTCGAGGTCTCTTCGGCGGCGGCGGCCCGCGCCCAGGCGCGCTGGCTGCGCACGACCTGCCAGCCGCACAGGCCGAGCAGGACGACGAGGGCCGGCACCGCGGTCGACAGGATGCGCCACAAGGCCGCGTTCTCGCTGGCGGCGAGGCCGGCATCGCTCTGCGCCACTACGAACCACCCGACCGCGCCGCCGTCCGACGCCAGCAGGGGCGTCGCGGTGTGCTGGACACGATCGACCGCGCACGCTCCGGTCGCCACCAGCGCGTCGATCGTGTCGGCCGGCAACGTGAACGACTCGGGCACCGCCATGGTCGGCCGTTCGGCGGCATCGAGCACCATGGTCCCGCGGAACACGGGATGGCGGGCGTGTTCGGCCAGGATCCGCCGCGCCCCGTCGAGGTCTCCGGCCCGGATCGCGACCTGCAGTCCCTGCGCCGTCGTGCGTTCGAAGGCGCGCTGTTGGGCGAGGAATGCGTCGCGCGCTTCGGCCGCGAGCGCCTGCGCGAACCACACCAGCGTGCCGACGGTCAGCGCGATGACGGCGCCGAACATCACCATGATCCAGGACTTGGCCATTTCCCGTGGGGAATGCATCGACTGCGGGAAAACCCAGGGTTGAGGGTTTTCCCGCAGCGCGCCCGCATCGCCGATGGCACGGCATCGTCGGGGTCGGGGGTTGGCCCTCGGCCCACGAACGGATACGAACGCGCGCCCTGCCAAGGCCTTTCGTGCGTTCCCGTTCCGCTGCCATCCTGGTCGCGATCGTCGCGGCGTCCGTTCCCCTGCACGCACAGGACGAGCCGGCCGTCGGGCAGGAGCAGCGCGTCGACAGCGCCATTGCCGCCTACCGCGCGATCAAGGTGGAGGCCAAGACCGCCGCGCAACGCAAGAAGGCGCTGCTATGGCTCGGCGAGATCGACCATGCGCGTGCCAGCGAGTTCCTGCAGCAGGAACTGGTCGCCGCCGGCGATGGCGCGTTCGCGATCGCGGTGGTCGAAGCGATCGGCAAGGTGCCGCGGCCGGCCCTGCAGCCCGATCTCCTGGCCGTGCTCGCGCGCAAGACCGCGCCGTTGGCGTTGCGCAGTGCGGTCGTCGCGGCGATCGCGCGCCAGGGAGATCGCGCCGTCGATCTGCTGGTCGAGCAGGTGCAGCAACCCGAAGACGTGGGCGACCCGGGGCGCCGGGACGCGCTGGTCGCCGGTCTCGTCGAGACGCGCATCGACCGGGCCCTGCGCGGCCTGGCGCCGACGCTGCTCGAGGGCCCGTTCGCGCAACGGTTGAAGGTGCTGCGTCGGCTCGATGGCGTGCACGGGGTGCCGCCGGTGTCCGCTGCCCGGATCAAGCTGGTGAAGGAAGGCGACCTCGAACTCGCGGCGTGCGCGTGGCGACAGTTGGCGGTCGAGAAGCACGATCGTGCCCGCGCGCTCGCGATCGACGTGGTCGAACGGGTGATCGACACGCCCAAGGCGGCCATCGCCGTCGACCTGATCGGCGGCCTGGTGCGCGCCCGCGACGCCGACTTCTGGCCGTTGCTGCTGCGCTACGGCAGCGTGCCGGGTGCCGCGGTGAAGCAGGCCCTGCGCACGGCGGCTGCTGCCGCTGCGGAAGATCCGCAGCTAGTGCAGTGGCTCGTGACCCAGGGCCTCGACGATCCGCAACCGGCGGCTCGCGATGCCGCGCAGTTGTTGCTCGCGAGTGCGCCGCCGGAAGCGGTGAAGCCGCTGGTCGAACGGCTGCGCGCCGACCTTCGGGCCGGCAAGAAGAAGGCGCTCGACCAGGCGGCTGGCCTGCACGAGTTGCTGGCGAAGGACCCGTCGTGGCGCGCCGACCTGGCGGCGATGGCGACGGACGACGACCCCGAGAGCCGCATGCTCGGGCTGGCGATGCTGCTCGAACTCGGCAGTGACGCAGGCATCGTTCCGGCCCAGCAGTATCTCGGCCACAAGAGCTGGGAACTGCGGTCGCTGTCGATCCGCTACCTGACGCGCTGCCGCGACGTGTCCTCGGTCCCGCACCTGATCGCGCGCTACGGCCGCGAGGAAGGCCGGCTCGCGTCCGAACTCGACCAGGCACTGCTGGTGCACTGCGGCACGCGCTGCTTGTCGCGGAAGGAGTGGGAGACCTGGTGGGCCAAGCACAAGACCGGCTTCGTGCTGCCGCACGAACAGCTGGTGTCGAGGGCGGCGGCGGGGCTGGCGGGCAGCGGCTCGACGATCGCCTACCACGACATCCCCGTGGTCAGTTCGCGGTTGTGCTTCGTGGTCGATCGTTCCGGATCGATGGCCGAGAAGATCGGCACCGACAAGAAGACGACGCGGCTCGATGCGGCCAAGGACCAGCTCGTGCGTGTGGTGGAGAAGCTGCCCGATACGCATCTGGTCAACCTGATCGCCTACGAGACCGGGGTGCAGCCGCTGTGGGACGAACTTCAGAAGCTCGAACCCGAGAACCGCGACAAGCTGCTGGCCACGGCGCGGGCGCTGCCACTGGGTGCCGGCACCAACATCTTCGACGCGCTCGAGCGGGCGTTCGCGGATCCGAAGGTCGACACGATCTACCTGCTCACCGACGGCCAACCTTCGGCTGGGCGGGTGCGCGCGCCGGACGAGATCGTCGAGGAGGTGCGGCGCTGGAACCGGACGCGCCAGATCGTGGTGCACTGCATCGGGCTCGGCATCGACTCCGACCTGCTGCGCCAGATCGCCAAGGAAACCGGCGGTTCGTACAAGTACGTGCGTTGAGTCAGCGGCGCGGATAGCGCGGTGAGGCGCACGGCCCTTCGTCGGACAGCAACACGTGCCGGACCGGATCGGCCAGCACTTCGTCGACCGTGGTCGCCTTCCCGTCGACGAGCATTGCGCGCGCCACGAAGCGGATGCCGTGGCTGTAGTCGACGTGGCCGCGGGTGTGGCCCTTCCACAGCGGTTGGATCGGGCGTCCGTCGAGGCGGTGCCAGCCGTAGATCACGACGCGGTTCGGGAACTCGGCGAGCAGCGGCGAGACCACGACGTCCTTCTTGTGGCCGGCGAACAGCAGGGCGCGATCGGCGGGCGGGCGCGCGGCTTCGACGGCGCGGTGGTGCGCCAGGAACAGCGGCAACGCGACGATGTCGTGCTCCTGCGGCGAGAACGGGTGCGGTGCGACCTTCACCGCGGCCTGCTGCCAGACGGCGTCGACGATCCTGCGGGTCGGCAGCACGCAGTCGAGGCGATCGGCGATCACTTGGGCGGTGCCCGGCGACAACGGCAGGCGCAGCCAGTCGGCGTCGGTGCCGATCCCGAAGTAGTCGGGGGTCACGAATACGGTGGCGGAGTGTCCGGTGCCGTCCCAGGTCGCGCACAACGTCACCGGCACGAGATCGCGCAGGAACGACGGCACGTTGCCCTGTTCGAATTCCTGCAGTGCCAGGGCTTCGCGATCGGCGAGCGGCAGCGTGGCGTGGGCCGAGGCCCACTCGCTGCCGCCGAGGTTCGTCGTCCGGGCGGGCCACGCCAAAGGTCGGCCACCTGCGGGCGGCACGGTGCATGCCGTCAGCAGCAGCACGCCTGCCAGGCGCCCGTTCATCGCAGCGCCTGTTCGAGTGCCGTCGCGGCGTCGGTGCGTTCGTCGCGGTACTTCACGACCACGGGAGTTGCCAGCTGCAGCCCGAGGCGCTGCGCATGCTCGCCGGCCGCTGGCCGCGTGCCCGGAACGACGACGGCGCCGGCCGGGATCTCGCCGCGCAGCGCGCGTCCATGCACGAGGTCGTGCACGACGGAGGCTGCCGTCAGCACCACGCCGGCGGCGAGCACAGCCCGTTCGCGCACGACGAAGCCTTCGAACACACCGCACAGCGCACCGACGAAGGCGCCGTCCTCGACCACGACCGGACTCGCGTGTGCAGGCTCGAGCACGCCGCCGATCTGCGCACCGGCGGACAGGTGCACGTTGCGGCCGATCTGGGCGCACGACCCGACCAACGCATGGCTGTCGACCATCGTTCCGGTGTCGACGAACGCCCCGACGTTCACGTAGGCCGGCGGCATCACGACGACGCCCTTGGCGACGAACGCGCCGCGGCGCACCGCGGTGCCTCCGGGCACGAGCCGCACGCCGTCGGCGAGCGCGAACGACCGTGGCGGATAGGCCGGCTTGTCGAAGAACGGCGGCCCGTCGCCGGCCGGCATCGCCTGCAGGCTCGTCCGGCGGAAGCCGAGCAGGATCGCGCGCTTC
>JAEUHV010000571.1 GCA_016794485.1 Planctomycetota bacterium
CCATGGGGCAGAGCCCCGGGTCAGCGGTTCTTCGGCGGAGGCGCCGCCTGCTGTTGCTGGTCGATCAGGCTCCAGACCTCGGTCCGCTGCCGGGCGCGGTCCATCGCCTGCATGCGGAACTCCTCGATCACCTTGCGCGAACACAGCGAGCGCAGTTCGTCCTGGGTCTTCGGGTCGTCGAAGCTGGAGTTGCGCGCGGCGCGGAACTCGCCGACCCGGGCGACCACCCAGGTCTGGCCGATCTGGACGGGCGGCGAGACTGCACCCGCCGGTCCGGCGAGCGCGAAGTCGCGGATCGCCGAACGCGCGACCGCCAGCGAACTCGCATCCATGACCGCGAGCGCGGTCGCTCCGCGGTCGGTGAACTTGTCGGCGAGCTGCCGCGGCGTCAGCTCCTGCAGGCGCCACACGGTGGACGCCTCGGTCGCAGCGGCTTCGGCGCCGGAACCGGTGAACTGCACCTGCAGCACCGTGGCCAGGGCCGGGCGCACGAACAGGTCGACGTTGTTCTGGTAGGTCTCGCGCAGCATGCGCGGGGTCAGGTACAGGTTGGTCTGCCGGGCGAGCCGCTGGCGTACGCCGAACTCCTCGGCGAGGTCGTACAACTTCTCGATGCGCTGCTCGTCGGCATAGGTGGGCCAGTCGCGGCCGAGGCGCTTCAGCTCGCGCGTGTAGGCGTTGATGCTGCCGACGTCCTTCACCTGCTGCTGCTGGTCGCGTTCGAGTTCCTGGTCGACGATCTGGTCGACTTGATCCGGCGTCAGCTTGCCGAAGGTCTTCGCCGCGTGCGCCAGGCTGTGGCGGTCGATCACCGCGGCCAGGGCCTTCTTCATCTCGGCTTCGAGCTGCTGCGGGCTCAGGCGACCCTGCAGTGCCGCGAGTTCGTTCAGGCGGCCCTTGGCGACGCCGCGGACCGTGCTGAGCAGGATCGCGCTGTCGTTCACCGTCGCGATGACACCGTCGACCAGCACCGGCCGGGGATTGGCCGGTGCCTCCGGCCGTTCCTGGGCCGGCAGCAGCGAGCTGCACAGGAACAGCACGGGCACGAATGTCCGGGTGCGCATGCGCCGATGATGCGGGGGCCGTGCGCACGGGGCAAGGTTCGGGGGCGACCTCGGGTTGCATTCGGCCGGCACGCGTCGTTTCCTTCGCACATGGAACGACGCAACGGAACGTGCATCGTGGTCGGCGCCTCGTCGGGCATCGGCCTCGCCGTCGCCCGGCGCCTTGCCCAGGGCGGCCGCAAGGTCGCCATGCTGGCGCGCCGCGAACGCGAGCTGGCTGCCCAGGTGCACACCGCCAACGACGTGCTCGGCAAGCCGCTGGCGCACGCCTACGTGCACGACGCCGGTGACCTCGACGCCGTCGAACCGCTGTTCGCGCGCATCGAGCAGGAGCTCGGCCCGGTCGACGAGGTGCACTTCGTCGCCGGCGTCATGCCGCCGGTGGCGATCGACGAGTTCGACCTCGCCAAGGACCGGCAGCAGGTGCAGGTGAACATGCTCGGTTGCATGGCCTGGGCGAACGCCGCAGCGCAGCGCTTCCTGGCGCGCAAGTCCGGCTGTTTCGTCGGGGTCAGCTCGGTCGCGCAGGACCGCGGCCGCGTCGGCAAGCCCGGCTACCACGCCAGCAAGGCCGGCATGGACACGTTCCTCGAGTCGCTGCGCAACCGGCTGTGGCGGCACGGCGTGCAGGTCACCACGATCCGCCCCGGCTTCGTCGAGACGCCGATGACGCAGGGCCTGCAGCTCAAGGGCGCGATCAGCGCCGACCGGGCCGCCGAACTGATCCTGAAGGCGCGCGATCGCCGAAAGACCGTGGCCTACGTGCCGTTCAAGTGGCGTCTGATCATGTTCGTGATCCGCAACATCCCGTCGTTCCTGTTCCGCCGCCTGTCGATCTGACGAAAGGGAACGTCCATGACCACCTCCGTGACGGCGGACTTCCGCGACGAAGACGTGCGCGGCTTCGGCATGTGCATCGGCGGCACGGCGCGCGTGCTGCGCCCGACCAGCGCCGAGCAGATCGCCGACGCGTTCGCCAAGGTGCGCGCGGCCGGCGGCAGCATCGCCCTGCGCGGCACCGGCAACAGCTACGGCGACGCGGCGACCAACGTGAACGGCCACGTGCTCGACTGCTCGCGCATGAACCGTCTGCTCGATTTCGACCCGCACACCGGGGTCGCGGTGGTCGAGCCCGGCGTGACGATCCGCGACCTGTGGCGGCGCGCGATCGGCCACGGCTTCTGGCCGCGCGTCGTGCCGGGCACCATGGCGGTGTCGATGGGGGGTGCCGCGGCGCTCAACATCCACGGCAAGAACAACTTCGCGCTCGGCACGTTCGGCGAGTGCATCCGGTCGTTCGAGCTGTTGACGCCGCGCGGCGAACTGCTGCAGTGCTCGCGCGAGCAGGAGTCCGACCTGTTCCACGCCGCGATCGGCGGCTTCGGCATGCTCGGCTGCATGACGAAGCTCGTGCTCGAGACCAAGCGCGTGCACTCCGGCCGGCTGCGGGTGTGGGGCATCGTCGCCAGGGACCTCGAGCACAACCTGCAGATCCTCGAAGACCTGCGCGGCACGGCCGACTACCTGGTGTCGTGGCTCGACCTGCACGGCAAGGGCGTGGCGCTGGGCCGAGGCCTGATGCACCGCGCCGACCAGATGAAGCCCGGCGAGGATCCGGGGGGCCTGTGCCACCTCGACCCGCTGCGCCAGGACGTGCCGGCGAAGCTGTTCGGACTGGTCCCCAAGGGCTGGCTGTGGCCGGGCATGTGGGGGGCCGTGCACATGGGCCAGGTTCCGCTGGTGAACTGGCTGAAGTTCAAGGCGGGCTTCAAGGAAGAGCGGCAGTCGCCGTACCTGCAATCGCACGGTGCGTTCCACTTCCTGCTCGACTACGTGCCGCGCTGGCACTGGATGACGCGGCCGGGCGGGCTGATCCAGTTCCAGCCGTTCGTGCCGCAGAAGGAAGGTGCGCGCGTGCTGCGCACCCTGATCGAGAAGTGCCACCAGGTCGGGTTCGTGCCGTACCTCGGCGTGCTGAAGCGGCACCGGCCCGACCCGTTCCTGATGACGCACGCGGTCGACGGCTACTCGCTGGCGATGGACTTCGCGGTGCCGTCGGGCAAATCGGGGCGCGACAAGCTGTGGCGGCATTGCCGCGACATGGCCGAGGTCGTGCTCACGGCGGGCGGGCGCTTCTACTACGCCAAGGACGCTGTGCTGGAGGCGTCGTCGTTCGCGCGTGTGCACGGTGACACCGCGGTGGCGAAGTTCCGTGAGCTGAAGCAGCGCGTCGACCCGGACCGGTTGCTGCAGACGGATCTGGCGCGGCGACTCGGCGTTTGAGCCGCGGGTTTTCCCCGAGCGGATGGTCGTCCCCGGCCGACCGATGCTCGCCTTGATGAAAGGCGTCGTCTTCACCGAGTTCGTCGACTGGGCCGAGTCCGTGCACGGGCTCGAAGTCGTCGACGAGGTGTTGTGCGCTGCCGCCACGACCCTCGACGGGGCCTACATCGCGACGGGCTCGTACGACTGGCGCGAATTCGCCGGCCTGGTGCAGGCCCTCGCCGATCGGATCGGCGAGCCGATGCCCCAGGTGCTGTGCGCCTACGGCCGGCACATGTTCGGAGTGCTCGTCGCCAGGCACCCCGGCTTCGCCGAAGCCTGCGATGGCAGCTTGTCGATGCTCGAACGCGTCGAGTCGTTCATCCACCCCGAAGTCCGCAAGCTGTGGCCAGACGCCGAACTGCCGCACTTCCATTCGGAACGCGACGGTCGTCGGCTCGTGCTCGGCTATTCGTCCGCGCGGCCCTTCCGTGACTTCGCGCGTGGCCTGATCGAGGGTTGCCTCGCCTGGTTCGCCGAACCGGGCGTGGTCGAGTGCGTCGGAGGCGAGACTGCGTGCGAGTTCGTGGTGACGCTGCTGGAGGACGCGCCGTGCGCGACGACCTCTCGTCCCTGAACGCGATGCTGCGCAAGGTCGGGCGCGAACGGCGCGCTCGCCTCGCCGCCGAGCAGATGCTCGAGCAAAAGAGCCGCGAACTGTACGCGGCGCACCAGATGCTCGCCGACGCCAATGCCGAGCTCGAGCAGCGGGTCGTGCAGCGCACGCGTGAACTGGTCGTCGCCAAGGAGGCCGCCGAGGCCGCCAACCGCGCCAAGAGCCAGTTCCTCGCCAGCCTCAGCCACGAGATCCGCACGCCGTTGAACGGCGCGGTCGGCTCCGTCGAGCTCCTGCGCGGCACCGCGCTGGACGCCGAACAGCAGCGCCACGTCGAGACGATCAACCTGTGCGCCGACACGTTGCTCGAACTGATCCAGTCGGTGCTCGACACCGCCAAGATCGAAGCGGGCCACATCGAACTCGTCGCCGAGCCCTGCGACCTGCGCCAGATCGTCGTCGACACCGGGACCCTGTTCCGGGCCCGCGCCGAGCAGAACGGGGTGCAGCTGGAAGTGCGTTGCGGCGGTTCCTCGCCGGCCACGGTGCAGGGCGATCCCGTGCGCCTGCGCCAGATCGTGCACAACCTCGTCGGCAACGCGGTGAAGTTCACCGCCGTGGGCCAGGTGGTCGTCGAACTCGCGACGCAGCCGATGGCCGACGATCGCGTCGCGGTGACCGTCCAGGTCACCGACACCGGGCCGGGCATCGCTCCGGACGACCACGAACGGGTGTTCGCCGAGTACGAACAGGTGTCGCGGCCGGGCGGCAAGCAGCACCTCGGCACCGGCCTCGGCCTGTCGATCGCGCGGCGCCTGGCGCGGCTGATGGGCGGCGACGTCACGCTGCACAGCGACCTCGGCCGCGGGGCGACGTTCACCCTCGCCTTGCTGCTGCTGCCGGCCCTGGTCGAACGTCCGACCGCTTCGAGTTCGTCCGAGCGCGATCGCCTGCGCGGCCTGCGGGTCCTGGTGGTCGACGACAACGTGCAGAACCGGCTGGTCGCCTGCCGGATGCTGCAGAAGCTCGGCTGCCAACCGGCAACGGCCGACGGCGGTTCGATCGCGCTGGTGTTGCTCGAACAGCAGGACTTCGACCTGGTGCTGCTCGACGGGCAGATGCCGGATCTGGACGGCGACGAGGTCGCACG
>JAEUHV010000592.1 GCA_016794485.1 Planctomycetota bacterium
GTCGTCAGCGAGCAGGCCTCGATCGCGCACGCGCGCGCCAAGGTCCGCGCCAAGGGGGAATGGCGATGAGCAAGCACGTCGTCACCCTGGTCAAGCTGCTCGTCGTGGCGGGGTTGATGTGGATCGTGTTCCGCACCATCCCGTTCGCCGACACCCTGCTGCGCAAGGCCGACCACGCCGCCAAGGAGCAGCGCGAGCAAGTCGAGATCCTCGGTTCGTGGCAAGCCGATCCGCTGCGCTACCGCGGCCAGGACGGCGTCGATCGCGAGATCCACCTCGGTCCGCAAGCCGACGGCACCGTCATCGCAGTCGATCCGGCGATCCAGACGTACTGGCGCGGCCTCGACGGCTGGTTGTTCGCGTTGGGTGCGGCCTGCTACTTCGTCACCGCGCTGATCGCCGGGGCCCGCTGGTGGTGGTTGTTGCGCGCCACCGGCACCGACGTCTCGCTGTGGGAGACCCTGCGGTTCACGTGGATCGGCATCTTCTTCAACACGGCGATGCCGGGCTCGACCGGCGGCGACGTGGTGAAGGCGGTCTACATCATGAAGCGCTGCCCGGGCCATCGCGTGCAGGTGATGGTCTCGGTGATCGTCGACCGCGTGCTCGGCCTCGGTTCGCTGGCTTTGCTCGGCGCCATCGTCGTGTTGTTCGCACTCGACCGCTTCACCTCCATCGCCATCGCGATCTGGAGCGTGATCCTCGGCGTCGGCCTGCTCGGCACGTTTGCGTTCAGCAAGCGGTTGCGGGCGCTGATCCGGCTGAACACGTTGCTGCAGAAGTTGCCACCGAAGCTCGGCCACGTCCTGCGGCTGGTCGACCAGGCGGTGTTCGCGTACCGCAGCCACAAGTGGGTCATCGTCGGCAGCCTGGTCACCGGTGTCGCCAACCACGTCGTGTCGGTGCTCGGCGTCTACCTGCTCGGCGAAGCGATGGGGGTCGGCTTGCCGCCGCTCGAGTACTTCGCGCTGATCCCGATCGTCAACATCGTCAGCGCCGTGCCCCTGATGCCGAACGGCTGGGGGATCGGCGAATGGCTCTACGGCGGGTTGTTCGCCACCTACGGCGCCACCTACCTGGGTGGCGGGGCGGTGGCGGAAGCGGCGATGTCGACGCGTGGCGTCGCATTGTCCCTGCTCTACCGCATCCACCTGACCTGTTGGTCGTTCCTGGGCGGCGTGTTCGTGCTGCTGGAGAAGGACCGGGTCACGCAGGCGGACCTGCAACGGGAGCAGGCGTTGGAAGAGCAGGAAGACGCAGCCGCCGCCCGCGAAGGAGCCGACGCAGGCATGGAACCGCCCGACGCGCGCGGCTAGCCTGTTCGCCCGCATGTCGTTGCTCGTCGTCGGTTCCACTGCGTTCGACACCATCGAGACTCCGCACGGCACCGCCGTCGACTGCCTCGGGGGGTCTTCCACCTACTTCGCGATCGCCGCGCAGCTGTTCACCAAGGTGCAGCTGGTCAGCGTGGTCGGCAGCGACTTTCCGGAACACCACCGCAAGCTGCTGACCGACCGCGGGGTCGACATCGCCGGCGTCGAGACGAAGCCGGGCAAGACGTTCCGCTGGCACGGTCGCTATGCGACCGACATGAACAGCCGGCAGACGCTGGACGTGCAACTCAACACGTTCGGCGACTTCAAGCCCAAGGTGCCGGCCGAATGGCGCACCACGCCGTTCGTGTTCCTGGCCAACGGGTCGCCGGCCACACAGGCATCGGTGCTCGACCAGATGCACGGCGTCAAGTTCTGCGTTGCCGACACGATGGACCTGTGGATCGAGCACGAGAAGCAGGGCTTGCTCGCCCTGTGCAAGCGCATCGACGGGCTGATCGTCAACGACAGCGAAGTGAAGATGCTGACCGGCAAGAACAACCTGATCCAGGCCGGCCGCGAAGCCCTGAAGCTCGGCCCGCGCCTCGTGATCGTGAAGAAGGGCGAACACGGCTGCTTCCTGTTCAGCAACTTCTTCCACTGTGCCCTGCCGGCCTACCCGACCGAGACGGTGCTCGACCCGACCGGTGCTGGCGACAGCTTCGCCGGCGGTTTCATGGGCTACCTGGCCAACTGCGAACAGGTGAGCCTCGCCAACATGAAACGCGCGCTCGCCTACGGCACCGTGACCGCGAGCCTCACGGTCGAGGGGTTCGGCGTCGATCGCCTGGCGCGCGCCGACCGCGAGACGGTCGACCGCCGCTACCAGGAACTGCAGCAGTTCGTGGCCGGCGCGTGATCGCGCGAGCGCGGCGATGCCGCGCTGCGGTCACTGCAGCTGCACCAGCATCGGCGTGCTCAGCTGGAACCCGCTGGGCATCAGGCCGATGCCCTGCACGGTCAACGTGACGCCGGTGAATCCTCCGGTGTTGGGGTTCGGCACGGTGACCGTCCCGAGGCCGAACGAGTCGGTGACGGTGAAGCCGAGCGACGCGAGTCCGCCAGTGAGGAACACGTCGTCCCAGCTGTCGGACGTGAACGGCAACGGCACGAAGCCGGTCGGCACCGCTGCCGGCGCGAGGCCGGGACCCACCGGCCCGAGCGACAGGAACAGGAACACCGGGACTGCCGGCTGCGTGGACACGTCGATGTCCCAGTTGGCCTGGCTCGAGGCGAGGGGCAGCGAACCGAATCCGTTCTGGTCGACGACCAGCGGCACCTCGGCGACCACGTCGCACAGGGTGAAGCCCATGTACGTCGGCTGGAAGTTGGCGGCGTCCTGGTTGACACCGAGCCAGCTGCCGTTCGCGGCAACACCCAGGGTGTTGCTGCCACAGAGCACGCCGTTGATCGTCGCAATGCTGCCGTTGTTCGCGGTCGAGAAGATCGTGCCGCCGTAGCCGCCGCCGTCACCGGCGAACAGCAGGTTCGGCTCCGGCGGGAACGCGCCGGTGCTGTCCGGCAAAGCCGGGGTGAACGTGCCGCCGTTCGGATCGAACGCGAGCCCGACCGTCTTGCCGTAACCGTACGCCGGGGCCACCAGCGCCGCACCGAACCGATCGACCGCGCCCGAGGCCGCGACCAGGCCGCGCACGTTCGGCACCGTGGTGATCTCGTTGATCAGGATGCGGGCCGAGTTCGGCGCCAGCGCCTGCACGTTGCCGTTGCCGTCGTAGGTGATGTTCGCGGCGTCGATCTTGAGGATCGCGCCGTCGTAGGCCACCGACGTGCCGCCCTGGTTGCCGTTCACCCAGTGGCTGCCGTCGACCGGCGAGTAGTAGAGGTCGCCGTTGGCCGCCTGCAGCAGTGCGCCGGCCCCGATCGTCGCCGAGCCCGATTGCGCGCCGACCGCCGTCACCATCTGGGCCTGGGTCAGGAAGAACTCGACGTTGCCGTTCGGCAGCAGCCGCAGCCAGTCGCCGGGAACCACGGTGTACGGCGTCGTGCCGTTGCCGGTGAGCACTTCGAACTGCAGCGTGCCCGGCGAGTTGCCGGCCGTCGCCGCGGCGTTGCGCCGCACGGTGAACCACACCTTGTCCCACGACACGGCCGCGCGATCGCTGGCCTTGACGAAGATCCCGCCGATGCCGATCTGCTGGAAGTAGGTCTTCCAGTTGGCGAACTTCAGGTAGTTGCCGTCGTTGTTGCCGTCGCCGAGGTAGCACTGCATCGCCGTCGCCGGCAGCAGCGTGCGGGCCGGACTGCCGGGCTGCGGCAACACGTACGAGAAGTCGAACTCCTCGAGCCGCGAGATCGCTCCATTCGGTCGCTCGAACGCGGCACTCTGGCTCGTGAACGGGAACCGGCCGGTGAACAGCACGGTCTGGACTTGCGCGGTCGCGGCCGCAGCCGTCGCCGCAGCGACGAGGAACAGGTGGAAGGAGTTCGTCATGGTGGGAGCAGGTTCGGAAGAGCGGACACCATAGGCATGGCGGCGAGCGCCACCAGGGGCCGTTGGTCGCGAGCCCGACGGCACACCGCAAGACTCCCCCCGTGACAGGGCCGCGCACCGGCTGCACACTGCTGCCCCGATGTTGCGCCACCTCGCTGCTTCGTTGCTCACCGGACTGCTCGCTGCCCAGGCCCCTTCGACCGACGTCGCCGTCGGCGTGTTTCCGTTCCTGGTCGGCAACATGGACACGCGCATCAACGAGATCGTGACCAACTGCCAGACCTACGGCATCGACACGCTCTACGTCAGTGCGTTCCGGGCGACCGGACCGTCGGCGGGCGACCTGTGGATCACCGACAGCGCCGGCGACTGGAACGCGGCGTGGGGGCCGGTGCGGCCGGGCGGGGCGGGCATCCACCTGCAGAACCTGATCACCGCGGCCCACGCGGCCAACCTGCGCGTGGTCGCCGTGCTGAAGTGCTTCGCCGACACCGTGCAGCCGGACAACACTGCCCACAAGCAGTACCTGCTGTCGGTGGTCGACTACTTCGTCGACGCGTGGCAGGCCAACGGCACCCCGGTCTACGACCTCGACGGCATCGCCCTCGACTACGTGCGCTACGTCGGCGGCACCAACGTCAACGTCGCCAACGTCACCAACTTCGTCGCCGACGTGCGCCAGCACATCGGTCCGCTGTCGCTGCACGCGTACCTGATCGCCAACCGCTACTCGTTCGACGGTCCGACCTACAACAGCGTGTTCAACTCGTACGCATCGACGATGGGCCAGTTGCAGAGCCAGTTCGGCCAGCACTGGGAACAGCTCGCGCAGTACGTCGACGTGATGATGCCGATGGCCTACAGCGCCGACGGGTCGATCTATGCGACCTACGCCGGACACCAGGCCTACGTGCGCAAGACCTCGGAGTACGCACGGCAAGCCGTGACCACTGCGGGCTTCCCGACGCGGCGCGTGCAGCCGACGATCAAGACCTACACCGGCGACGGCGAGACCACGACGACGTCGACCATCGAGGCATCGATCACCGGCGCCCTGCTCGGTGGCGGCGACGGCTACCAGTCGTTCCGCTACCAGTACCTGGTCAACAACCCGACCTGGTGGACGAAGATGGCCCAGTACGCGGTGCCCGGCTGCAACTGGCCCAGGCCCGCCTACACCGCGAGTTCGCCGCGCTTG
>JAEUHV010000045.1 GCA_016794485.1 Planctomycetota bacterium
TCGATCACGGTCTCGGTCCGCCTCACGAACCTTGGCCTCACCATTGCAGCTGGCAACCCGTGCACTGCGGAGGTCTACAGAATCAACCTCGGGCAACCTTCGCGCACTTTGCTCCTCGACCGCGACCTTTCTTATTCTGCCTCCACACCATTGCCCTACAACTTCAACCTTGCCGCCACTTGCGAAGTGATTCCGGGGGATCAACTTTGGGTAAAGCGAGGGATCGGAAACGGCTCGTATACTTGGAGCTACCACCCCAGCATCGAGCCAGGCACGTTGGCAAGCCTCAATGTTAGCTGGACGGGGGTGCGCTGATGCTCGCCCTCCGCTTCGCCGCGGCCGTGTCGCTGCTCGCTGCCTTCGGCAGCGCGCAGCACACCACGCCGAACTCGGCCAGCAGCCCGACGTACTTCCTGTCGGCGATCGACTTCGGCAGCGGCGAGGACGCCGACACCCTGCTGTATCGCCTGCGCGGCGAACAGGGGGCCGGTGTCGTCACCGAACCGGATGCCGCGTCGGCGACGTACCGGATGCGCGGTGGCTTCCTCGGCGCCCTGACGGCACCGGTGACGGGCCAACCCTGGCTCACCGCCGCGCGGCCGTTCTTCCTGAAGCCGGCCGGCAACGGCAACCTGACGTTGCATGGCACCGAACTGTGGCTCGGCCCCACGCCGACGATCACCATCGGCGGCCAGACTGCCCCGGTGATCGCACGCACCGTCGACCAGATGCTGGTCAGCGTGCCGAACCAACCGGTCCCCGGCTTCCAACCGGTGGTGTTCAGCAACACCGCCGGCAGCACCGTGCTGCCCGAGGGCGTCGGCGTGTTGCCGATGGTCGAGAAGCGTGAGCCGCTCGACGGGGCCTCGCCGAACTACCTGCGCATCCACACGATGCCGTTCGACGTCGTGCTGTTGATCCTGGCCGAATCGCAGGGCCCGGGCTTCCAGGTGCTGGACTTCCACTACCAGCTCCTGCTCAACCCGGCGACGGTGATCTTCACCGACGCCTTCTTCGTGGCCGACCCGGACGGCAAGACGACGATCCCGATCCCGCCGTTCCCGACGGGGCTCGTGCACGTGCAGGCGCTCGCGGTGACCGCCGACCCGAGCTACTACCCGGCGTCGTTCACCAACCCCGTCGCTCTGTAGATCGCCGGCGACTGCCTACGGGCAGCCGGCGATCGAGTTGCCGATCCGCACCCGCAGTCCGTTGCTCAGGTTCAGGGCTGCGAGGAAGGCGCCGCCAGGGGCGACGTGCAGCATCTGCACGTCGAGCGCTTGGCCTTCGAGCGCCGCGGAGTTCGGCACCGGCAGGGCCAGCGTCGCGGTGCCGCTCGCATCGGCAATCACCCCGATCCCGACGAGGCCGAGCACGTCGCCGGTGTAGGCCGTGCACCCGCCGCCGAGCGGCGTGGTGCCGACGACCATGCTGGCGAAGAAGCCGCAGGCCGAGCCCGGCGGATTGCCGAGCGCACGCAACGTGAACCCGGGGTTCGGGAGGGTGGCGCGGGCCGGGGTCCCGTCCGCGTGCAGCACGGGTGCCTGCGGCACGCCGCAGCCGGCTCCGAGGTGCACGTTCCACAGTCCGGTCGGCACCGTCGAAGCGACCGCAACCGACAACGCCCCGGCCCCGATGTCGTACTGGTCGCACTGCACCGCTCCGGCCAGCGGCGCGGCATCGCAGTCGAACCAGAAGTTGTAGATGCCGTTCCAGCGCAGCGGCCCGGGCTGCAGCGGATTCACCGCGAACACGATCTCGCCTCCAGTCCGCGTCGCCGTCCAGTCGGTGGTCGCCAGGCGGTCGAAGTCGTGGAAGCCAAAGCCATCCACCATGGCCGAGGCACACACCGGAATCCGGAACGCGCCCATGCCGCGCCGGTTGTCGCGGTTCTGCACGGCGTACTCGTAGTGCCACCGCCCGTCGACCGGGCCGGTGACCTTGACCGCGACGTAGAAGCGGCCGTCGTCGGCGCCGTTGCTGGCCGATGCGAGGCTCGCGCCGGACCAGCGCTGCAGCACCGATCCCTGCACGAACGTCGACGCGTCGAGCAGGTCCCATTGCTGCGAACCCGCGTTCCAGGTCGCCGAGAACTGGCGCGAGCCGAGGTTGTCGTCGCGCACGCCTTCGGCTTCGTGCGGGATCAGGTAGGCGGCCTGGTAGAAGAAGTTCGCCCCCGGCACGACGAGGTCGTCGTCGTGCACGCGCAGCGCGTCGCCGATCGCCTGGTTCAACACCGCGGCCTGGTTGCCGTCGAGGCTGCGGATGCCGTCGCACTGCTGGGCAGGTGCCACCGGCGGGTTGCCGCGGTCGAACCAGGAACACAGCGGATTCCACGTGCCGAGCCACGGATCGATCTCGTCGGGCGGGCCGAGCCAGTAGTGGTCGACCGCCTGGAAGTTGGCGTAGGTGTCGTTGCAACCGACCACGACGAAGCTGGTCAGTCCGGGCATCGGACAGACGCCGCACGGACTGGGGTCGTTGCTCGAACCGAACGTGTGCTTCACCCACGACCAGTTCGAGATCTGCTCGAACCTGCCGTTCGCCTCGCGCGCGACGATCCAGTGGATGTAGGCGTGTGCCGGGTTCATCGCCGCCAGGAACGGGATGTCGGACGTGCCCGGGTTGCACACCGTGGTCCACGTGCCGATCGCTTGCTCGCCGTTCGGGTAGCTGCCCGTGCGGCGGAACTGTTCGATCCAGAACGCATCCTGCAGGCGCAGGTCGCGGCCGGGGATGGTGTTCGCCTGGGCCCGCAAGCCGACGACGGCGAACACGAAGAGCAGGAACGTGGACAACACGCGGTGCACACGACGCATCGACGACCTCCGCGGGGCATGGGGACGAGAGGCCGGCAGTCTACGCGCACGCGGCGCCGCAGCGTCACTCGCGCAGGGCGTCCAGGTTCCAGCAGGCCACGCGCGAACCGTTCATGAACACGTCGAGGGCCCCGATCCCCCCTGCGGGCAGGGCCAAGGTGACGCTGCGCGCGAGCCGCATGCCGAGCATCGCAGCGGCGAAGCCGGACAGCAGGGTGCCCGGCAACACGACGACCATGGACTTGCCGAGCGCCTGCTGCATCTGTTCCTGCCACCACGTGAGCATGCGTTCGACGGCGTCGCCAAGGCTCTCCCCGCCCGGCGCCTTGGCCTCACCGAACTCGGCGAAGAACGTGCGCACGGCGCCGTCTTCTTCGCGCATCACCTCGCTCCATGCGCGGCCCTGCCAACGCCCGAGGGCCTGGTCGCGCAACCGGGCTTCCACCAGCGCCTCCTGCTGCCGCGCTTCCGCCAACGCGCGCGCCGGACCGTGGCACTGCGGCTGCGGGCTCGACCAGACCGCGGCCAGCGTCATCGGCTTCGTCACTTCGAGCCAACGCAGGACCTGGGCCCGGCCGCGCCGCGACAGGTCCGCCGGGCCGTCGCCGACCGCACGTTGCGTGTGTTCGGGGTCGAGTTCCGGATGGCGGAACAGCCAGAGACGGCAGAAGTCGGTCGGTTCGGACAGCACGTCGCCATCTTGGCGGCGACGAAGCCTGCCTTCCACGGTGGCCTGGCCCACACCCCATCGCTAGCGTCTCTCGCGTGACCTTCGCCACGCTGAAGACCGGCATCGATGGGCTCGACGGCATCCTCGCCGGCGGCATCCGCTACCCCGACGACGCCGCGGTGTTCCTGTGCATCGCCGGCGGCCCTGGCACCGGCAAGACCCTGCTCGCCCTCGAACTCATCGTGCGCGCGTGGTTTGGCTGCACCGACGGCGCGACGTTCCTCTACTACTCCGTCGAACACGGCCCCGACAGCATCCGGAAGAAGCTGGAACACGACTTCGACTGGTTCCGGGCCCAGGTGCGCATCGAGGCCGGACCGCGCGAAGTGCCGAACAAGCTGGTGCTGACCTCTGGCAACGCCAGCTCGAGCCAGCTCGTGTTGACCCAGGCGCGGCCGGCGGCGCTGCAGCAGAAGAGCGCGCGCGGCACCACGATCGACATCGAGTGGATCCTCGCCGAGATCGAGAACCACCGGCTCGCCGGACCGGTGCGCATGGTGGTGATCGACAACGTCGGCCTGTTGCTCACCGACCTCGAGTACTTCGAGAAGCGCGCCGTGCTGCTCGAGGTCCGCCGCCGGCTGCTCGAGCACCGGATCCACGGCATCTTCGTGATGGAGGAAGCGCACCCCCGAGACCTGCGCCTGCCGTCGGCCGAGGAGTTCTCCACCGACCTGATGCTGCACCTGTCGTTCCGCGAGGAAGCGACCGACTTCAAGGCGCGCGCACTCGAGATCAGCAAGGCGCGCCACCAGTACTACTACCGCGGCGTACACCACTTCTCGATCGCCGGCCGCGGCATCAAACGCGACGTCTACCTCGGCGCCCGCAACGAACGTGGCCCCGGCATCCACGTCTATCCGTCGGTGGCGGCACAGCTGTCGATGGCGCGCGACCAGGCCGAGTTCGCGGTGCCGCCGCGCGGCGACCAACCGATCGACCTCGGCCACCCGGACCTGAATGCCGGCTTCCTGCACGGCTCCGGCCCGGCGCATCGTTCGTCGACCGTGCTGCTGGCCGAGCCTGGCACCCGCGCCACGTTCCTGGCGTTGCGCTTCCTCGCCGCCGGCCTGCGCGCCGGCGAACGCGTCCTGTTCGTGTCGACCCGCGAGGACCGCGACGCGATCCGGCGCATCTGCCAGCGCGAGCCGGTGCTCGCCCCATGCCTGGGCGCGGACGGCAAGTTCGCGCCCGACTTCCGCGTCGTCTACCTGCACCCGGAGTTCATCGCACCGGGCAAGTTCAACTGGGACCTGATCCGGCTTTGCCAGGGCGGCCACGCCGACGGCGAACCACGCGCGGTGACGCGGCTCGCATTCGACAACATCTTCCGCCTGCAGGACCGCTTCCCGTTGATCACCGAGCAGAGGTTCCTGATCGCGGCGATGCTCGACATGCTGCGCTACGAAGGCGTCACGCCGCTGTTCGTCGACATGGCGCCGAACGGGGCGCACGGCAGCGACTCGGACTTCGATCCGTCGTCGTACCTGGTCGGCTTCGACAACGTGCTGCAACTGTTCTTCGACGAACGGCTGCAGGGCCAGCCGCATTACCGCGTGCTGAAGTCGGTGGGCAACGACTACCGCCACGAGCCGGTCGCGATCGAGTGGCGCAAACCCTGAGGGCACACCTGGTGGCCTAAAGGCGCGGTCGGGAACTGTCGATGGGAAGGGCGAATCGAACCGCCGCGCTGCGGCCTTCCCAGGAATCGACCATGCGCTCCCCCGTCGCCTTCATCGTGCTGGCGTTGTCCAGCGTCGCCGTCGCCCAAGACCCCACCCAGCCAGCCCCCCAGGCGGAAGCGACCGGCTCGTGGGGCATCGACTTCACCAACCAGTACTTCTTCCGCGGCATCGCGCAGGAGAACCAGGGCGTCATCGCCCAGCCGTGGTACCAGCTCGGCTATTCGCTGCACGACGGCGGCGAAACGGTGAAGTCGCTGGGCCTCACGGTCGGGTTGTGGAACAGCCTGCACGACGGTCCGACCGGCGGAGCCGGCGGTCCGTGGTACGAGAGCGACTTCTACGTCGGACTGTCGGCCGCCGTCGGCGAGCGCCTGACGATCGGCACGACCTACACCGCCTACTACAGCCCGAACGGTTCGTTCGGCACCGTCGAGGAGCTCGCGTTCTCGTTCGGCCTCGACGACCGCGGCCTGCTGACCGACGCCGTGGAGAGCGGTCTGCGCCCCTCCCTCGTGCTCGCCGTCGAGACCGACGGCCAGGCCGATGCCGGCAACCACGTCGGCATCTACGCGCAGTTCGGCATCGAGCCGCTGTTCGCGCTCGGCCAGTTCGGGTCGCTCGATGCGACGCTGGCCGTGCCGGTCACGCTCGGCACCAGCCTGTCGGACTACTACGAAGATCCGTCCGCCGGCGGTGACGACGAGTTCTTCGGCTTCCTCGACATCGGCGCCGTCGTGTCGTCGCCGCTCCCGTTCATGCCGTCGCGGCTCGGGCCGTGGACCGGCGAGCTCGGCCTGCACTGGCTGCTGCTCGGCGACAACAACGAGGAACGGAACGTCGGCGACTCGGCCGAACTGATCGTCTCGTTCGGCCTGGCTACGGCCTTCTGACCGCGGCGGCGCTCAGTGCCGGAAGTGGACCGGCAGCACGCGCACCGCAGCCACGCGGCCGTGGCTGGCAGGCGCGGCGACCTTCGCGACCACGGTCGCTGGCAGCAGATGCACACCGCCGTGGCGCATCGCCACCGCCGGAGCTTGCGGGGCGACCGCGTGCCGGGTCAGGACCGCAGGCTCCTGGGCCACAGCGAGCACGGCGAACGTGAGTGCTGTGGCGGCGAGACGGGCCAGTGGCAGAAACGTCATGCCTGAACGGTAACCGATCCGCGCGACGTTGCCGCACTGCTGCGGCCCACGCCGCGAAACGCGCGCTGCCATCGTCCGGACGCGCCGTCTCAGTCCGAACACTGCACCTCGACGCGCATGCGGCCGAGGTTCTCGTAGGTACGTTGCATGCGCCGCTGCGGTCGCCAGTCGTAGAGCAGCAGTTCGATCGGCCGCCACATCGCGACCCAACCGAGGATCAACAGGCCTTCCTGGCCGATGTGCAGGAAGTCACCGGCGCCGAGCCGTCGCAGCAGTTCGCGCAGCAGCATGCAGCCGACCAGGAACAACACGCCGATGCCGAGGCTCTGGCGGCCGAGCTGCTGGGTGCGGCGCACCTCGAGCCCGGCCATCTGGGCGCGGTAGGTGAAGTAGTTGCGGATCGCGTCCTGCACCGTGCGCTGCGGTTCGAGCCGTTCCTGGTCCTTGGGCAGGTGCAGGCGGAACACCAGCGGGGCATCGACCGGATACTCGCGCGCCCACGACGCGATGAACTCCTCGGCGTCGCGGTCGAGGTCCTTCTCGTGGAACGGGGCCGGGTCGAACGAGTCGAACAGCTGCGCCAGCTCGCGCAGGCGCAGCTCGATGCGGGCTTCGCCAGGTGCGGCGCCGCGCGCCCCGCCAGCGCTCACTTGCCGGCCTTGTGCCCTTGCACGATCTGCTCGACGACCTGTGGCTCGGCCAACGTCGTGATGTCGCCGAGCTCGGTGTAGTTGCCTTCGGCGATCTTGCGCAGGATGCGGCGCATGATCTTCCCGCTGCGCGTCTTCGGCAGTCCGGGCACGACCTGGATGCGATCGGGCGTGGCGATCGGCGAGATCACCTTGCGCACCTGCTGCTTCAACACCGCTTCGATCTCCGCCGCGGGCACGCCATCGGCGGGTTTCCCAGCGATCACGTAGGCGTAGATGCCCTGTCCTTTCAGGTCGTGCGGGAACCCCACCACCGCGGCCTCGGCGCAGAACTCGTGCGCGACCAGGGCACTCTCGACCTCGGCAGTCCCGAGGCGATGGCCGGCGACGTTGAGCACGTCGTCGACGCGCCCCGTGATCCAGTAGTACCCGTCCTCGTCACGGCGGCAGCCGTCGCCGGTGAAGTACAGGCCCGGGTAGGTCGTGAAGTAGGTCTGCTGGAAGCGCGCGTGGTCGTTCAGGATCGTGCGCGCCTGACCCGGCCAGCTGCCGGCGAGGCACAGGTTGCCCGACACGCCGTTGCCGCGCAGTTCCTTGCCCTGCTCGTCGACCAGCACCGGCCGCACGCCCGGCAGCGGGAACGTCGCCGAACCCGGCTTGCACGGCGTCGCACCGGGCAGCGCCGAGATCAGGATGCCGCCGGTCTCCGTCTGCCACCACGTGTCGACGACGGCGCAGCGCTTCTCGCCGACGACGTCGTGGTACCACTGCCACACTTCGGGATTGATCGGCTCGCCGACCGAACCGAGCACGCGGATGCTGTCGCGCTTGTATTTCTGCACCGGCTCGTCGCCGAAGCGCAGCAGCGCGCGCAGTGCCGTCGGAGCCGTGTAGAAGATCGTCGCCTGCACGTCGTCGCACACCTGCCAGTAGCGGCTGGCGTCGGGATACAAGGGCGTGCTCTCGAACAGCACCGTCGTGGCGCCGTTCGCGAGCGGCCCGTAGACGATGTAGCTGTGGCCGGTGACCCAGCCGACGTCGGCGGCGCAGAAGTGCACGTCGCCCGGATGCCAGTCGAACACCAGCTGGTGGGTGTAGGCGGCGTAGACGAGGTAGCCGCCGGTCGTGTGCAGCTGGCCCTTCGGCTTGCCGGTCGAACCCGACGTGTAGAGCACGAAGAGTGGGTCCTCGCTGTCCATCCACTCGACCGGGCTGTAGGCGCGTTGCCGCACCATCTCCTCGTGCAGCCACAGATCGCGCCCCGACTGCATCGGCACCGTGGTCTCGGTGCGCTTCGCGACCAGCACCGTGTGCACCGGCAGTTCGGCGATCGCCTCGTCGACGGTCTTCTTCAGCGGGATCGACTTGCCGCCGCGCAGCCCTTCGTTGGCGGTCAGGACCACGCGGCAGTCGGCATCGGCGATGCGGTCGCGCAGCGACTCGGCCGAGAAGCCGGCGAACACGACACTGTGCACGGCACCGATGCGCGCGCAGGCCAGCATCGCGAACACCGCCTCCGGCATCATCGGCAGGTAGATCGCGACGCGGTCGCCCTTCTTCACGCCGTGGCGCCGCAGCACGTTGGCGAGCCGGCCGACCTGGTCGTGCAGCTCGCGGTAGGTGATGTGCCGGTATTGGCCCGGCTCGTCCATCGCCCACAAGATCGCCGTCTGGTCGGCGCGCTCGGTCAGGTGCCGGTCGATGCAGTTGAAGCTCGCGTTCAGCTTGCCGCCGAGGAACCACCCGACCTCGGCGCGCGAAAAATCCTGTTCGACCGCCCGTTCGAACGGATGGAACCAGGTGATGCGCTGCGCCTGACGCCGCCAGAAGCCCGAATTGTCCTGCAGCGACTCGGCGTAGAGCCGCTGGTAGTGTTCGAACGAGGCTACGTGCGCACGGCGCGCGATGCGCGCCTTGGGTGGAACGAGTGGATCGGCCATGCGGCCGCCCACTGCATCACAACGAACGCACCCAGTGCAACAGGGTACGCACCGCGGTGCCGGCAGCACCGCTGCGGTAGTAGTCCTTGGCGAGCCCGCCATAGGCCGTACCCGCGATGTCGAGGTGCACCCACGGCGTGTCGCCGGCGAAGAACGCCAGGAACGCGCCGCCCGCGATCGAGCCGTTGCCGTACTGCGCCCCGTTGATGTTCGCCAGGTCGGCGAACTTGCTCTTCATCTGCTCCTTGTGGCAGTCCCAGAGCGGCAGCTGCCAGAGCGGCTCGTCGGCCGCCTTGCCGGCCGCGACCAGCGCATCGCACAGGGCCTGGTCGTTGCCCATCACGGCGGCCACTTCGTGGCCCAGTGCCGTCACCACGGCGCCGGTCAACGTCGCCAGGTCGACCATCTGCTTCGGAGCGAAGAACTTCTTGGCGTAGCACATCGCGTCGGCCAGCACGAGGCGGCCTTCGGCGTCGGTGTTGAGGACTTCGATCGTCTGGCCGTCCATCGCGCGCACCACGTCGCCGGGCTTCTGCGCGTCGGGGCCGACCGCGTTCTCGGTCGCCGCGATCAGGCCGACGATGTTGCACTTCGGCCGGTGCGCGCCGAGGCCGCCGTGCGCGAGCGCATGGAACAGGCCGAGTACCGCGCCAGCACCGCACATGTCGTAGCGCATCTCGTCCATCTTCGCGGCGGGCTTGATGCTGATGCCGCCCGTGTCGAACGTCAGGCCCTTGCCGACGACGCAGGCATTGCCCTTCGCGCCCGGCACGCGGTACTCGAGCACGAGGAACCGCGGCGGTTCGGTGGCCCCCTGGGCGACGCCGAGGAACGACCCCATGCCGAGCTTCGCACAGGCCTTTTCGTCGAGCACCTTCACGCGCAGCCGGCCGCCGGCGAGGCCCTTGGCGGCCTTGGCGAGCATCGTCGGCGTGCACAGGTTGGCCGGCAGGTTCTCGAGATCGCGCGCGAACACCGTCGCGGCGGCCGCGATCGCGCCGGCCGCGAACCCGGTGCGAAACGCGCGCTCGTCCTTGCCGGCGAACCCGACGAGGCCGACCAGGCACGCATTGGCCTTCTTGTCCTTCGCCGGTTTCTGACGCGGCGGGTCGTAGCGGTAGGCGCCGAGCGCGAGGCCTTCGGCGATCGCCGCCCCGGCGGCTTGCAGCGAGCAGCCGCCGAGTGCGGCCTTCGCGACGACCAGGCCGAACGAAGCGACGCCGAGCTCGGCCGCCTGCTGCTGCGCCACCGCGGCCGCGCGCCGCAGCTTCTCGGTGTCGACCTGGGACGCCTTGCCGAGGCCCACCGTCGCGAGCCGCTTGCACGGCGACTTCGCCGGCTGGTGGAACACCGCGACGCTGCGGAACGTGCCCTTGGCGTCGCCAGTCGCCCCGGCTGCCTGCAGCGCGGCGCGCAGCGACGGTCCCGCATCGGGCTCGACGCCATCCGCCAACGGAACGAACACGACATCACCGCGGCTCGCGGCCGCAACCGGGACGATCCGACTCTTCATCCGTCCGTTGTAGCGACGGGCCGGTGCCTACGCACTACCGGGCTGCGGCAGGTCGCCGACCCACCGCGTGCCATCGCCGTC
>JAEUHV010000062.1 GCA_016794485.1 Planctomycetota bacterium
TGCGGGCTGTGGCTCGGGTGTCTTCTGCAGGCGGTCTTCACCGCCCGGGTTGGCACGGCCGAAACGCACCGGCACACGGAAGGTCGCGGCCACGTTCTGCGCGGCGGCCATGGTGGCGACGTCGCCGATTTCCTGCGGGTCCTCGAGCACCATGCGCAGCCCGAGTTCCTGCTGCAGCAGCAGCGCACGGCGGATGTCCTGGGCCTGGAACGCGGCGGCGCGCAGCGGCAGCTTGCCCTTCACGACGTCGGCGAGCGGCCGTTCGTCGTAGCGGTTCTCGGCCGGCCCTTCGCCGCCGGCGCGTTGGTCGGCGTCGGTGGCGGCGGCGAACGCGGCGCGCAGTTCGGCGAGCACGCTGATGCGGCCGGTCGGCGTCTGGATGCGCGCCGGCAGGATCGGATCTTCGTCGGTCGGGTGCGGGGTGGGCTCGAACACGCGCGGTGCGGCGATCGCCGATTCGCCGAAGTTCACGCGCAGGCACTGCGCCTCGTGCAGCACGCGCGCGACCAGGTCCTGGCCGGCGAGCTTGACGACCGCGCCCTGGCCCGAGACGAGCCGCGCGCGGCCGGGTGACAGGTAGGCCGACGTGACCCCGCCCTGCAGCGCCACGTTCCACGTGCGCTCGAAGTCGAACTGGTCGAGGGCCAGCGCGTCGGGCGTGAGCTGGTAGTCGGAGTCGGGGCCGGCGGCGAGGTCGCTGTCGACCGCGACGATGCCGGGCATCACCACCTTGGTGCGGCAGTCGACCACCGGCAGGTCGGCCGGCGGGGCGTCCTTGGACGCCGATTTCACCTTGCCGTTGTCGACCACGAGCCAGGCGTCGTGCAGCACCGTGCTGCCGTCGCCGAGCAGCAGGGTGCCGCAGTGCACCGCGAACGAACGTTGCGGCACCGCGGCTTCCTGGGCGCGCGCCAGCACGCCCAGGGCCACCGCAGCCGCGACGGAAACGAACGACGGCGCGCGCATCACTTGCCCTCGCCCGGGTTGCCGGTCCCGGCAGGTTGTTCCGTCTTCGGCGCGTCGGCCTTCGGGCCTTCCTTCGGCGGCACGGGGGCATTGCCGGCCGGTTGCTCCGGACCGGCCGCCTTCTTCGCCTTGTCCTGTTCGACCTGGAACAGGTACTGCAGCCGCGGGTCGTCCTTGCGTTCGTAGACGATGGTGCCCTCGAGGATCACCGTCTCGACCCAGCTCGTCGCCGCCAGCGGATCGCCGGTCAGGATCTGCACGTTGCCGAGCTTGCCTTCGGCCAGCGAGCCGACCTGCGCGTCGAGCCCCAGCATCTTGGCCGGCACCGTGGTGAGCGATTCGATCGCCTTGTCGCGCGAAACACCGTTGCGCATCAGCGTGCCGATCTGCCACCACGGGTACGACCCCGGGCCGCCTACCGCGAGCGAGGTCGCGAACGGGATGCCGGCGTCGGCGAGCAGCTTCGCCGGGCAGTGCTTCGTCTCCTTCTGCGTCTCCTCGTCGGTCTCGTAGTACTCGATCGTCTCGTCGATCACGACCGGCTTCGCCAGCCGCTTCAGCATCGCGATCGCTTCGTCCATGTTCGGGCCGAGCACGAGCTGCAGGTCGAGGTCCTGCGTGAGCCGCATCGCTTCGTCCATCTCGGCGAAGCTCGGCACGTACAGCCAGCCCTTCAGCTTCTTCTGCACGAGGTCGACACCGGCCTTCTTGGTGCGGTCGATCTCCTCGGTCCAGGTCTTGTCGGCGCCGACGGCGCCGGCGGCCTTCTCCTTGTCGAACTCGGCCTTGCGCCGGTCGAAGTCGGCCAGGTAGTCGCGCAGGTCGCCCAGCGCGCGGCGCAGCTTGCGGATCTGCTGCAGCCGCCCGCCACCGGCCGCGAACAGCGACATCTTCATGCCGGTGTTCGATGCCACCGCCATGTCCTCGACCGTGCGCCCGAACGGCCGCACGACCATGCCGAGGCCGCCGAGCAGCGTCTGGTTGCCGGCCAGCACGTGGACCGTGCCGACGCCGTTGCGCAGGCAGTCCTCGAACCAGATCGCGGACGGGTCGACCGCGTCGGCGACCGACAGCCACGGCACGTTCTGCATGTTCTCGTTGAAGCCGCGCTGGCCGGCCTGCGAGTGTGCGACCACCCAGGTCGGCATCACGGTCTTGCCGGTCGCGTCGACGACCTTCGCCGCCCACGGGATCTCGACTTCGCTCGCCTTGCCGAGCTTCACGATGCGGCCGTTCTCGATGAGCACGACGCCGTCGTCGATCGCCGGTGCACCGACCGGCAGGACCTTGCCGCCCTTCACGGCGACGACGTCCTGCGCCACGGCGGTGGCGACGAGCGCGCAGGTGGCGGCCCAGGTCAACAGAGACGCGGGGAGGAGATTCATGTTCATCGGAGTGCGAGCACGTTGATGCCGTCGACGTGGACCGATTCGGCGATGGCCGAGGGATCGAGGGGATCGGAGGACCAGACCACGAAGTCCGCGTCCTTGCCGGCGGCCAGGCTGCCGGTGCGTTGGTCGATGCCGAGCAACTTCGCCGGTTCGACGGTGATCGCGTCGAGCGCCTGCGTCGGCGACAGGCCGTTGCGCACGGCGAACATCGCCTCGCGCACGAGGTCGAGGGCGGCGAGGTTGCTGCCGGTGGTGATCACGAACGGCACGCCGCGTTGCGCCAGCAGCGCCACGGTCGCGCTGCGCGGGTCGGCGCCGTCGCCGCCGGCCGAGCCGGAGATCACGGTGGCGCTCGGCGCGCCGAGCATCACCGTCGACTTGGTCGCGACCAGTTCGTCGAGCACGACGTGCGCGTCCTGCGCGTCGTCGAGGATCGTCTTGTAGCCGAACTCGGCGGCGAGCCGCAGGGCGGTGCGCAGGTCCTGTTCGGAACGCGCCGTGGTGACCGCGGTGAGCTGGCCCTTGAGCACGCGCGTCAGCACCTCGATGCCGGCACTCGGCGGGGCGCCCGGGTCGCCCTGCGACTTCTGCAGCGCTTCCTTGGCGTCGTAGAAGGCTCGGCGCGCTTCCCAGACGACACCCATGCGCGTGGTGGGACGGCGGTAGTAGATCGAGTCGACCTGGCCGCCGCGGATCGCCATGTTGCGCTGCGACGGTTCGCTGCCCATCGTGATGCGCAGGCTCGCGTCTTCCTTCAGCACCATCGACTTCGGGTCGGCACCCCAGGTCTTCACGACGCAGCCGAGCCCGCCGATGACGTTCCGCGTGCCGGGCATCACGTGCACGGTGGTGACGCCGGACGCGCGCGCGCGTTCGAAACTGCGGTCGTCCGGGTCGAGGGTGTCGAGCACGCGCACGTGTGGCGTGATCTCGTCGCCTTGTTCGTTGAAGTCGTTGTTGTTGGCGGCGCGGAACGACGCGTCGACCAGGCCGGGCGTGATCGTCTTGCCGGCGCAGTCGACCACGGTGGCTCCGTCCGGCGCCTTGGTGTCGGCGCCGCCGACCGCGAGGATCTTGCCGCCGGCCGTGACGAGCACGCCGTTCTCGATCGGCGGCTTGCCGCCGAGCCACAGGCGCGCGTTGCGGTAGACGACGGGTTTGTCCTGGGCGGGAGCCAGGGCACACAACGCAGCGGCGGCCGCGAGGCCGAGGAACGTCGGGAGCTTCATGTCAGCGGTCTCCGGCAGCGGTCGCGGGGGTGGGGGTGGCGGCGGGCGACGCGGCGTCGCCGAATACGCGCACGCCGTCGACGAACGTCGCGACGTGCGCGCTGCCGAGGTCGAGCGGGTCGCCGCGGAACACGGCGAAGTCGGCACCGCACCCGGCGCGCAACGAACCGACCGAGGCCTGCTGCTCGAACATCTGGGCCGGCGTGCGCGTCAGCGCCGCCAGTGCGGTCTTGCGGTCGAGGCCGTTGCGCACGGCGAGCACCGCGGCGAGGCGCAGCTGGTCGGCCCGGCCGCCGAAACAGAACGGCACGCCGGCTTCGGCGAGGCGAGTCGGCAGGCGGAGCTGGGTGACCCGCATCGCCGGCTGCAGTGGATCGAGCACGAGGCTCGCCTTCTGCTGCACGAGGCGCGGCAGCACCTTCTCGGCGTCGCGGGCGCCGACCAGGACCGGTTCGAAACCGAATTCGCGCGCCAGGTCGAGGGCCGCGAGCAGTTCGACCAGCAGGTCGGCGTGGATCACGATGCGGCGCGAACCCCCGAGCGCCTGGCGCAGCACGGCGACGTCGGGACCGCCGCCGGTGCCTTGCTTCGCCGCGGCGAACGCGGTGCGCAGCAGGTCGCAGGCACCCATCAGCGACGTCGGCGGCCGTTCTGGATTGCGTGCCGCCTGCGTCAGCGACAGCGCGACGTGGGTCTCGGCGGTGGCCACCGAGCCGCCGTCCTTGCCGGGCTTGACCAGTGCGCCGATGCCGCCGGCGACGTTGCGCGGCGACGGCGACAGCAGCAGCGCGGTGACGGCGCTCGCCGGCAGCCTGGCGAGTTCGTCCTGCCACGGATCGAACGCCTCGACCGCGCGCAGGTCCGGGGTGAACGCCAGCGACGCTTCGGCCAGGTCGCGGTCGCGGCCGAGCGTGTTCGGCGGCAGCACGAAGCCGGGCACGAGCCACGTGTCGCCGTAGTCGACGACCGTTGCCTTGGCGCGGGCTTCCGCCGGAATCTCGGCGCCGACGAAGGCGACCTTGCCCTGGCGGACCAGGATCGCGCCGTCGGACTGCACCGAGTCGGGTGCGAGCACGACCTTGGCGGCCTTCACGACCAGATCCTGGGCGTGCAGTCCGGCGGCCAGTGCGAGACCCGTGGCGACGAATACGAACGGTGGGAAACGGTGCATCACTTGGCCTCGAATTCGATGCGGCCCTTGCCGAGCACGAACAGCACGCGCGCGTCGGTGGCGAACAGCGGCCGGTCGGTGACCAG
>JAEUHV010000068.1 GCA_016794485.1 Planctomycetota bacterium
GGACTGACCGGCGGCCGGGCCGGCCCGGCCGGCACGGAACGGTCGCGCGCGGACGCAGGGGCCCGTATCCTGTTCGCCCCTTCCGTCCCCGAAAGAGATCCGCCCGGCGTGTATTCCGTCCTCCTCGCGTCCGCCCTCGCCTTCCTGCTCGGCTTCTCCGGCGTCTTCCTGGACGTGTGGCACTGGGCGTGGGGCATCCTGTTCACGCTGGTCGCACTGGTCGGCGTGTGGATCCTCATCTCGCGCCGCATCGGCGCGATGCTGCACCCGACCACGATGCGCTTGCAGCAGATGATGCAGGCGCGCAACTTCGAGGGCGCGATGGCGGCCCTCGAATCGATGCTGCCGATGGCCCGCTGGGTGCCGTTCCTGCGCGGCCAGGTGCTCGGCCAGATGGGCCTGCTGGCGTGGGCCGGCAACCACAAGGAGAAGGCGCTCGGGCTGCTCGAAGGCTCCGGCGTGCGCGACACCGATGCCCGGCTCGTGCTCGCCTGCATCCTGTGGAAGACCGGCGACGCGGCGCGCGCGTTGTCGGTGCTGCAGGTCGCCGGCACCGTCAACAAGAAGCACGCGCTGCTGCACAACACCTGGGCGTGGATGCTGCACAAGCAGGACAAGAACGACGCGGCGCAGGAGATCCTCGCCGCCCTGCAGAAGCGGCTGCCCGGTGACGCGCCGACCAAGGACAACCTGCTCCGCCTGCAGAACCGCACGCGCATGACCATGCACGGTTTCGAGCAGTGGTGGGGCCTGCGCCTGGAGGATCCGCCACAGTCGATGGGCCAGATGCGGCGCGCGCCGAACGGCTTCCGCGAACCGCCGAAGGGCAAGGGCTGACCCGCGCCGTGGCGATGCCCGTGCGCCACGAATTGCCCGCCCCCGGCTGGCCGACCGCAGAGGATGCCGCCCGGTCGCTGCTGTTCGCACCGTTCGCGGCGGGTCGCCTGCGCACCGCGACGCGCAGCTGGGTACCGGCGATGGTGCCGTGGCGCGCGACCGAGGACGGCTGCGTCACCGCGAACGTGGTCGATTGGTACGGCCGCTTCGCCGATGGCGCGCCGGGCGTGCTCGTGGTCGAAGCCACCGGCATCCGCGACGTACCGAGCGGTCCCCTGTTGCGCATCGGCCACGATCGCTTCGTGCCCGGCCTGCGCGACCTCGTCACCGCGGTGCGCGAACGCAGCCGCGGGCGCACGCGCGTGTTCCTGCAAATCCTCGACTTCCTGGCGATCCGCCGACGGCCGGAGAAGGCGAAGTACTTCGCGCGTTTCCTCGCCGTCACGCCGCGCCTCGTCGACGCGGTGCGCCAACGCTTCGGCGCCGCCGCCGCCACCGACGAAGCCAGTGTGCGCGCCTGCCTCGCCGACACCGACGACGCGACGCTGCGCGCAATCCTCTCGCCGCGCGAGTTCCGCGACTACGCCTTCGGCGCGCGCGAGGAAGTGAACGACCTGCACCTGCCGCACGTGCGCGAACTGCCGCACGTGCTGCCGGGCCTGTTCGCCGACGCCGCGGCCCGGGCCCGCGCCGCCGGCTTCGACGGAGTCGAACTGCACTACGCGCACGCCTACACGATGGCGTCGTTCCTGTCGCGCACCAACGAACGCACCGACGGCTACGGCGGCCCGCTCGCGGCGCGGCAGCGCCTGCCGCTCGAAGTGTTCGCCGCGGTGCGCGCCCGCGTCGGCACGGACTTCGTGGTCGGCGCGCGCTTCCTCGGCGACGAAGCGATCGCGGGCGGCAGCGACCTCGCCGATGCGTGTGCGCACGGCGTCGCATTCGCGCGCGCCGGCTTCGACTTCCTGTCGATCAGCAAGGGCGGCAAGTTCGACGATGCGAAGCAGCCGAACGTCGGCGATGCGGCATACCCGTACACCGGGCCGTCCGGGCACGAGTGCATGCCGACCGTGAAGAGCGACGAACGCGGGCCGTTCGGCCGCAACGTGCCGCTGGCCGCGGCGATCCGCGCCGCCGTGCGCGCGGACGGCCATGCGACGCCGATCGTCACCGCCGGCGGCATCTGCGGCTTCCACCAGGCGGAAGGCATCCTGCAGCGCGGCGAAGCGGACCTCGTCGCTTCGGCGCGCCAGAGCCTCGCCGACCCCGATTGGTGGGAGAAGATGCGGCAGGGGCGCGGCGCCGAGGTGCGGCGCTGCAAGTTCACCAACTACTGCGAAGGGCTGGACCAGAAGCACAAGGAAGTGACCTGCCAGCTCTGGGACCGCGCGTTCGACGCGCCGGATGCCGCGACGACCCCACGCAGCGCCGACGGCAAACGCCTGCTGCTGCCGCCGAAGTGGTCGTGACGTTCAGGGCCCGGCGAGCAGTTCGCGGCTGACGATGGGGTGGAACGCCCGCAGCGGTGCGGTCAGCGCCAGCGATGCGTAGACCCGATCGAGGTCGAGCCGGGTTCAACCGATCCTGCCCCGCTAGGCCTTCGCGCCTCTCCCGGGCCGATGACTCAGCGCGGCACGCACAGGAACGCCGCCGCGGCGGCCGGCCGGTCGGTGCCGATGCGGTCCACGCCGAGTTCGCGCAACGCCCGCCATGCCTCGGGCCGGTCGGGCGCGCCCCAGAACCTGAGCTCGCGGCCCTGCGCGTGCGCGCGCGCCGCGAGGTCGGCGATGCGCGTGCGTTCCGCGGGCAGCAGTTCGTCGCTGCCGCTCCAATCGGACACGCTCGCGAAGCTGTCGCTGATCCACGGCACCAGCGTTGCCGGCGGTGCGGGAACGGTGTCGAGGTCACGCAGTCGCCCGTCGAGCGCGCAATGCCGTTCGGCGGCGGCGGCGACCTCGCGCCATGGCCGCGCGCCAGACAACACGACCGTCACCGCACCCACGTGCTCGCCGGCGGTCGTCCAACGCGTGAGCATCGGGGCGAACGCGGCGAGTTCACGTTGCAGCACCGGCCAGACGCGCGCGGGCTCGGCCATGAATGGACAAACATGGGAAACTATCCTTCACTATTATTTCAAAAAAGATACATTAGTGTTGCGCTCGGACGGTGGTTTCGAGTACATCGATGATCATTATGTAAGGAAAGAATAAACGCAAAATGTGTTTGA